>DATDVK010000001.1:0-9297 GCA_035290085.1 Candidatus Peribacteraceae bacterium
TCCCCCTTCAATTCCGCCTCCATCATGAGGGTGACCAATTCCTCGAACTTCACTTTCGGCTTCCAGCCCAGTTTCTTCTTCGCGTAGCCCGCATCGCCGCAGAGGTGTTCCACTTCGTTCGGGCGGAAGAACTGGGGATCCACCGTCACCACAGTCTTCCCTGTCTTGGAATCCACTCCCTTCTCACGAATCCCCTTCCCCTTCCACTGGAGACGGATGCCCACATGGGCAAACGCCTTCTCCGCGAACTCGCGGACTGAGTGTGTCTCCCCGGTGGCAATCACGTAGTCCTCCGGTTTCTCCTGCTGGAGCATGAGATGCATGGACTGCACATACTCCGGCGCATACCCCCAGTCACGGCGGGCATCCAGATTCCCAAGAGGAATATTCTCCTGACTCCCGCCGACAATGGCGGCAACGCCGCGCGTGATCTTCCTCGTAACGAAGTTGGAACCGCGGCGTGGGCTCTCGTGGTTGAAGAGGATTCCATTGCACACATAGAACCCATAGGACTCACGGTAGATGCGGGAAATCTCGTACCCGTAGAGTTTCGCCGCTCCGTAGGGGCTACGAGGTTTGAAAGGTGTCTTCTCATTCTGCGGCGCTTCACTCGAGTCTCCACTGAAGAGTTCGGAAGTGGATGCCTGGTAGAAGCGCGCCTTCGAGAAGCCAAGAATTCGCAGAGCTTCGAGCAAATTCTGCACGCCAATAGCATCTGAGAGAGCCGTGTAATGCGGCACTTCGAAGGAAATCTGCACATGTGACTGCGCTGCGAGATTGTACACTTCATCCGGCTTGCAGATGGATACCACATGGACGAGGGAGTTCATGTCCGTCATATCCCCGTAGTGCAAATATGCATCTTTATGCCGATCGAAAAATAACTTGTCTATGCGCTGACGGTTGAAAGAGCTCGTGCGGCGGACAATGCCATGCACTTCGTACCCTTTCTTTAGCAACAGCTCCGCAAGATAGGAGCCATCCTGTCCCGTGATACCGGTGATGAGCGCAACTTTGCCCATACAGAAACGCATCATAGAACCGACAGCGAATGCCGTCCAATGGCCAAGGGGATAAATGAAGCAAGTTGACGCCACAAGATGCAGCACCTACCCTGCATGCGCTATGTTTTCCTCCATCGTACACACCATCCTTCTGCCTGTCAGGCTCGTGTTCCGGCACGAAACGGTGAACAAGCTTGGCCTGCGCTCGATGCGCGATGAGAGGAATAACATGGTGAAGAAGCACGCCAAAGGGAGGTTGCTTGATATTGGATGCGGCAGTAACCAGCTCGTGCGCTCCTACGGCCATGAGAGTGTGGGCATAGACATCTATGACTTCGGAGGAGGCGCGCTGCTTGTGAAAGACAGCGCGAATCTTCCCTTTGACGATGCGTCATTCGATACGGTGAGTTTTGTGGCATCGCTCAACCACATCCCGCAGAGGGAAGCCACGCTCCGGGAAGCTCACCGCCTGCTCCAGCCGGGAGGCAGAGTATTGATCACCATGCTCTCCCCCCTGATCGGGATCATTCGGCACCGCCTCGCATGGTGGGATGAAGACCAGCATGAACGGGGAATGAAAGAGGGAGAAGCAATGGGCCTCTCACCCTCCTTCATCACAGAGATTATGGAAAAACAGGGATTCAAGCTCCAGAGGAGAAAACGCTTCGCACTGGGCTTAAACAACCTGTACATCTTCGAGAGAAGAAACTCTAGCGAATGAGATGCAGGAGGAACACCTGCAAGTTTGAGGAGGAAACACGCGGAAGCGGAGGAGGCACAGGCACTTCCCGGAGCAAAGGATCCTGCTGGCGCATCTGCGCAACCTGCGCGCCCTCGTACCCGAGAACATGGGTAATGCCATAGCGGGTGAACACATCGCGCAGGGAACCTTGCTGCACCAGACGTGCAACCGTCGTGGGATGGAAAGGCACCAGAACGGCATCGGTGAGTTGCGCGAGCTGCTCTACCCGCACTCCTCCCATCGCAAGCGCAACAACTGCGTTTTCACCCAGCGTATTCACTCCTTCTGCCATTGCCATCACTTCCGGGACCGTGCTCCTCCGGTAGCGTTGCCCGAAGAGGACGCGATTCACTTGGATGAGATGCACTGAGAGCATCACCGTCATGAGGATGATCGCAACAGTGCGGGATGAAAGCCGCAGCTGTTCATGCAAACTCTTCGCAACTGCCACAACGCCGACGGCAGCAAAAAATGCAAACATCCACCCGTAATCCATCGTGTGATCACGGGCGTAATGCATCACAAACCTCATGAGGAACTCAGAGAAGAAGACGAGCCCCAAAAGGAAGAGCAGCATGTTCCTGTTCCTCTTCCACAGCACTGCTGTGCCCGGGAGCACGAAGAGCCAGAATGCCAGACCTCCGAGTGTCTGCAGTTGGAAAAATGGGGGGATGCTGCCTGCAAAAAGCCAGAAACCGTTGAGAACTTTCATCCCGAACGAAGGCGACCCGACATCAAAATTAATGAAGATTTTCTGCTGCTGCAATTTCTCCAGAAAACTCATATCTGCATACGCGGCGACGAGCGACTCATCGTACGCGGCGCGGTTGAAGAGGTAGGTATAGGGGTCAGGGTACAGATGAAGGTAGAACCCCTCCTGTATGTTCTGCTCCCCCGGCCAGAGCAGCGCCAAATTGTGGTTGGTAGGATACCCCTGGGAACGAATGTCCCCGATGTATGGAAGAATGTAAACAATTCCTGTGCAAAACAGGAAGAGGAAGATACCGCCAAGAGCCTTCTTCCATTTCGGGAGGCGGAACAGCACGTACCCCAGAGAGATCCACGGAAGGAAGATGAGAAACGCATCCCTAGACGCGGCACATGCGCCGAAGCTCAGCCCTGCCAGGGCGAGAGCGAGTCTCTCTGAGCATCCGCGAATCCAGAGATAAAACGCAATGGAAAGAAAGAGAAAGAAAAAAGCAAAGGTGTAAAAATCCGGCCACACTGCCTGGCGCCAGAAGAGCGGTAGAAACGAGAGGAGCACTGTGCTGCACCAAGCCGTCGCAGGAGATGAGAGCTTGAGGACAGAGAACCACCACGGAATCAGGCTCACTGCGAGAATAGCCGAGGCAACCGCAGTCCAGCCCACCAGATCCGACCATGGAATGAAACGGGCAAACTGCGCGAGAAGCACCGTGCTCAGCCGCCCATCCATGGTACTGGTCACACCGAGGGAAGGAAGAAGCGCGGCATTCAGGTAACGCCCAAGATCATCGGTAAGACTGAAGAGCCCCGTGTCTGCAAAATTGCGAACAGGGAGCAGAGGCATTACATCAAATCCCTGGCCTGCAAGCAGCGCAGGCAATAACCAAACAAACGGAATGAGTAGCACGTACAGAACCAGCAGAGAGAGCTGCCATCCAAGCCGCTGGGTCTTCGGAACCGGAACCATAGAACGATCATAACACCTCTTCCTACAGGTGACAGCCAAAGAAACTGCTACCATGGCACTATGCACCGCAGAAATGCCCTTCAGCTGCTCAAAATCATTGGGATTCTCCTGTTCCTGTGGATTCTGGCAAGAATCGACCTCGGCGCACTCATGGAAACAGCAGCACAGGCGAGAGTGGAGCTTCTGCTCGCGGCAATAGCACTGGTGTTCGCCACATACTTCCTCAAGGCTCTCCGCTGGCACACCATGATCCGTGCCATGGGTTCGCAGCAGAGCTTCGCACAGTCCTGGCGCACCTACCTGCTCGGATTGTTCTTCGGACTCATCACGCCCGGAAAACTCGGAGAGTTTGGAAAGGTGGCGTACCTGCGCCGCGATGGCATAAGTTCGAAACTCGGGTGCGCGCTCGTTATTTTGGACCGCATTGCAGATGTGATAACCATCAGTGTGCTCGGTATCGCAGCTGTGGGCCTACTCTTCGGCTGGAAATGGAGCTGCATCCTGGGAATTGCAGCATGCACTATCGCAGGGATACTTTCGCTGGTTGCCAGAAAAAGCTCTTTTGTACAGAAATTGTTCCACCACAAAAAAATTCAGTGCCTCCTCCCGCACGTCGGAAGCATCGTTGGCCTCACGCTGCTGAACTGGACTGTATATTTCCTGTGGGCTTTCTCCATTGCACGGAGTATCCACATTGAAATGCCATTGCTCCCCCTTGCTGCCTGTTTTGTGCTCACAGCGATATGTTCCATGCTCCCCATCGCCCCCTCCGGGCTCGGGACACGTGATGCGGCACTCCTCACACTCCTCGCTCCGTTCGGGGTGCAGCCGGAAGAGGCAGTGGCACTTGCGATGCTGATGTTCGCAAGTATTGTTCTCAGCTGTTCCCTCGGCGGATACTACTGGCTCACTACAAAGCACCACTCCAACCCGAAAATCCAACACGAGAACTTGCTTGAGAAGAATGCATCTTTCAATTCATAATGCTCCGGTGCGAACGACAATTGTCATTCCGGCATACAACGAAGAACAATGCATCCGGAGCGTGGCAGAGAGGGCGAAAGAATATCTTGGTCAGCATCACAGAGATGCGGACATCATTATTGTCGACGATGGATCCACGGATAGAACGGCAGAGGTGGCACGCGGAATCCCCGGAGTTTCTGTTATTTCACATCCCATGAACAAAGGATACGGTGCTGCTATTAAAACAGGCATGAGAGCAGCAAAGACAGAATGGTGCATTACGTACGATGCAGATAACCAACACCAGCCGGAATCTCTGCTCCCACTCCTCGAAAAAATCTCCGAGCAGACAGACCTCGTCATCGGCGTGCGCAAGGGGTACAAAGGCCCCATCATCAGACAACCCGGCAAACGCCTTATTGGGCTGATTGCAAACTACCTGACGGAGACAAAAATCCCTGATTTCAATTCCGGTCTCCGGGCATTCCGCAGGACGGTGTTCCTGCAGTACGAGCACCTGTTCCCCAATGGGTTCTCCCTGTCCACGACAAGCACCATCTGCTTCCTGAAGCAGGGGCACTCTGTGGCTTACTGCCCCATTGCCATCAAGCAGCGCACAGGGAAAAGTGCAGTCCGCCCCCGCGATGCGCTCAAAACGCTGATGCTCGTCATCCGGCTCACTATGCTTTTCTCTCCCCTGCGTGTCTTTCTCCCGGCAAGCGTGCTCTGCGGTCTTCTGGGACTCGCACTACTTGTGCAAGGTCTCTACATTGACCGGAATATTTCGGATAGCACCGTTGTCCTCATTCTCTTCGCAACCATCCTCTTCTTCTTCGGCCTGCTCTCAGACCAGATAGCGGCGATCCGGAGAGAAATACATGTACGAAAATAACACCATGATAAGGCGAATCATTAGCCTCGGCATCCGAACCATTGCGAGCCACATCCCGCCTTCGGGACTCAAGTCCCGCCTGTACGGATGGTCCGGCATACAGGTCGGAAAGAGGGTACACCTGAGCCCCGGCGTCTACATCGCAGACGGATACCGAAGCAATCTTGTGGAGCTGCAGGATCAATGCGTTCTGTCTCCGTACGTTGTTCTCGTACCGAGCTCACATCCCAATACCTCCTTCCTCGCAGAGAAGTGGCAGGTATCGAAGCGGGCGAAAATCACAATCGGCCGCGGCGCATGGGTGGGCGCAGGTGCTGTCATTCTTCCCGGAGTGACCGTGGGGGAAGGTGCAATCATTGGTGCAAACGCAGTCGTGAGAAGTGATGTTGCGCCATACGAAATCGCAGCCGGCGTACCGGCAAAACGGGTAGGTGACGTGAGAGACAAACCACAGGTACAATCCTGACCCACTCCCCCTCCCGTACTGCTATGCCCGGACAGAACACGCAATTGCGCAACGTCTATGCCGAGAAGGCACTGGAACAGATACCGCGTCTGCTGAGCCTCCAGGACCGCAACCGGTACTCCCCGACGTACGGATGCTTCAAAAGAGCATTCTGGATGGACAAAACGGTGGACTACCACGATGGTTTGCCACAGTACGGCTCGCTCTCCCTCGCTCTGGCATACACCCAGAACATGCCGGGGAATATCTTCAAAGACCAGGAGAAGATGCGGGAATGGACAATCGCCGGGATGAAGTACTGGGCGAAAATCCAGCACCGTGACGGCTCGTACGATGAGTTCTATCCCAATGAGAGAGGATGGACCGGCCCAACTGGCTTCCTGCTCTACGGCATGATACGCAGCTACATGCTCTTGAATGAGCGGGGGGATTTCCCGGGAATATTCAGGGATGAGTTCTTCTCGGCAGCACGTAGATCTGCCAACTACATCATCAAGTATGACGAGCACGGCGTGCTCGCAAACCACCATGCCATGGCAGTCCTGCCCGTCTTCTATACGTACCATGTCCTGCAGGATCCTTCCCTGCTCGAAGGCTACGAGAAAAAACTGGCCAACTTCATGCAGTACCACCATGAGAAGGAAGGATGGAGCCTGGAGTACGATGGCGCGGACATCGGCTATCTCTCGGCCACCGTCAGCTTCCTCGGGAAGGTATACAAACTCAACAGAGATGAGCGCCTGCGGAAAGTCATGGAGGAAGCTACCGAATTCCTAAGCTACTTCGTCTACCCAAACGGCTTCTACGCGGGAAGCATGGGCAGCCGTCAGACGCTGCACTTCTATTCCCACGGTTGCGAAATCCTCGCGCCGGAAATGCCTCTCGCAGGGCGCGTCGCAGACGCGCTCCTCGTGAGTCTGAAAGAGGGAAAAATCGTCCCCGCAGCCATACAGTCGGACAGGTATTTCCTCTACCGCATCCCCGAACACCTGGAATCGTACCTCGATTTCGGTGAACGCCGCGGGGAAGCGAAACTCCCATACGAGAGAGCAGACTTCCAGAAAGTATTCCCGGAGAGCCGCTTCTTCATCCGCAAACGCGGCCCGATCTACCTGCTCGGCAATGCAGCAAAAGGCGGCGTGATCAAGCTCTTCGATGTAGAGAGCAAGAAGCTGCTCCTCAATGATTGCGGCATCATCGGCGAAACAACACAAGGAGATGTGCTCACATCACAGTGGGTGAACAACGAATACTCATTCGAGCACAACGGAGATTCTTTTGCAGTCAGTGGTGCACTGAATCCGGTTCCCATGAGCAAGACATTTACACCACTCAAGCGCATCGTCTTCGTGCTCTTCATGCTGCTCTTCGGATGGCATACGCGTCTGGCGTACTACATTAAAGGTATCATCCGAAAGATCCTCGTATTCACGAAGGCGAAGAAAGACGTGACATTCCGGAGGGAAGTTGCGCTCTCAGACCAACTCCTCCGCGTCCGCGACAGCATTGAGCTGAAAGGGAACACGACATTCTCATCCCTCCAGATCGGAGATGAGTTCTTCGTGCGCTACGTACCTCAATCCGCGTATTTCCAGTCACAGGAATTCGATGCAAAGGGATTCTTCCTCTCGGAAGAACAGCTTGCGATGCTCAATGAGAAGAAATCCATCGTGCTTGAACACACCGTTGACCTGAAGAGAGGGGCAATGGGCAACCTCACCGTTATTTCCTAGCGCGGAGTTCTCTGTAGAGAGATGCCATGTCCACGAAACGGTACCCCTGCCCCTTCAACAGTTCTACGAGCCAGGAGAGGAGTGCAAACCCCTGCTCTTTCCGACGTCCGTACGCCAGACGGTACGCCAGAGGGAGGCAATGAAAGTTCCCGGGAGTGAAGAAATCATGCAGATGGGAATCGATGACAAAGACGTGCGGCCAGTGAGCAGGTTCCCGGAGCTGACGTTGCCAGAAGCGGCGTCCGCGGAGTTTGAGCATGCTTACGGTGACCCGGCGTCTTGAGTGGGCAAGCGCAGCAAATGGCAGCTCGAGGACTCCCCCTCTCCACATCCACGGTTCGGTAGGCAGTGCGCGGTAATCAAAGAACCCACGGCGGCGCGAGGGGAAGACGGAAGAATCGAACGCGTAACCGGCTCCGGAAAGGGCTTGTATATCGCCGGGATACAGCACCCCCTGAGGGGCACGGTACCCGAGCGACGGACGCCCGAAGAACGTGGAGAACACATCCTGTGCCTTCTGCATTTCTTCTGCAGAAGACACTCTGTACTGCTGAGTGTTGTGTGTGTGTGAATGCGCATGCACATCGAGATTCGCAGCCTGGAGGACACGGATACCGCCCTTGTTCCCCTGCAGGAGGGAAGTCACCACAAAACAACTGAGCGGGAGCTTCTTCGCGGCACAGAATGCAAGAACATCGTTCAGTGGCTTCTCTTCTTCCAGCAATGCTGCAGTGCCGGTTCTCGCCCCGTAATCCGGCTCGATATCGCAGGTGAGCACCGCAGTACAAGGGAAGGTATCTATGGCGATTGCACGATCAATATCTCCCTGCAGGCGGATGGAATCTGAAACAGTCACTGAAAAATTCTACACGAAAGCCTCCTATGCGCTTAGTATGAAGCCATGATTTCCCTCATCATCCCTGCATTCAATGAGGAGGGGGCAATACTCCAGACACTGGAGCGAGCCCACAAGGCATTGAACCAATGCGGAGACAGCTACGAAATAATCGTGGTGAACGATGGCAGTACGGATGAGACGGGTGCATTGCTCAGGAAAGCTGTACATCCTGCCGTAACCGTCGTGCACCACCACACGAACCGCGGGAACGGTGCTGCCGTCAAAACAGGCATCCGCCATGCAAAAGGGAACATGCTCGCCCTTGTGGATGCGGATGGAACATACCCCATCAGCCGCTTCCCGAACCTGTACGAAGCAATGCGAAAAGAGAAAGCAGATATGGTTGTCGGCGCTCGCAGGATAAATCCAAGGACAGCGGGCCTGCACAACCGCATCGGAAAATGGATTCTTACAAAACTCGCTGTACACCTCACCCAAATGCACATACCGGACATCAACTCCGGAATGCGCATGATGGACCGCGCACTCGTTGAGCGCTTCATGCACCTTTTCCCGGACGGCTTCTCCTCTTGCATTACCATTACTCTCGCTGCTCTCACGAACGGATATAACGTCACGTTCATTCCTATCGACTACTACAAGCGCGTTGGAAAGAGCAAACTCTCCACAGGTGTGTATGGCCCCCTGCATTTCATGTATTTCCTCACCATCATTGGCCGCATCATTCTCTACTTCAGGCCAATGCGGTTCTTTGTCGCGCCGAGTGTTCTCCTCTGCGTTCTTTCCCTCCTCACATTCATCATTGGAATCATCACTCAGAATCCTCTCGCACCGCTCGGACTCATTTTCCTTCTCGCAGGAATACAACTGGCTTGCTTCGGCCTGCTCGCTGACATGATCGCGCGCTCCTCGCAGAGAAATCTGTGATCAGAGAAGCTTCCACAGCGACCACCCCACCCCCCG
>DATDVK010000002.1:0-3963 GCA_035290085.1 Candidatus Peribacteraceae bacterium
CAGCCCGGTACTCCCCGAAGAGATCGTGAGCACAGATGAGCTCTATGCTCTCGTGGAGAAGACCCGTGATGTGATGGGTGCGTACACCGTTTCAAGGGGATTTGCGTATACGGATGAAATTGATGAGCGTATGGGTCTGAGCATGCTTCCTGGTGTTCCTGATCATACGACGCACAACCACACCAATCCGCTTGTGGAAGCGCCAACATTTTCCCATTGGCATTTGTACAGCGATCCGAGGACGCACGAACTCAAGAAGCATATTCGCAGAGGGGGGAGACCGGCATTCTCCCGTTCCACTCTCGCTGTGAACCACCTCATCCGTACGGCTGGAGGCACTGTTCCGGAGTATCTATGGCAGGTGTGGCAGAGAGAAGCGGCCTAGAGTTTATTTTGATATTAAACATGTATCTTCTTCCCTTCGTACCTCCTGAGTACGAGTCCGTTCTGCTGGGCGAGAATTTCTTTGGAGAGGGGGTCGTCGTAGTCGCTATCGTACACCACGGTAACGATGCCGGCATTGAGGATCATCTTCGTGCAGATTACGCAGGGGAACGTGTTGCAGTAGAGCGTGGAGCCTTCGATGCTGATGCCGAACTTTGCTGCCTGCGTAATGGCATTCTGCTCCGCGTGCGTGCCGCGGCAGATCTCGTGCCGCTGGCCGGAGGGGATCCCCAGCTTTTCCCGCAGGCACCCTCCGAGCTCCGCGCAATGGGGAACGCCTTTCGGTGCCCCGTTGTATCCCGCGGTGAGCTGCTGTTTGTCCTTGGCGATTACTGCGCCCACCTTGCGGCGCAGGCAGGTTGCCCGCTTGGCCCACGTACACGCAATTTCCATGAAGATCTCGTCAAATGTCGGCCGGTCTTCTCCGGTTCCTAGCCTGAGGAAGTGCTCGAATTTTTGGCCAAGCTCTTCGAGCGTTCCTTCGTTGAGGATGAAGAAGTCTACGTCCTCCAGGCACTTCTTCACCTGCTGCCCCTCCGGGGGTTCACCAATGCCTTTCTCCCGTTCCAGGCGTTCCAGAATCGCTTCGCGCTTGAGCACAGTGCCGCCGCGGTTTCTCTCCAGCACGCGTTGTACGAGGATCTCCAGGGCAGCACTCACGCCAACCACCTGCAGATCGGGCAGCTTCTTGAGTTCCTCCGTCTCTCCGGGGTTGCGTATGCCGTCTATGACCCAGGAGGTCTCTGGCTCCTGCCCAACGAGTGTACGCACCTTTGCGCCAAGTATGCCTGCACCGCCTTTCTCCCGCAGGTCATTTCCGATGTTCTGGAGGTTTTCACGCGTGTGAGGCAGGCCTCGTTTTGTTGCTTCCTCCCGGACCATATCGGAGAGAGAGATGTACTTGTACCCCCGTTTCTGCAAGAGTTTCGCGACCTCGCCTTTCCCGCTCCCCATGTACCCGGTGAGACCAATATACTTCGGCATAGAGGGGTTGATTGTATTGCTATGCAGACTGAGTCCGCAAGCAGGCTTTATGGGGCACTCGTTGGCAGCACTTGAATTTCCTGCATGCGCACGGAGGTTTCGATGATGGTTTGCAGCAGCCGTTCGGTTTTCTGGGGATCCATAGTCAATGCAGTGGAAGAGGCTCGCCATCGTTCGCTCATTTCCCTCTCCCGCCTCGCGTCCCGCGTCTGATTCTTGTGCTGTCGCACCTGTGCGCGATGTGTGAAGCCGTTGATGAGCGCTGTGATGGATGCCCTGCAGAGCGAGCAGGGGAAGATTGCCTGCATCTCTGCTACGAGGCTCTTGGCCGTTTCCTCTGCTTCCTGCGGTGGGCAGGATGGGAACAAATCTCTGAATTCTTGGGCAAATCTTGCTGCAAGTCCGTCTGCTGGTTCGGGTTGGGTTCTCGCTGCAATACTTTCGAGCAGTTCCCCGTCTGCCTGATCTATGCTGTTGCGCAGAGTCTGCAGTGCCGTTTGCGGATCTGGTTGATCCACAGCGGTGGCAACGGTGGATACGGAAAAATTCCTACTGTTCATGGAAGGAGGAAGGAAGCTTGAGGAATGGAAAGCGCTCAGGTGTGCAGCTCCTTCTCCTTACGTTGATACGTAAAGGAGGGATAGGAGAAGCCGTACAGAATGCCCTGAGAAATCATGTGGGATGATTATAGTGAAAGAAATTGATATGTCAATTTCTATTTTCTTGTTATGCTTCCCCTCTTTGTACGTTGAACCTATGCAGCAGGAGCAACTTCCGGAGACAGCGAGGCCGGAGAAGAGGTGCGGGCGCAGAACTGCTCTACTGAGCATCGCTTGCGCGTATGCCTGCGCGGCGGCACTCGGTGGGTGCTCCGGGAAGGGATCGCCAGATCCTGTGAAGCAACGCGCGAAAGACGCAGAACCATACATGAAGAAAGCATGGTGGGAGCAGCAAGGGATGGAGGAAAAGTGGTCCGCTATCTTCTTCCGGCTTTCCAGGGTGAGCTACGAGGATACGGTCGATTCCAGGAGATATTCGCAGGAGCAGTGGGATTCCAACGAGCGGATTGCAGGGTGGATGCAGGAGAACCACATTGTAGACATCATGGTGTGGAACGACCGGGGATACACGGAGTACACGCTGTACGTTACGTATGAGGGGTCAGATGTTTCCGTCGCAGTCGATGAAAAAGCCCTGATGGATTTTGCTGTCAAAGTCGCCGTGGAGAGGTACCCGTGGCTGACGTACCCTTCTGAGTGGAAAGGAAATATCCAGCCTGTGTCCGGAGAGAGAAGACGGAGACAAGTAGAGCTTCGCTATACGCATGATCTCTCTCTGGATGCTCTGGGCGCTTCGCAGTGATTATTGGCTGAGGAGTGCTTTTCTCCGGAACCTCTCCGCGTTTTTGGCGAATCCCGCCTTTCCCCATACTTCTGCGAATTTTGCGTAGTCATAGGAGGCATCCAGATGGCTGGAGTATTGCATGGATTTTGTAAACATTTGAACTGCTTCCTCGTAGCGGCCGGCTTTCTCGTACACCTGCCCGGCAATCTCATATGCTTCGTAATGCATCGGCTGGCGTTCCATGGCTTTACTGAGCACCCGGAGCGCATCATCAGGCAGGTTGGATGCATGGTACAGCTTTGCGAGGAGCAGCAGCGCTTTTATTCCTTCGTTTTCGCTTCTGGAAATACGCAGCAATTCTGTTTCGAGTTCATGCACATTCTTCTGCGAGATTCCCCGAAAGACAGTCCCCCTGTCGAGCTTCTCCGGAGTGATGAAGCGGTATTCGTACTGTTTGATCAGTTCCATATGCTCTGGTATGCGCTTGAAGTACACAGCAGCCCGGTCGTCAATGTAGGCGAGCGCCCAGTCGGGGTTTCTGTCCAGATGGTTTGCGTATGGCACGCTTTC
Source organism: Candidatus Peribacteraceae bacterium (assembly GCA_035290085.1). Taxonomy (GTDB): domain Bacteria; phylum Patescibacteriota; class Gracilibacteria; order Peribacterales; family Peribacteraceae; genus GWB1-54-5. The sequence continues at coordinate 3,343 of DATDVK010000002.1, forward strand.
TGCGTAGAGCTCGCGATTGGGTGTGTAGTTGAAGATGGCATAGGTGAATCCATACTCCTCTTCGAGTTGTTTCCATACTGCTGGATCCTGCGCGGCATCCATAGTCTTCTTAAGGAATTCATACCCGTAGTCCACATTGCGGCCGTCCACGAATACCTTGCGATCAGGGTATCCACGGGAGAGAAGATAGCTACCGACATCGTAGGAGTTGAACATGTGTCCTGAAGGCTGCGTACGTTCCAGGAAATCGTACGCGCTCGCGTACTGTTCAAGAATCCCGGCTGTATTGGTACCAGACCGGATCAGGTGGATGCGTGTCATTCTGTTTAGTCCCAAAAGCGCAGCAAGGATGCCTGCACTCAAGAGCAGTATAGCCATCTTGTGTCTGTCTGCAGCAGTGAGCAGAGCTTGCCACCCAGTAGTGTGCTTGAGTGAGGCAAAGGAAATAGCAACCGCGGCCAGCACAAAGAGCGGAAGGTGACGCATGGCTGTGCATGCAAAAAGACCGAAGACGATAAGGATGGTTCCGAAAGCAATAGTATGTTTCCGGGACCAGAGCAGGGAGATGAGTGCAAGTATCCAGAAAACACCTGTCACCTGCAGGTATCTGGAGAGTGCGGG
>DATDVK010000003.1:0-3856 GCA_035290085.1 Candidatus Peribacteraceae bacterium
ATCGGGAAAGGATTTGCCATTGGTGCTGCAGCTCTTACTGTGCTTGCGTTGTTTGCTGCATTTACTGAGGCAGCGGCACTCTCTGCCATCAATCTTATGAATCCTATGATATTCATTGGTCTCCTCATTGGAGGCACTCTCCCGTATGTGTTTGCTGCTCTGACTATGCATGCGGTCGGGCGTGCGGCGTCTGTCATGGTCGGAGAAGTCCGGAAGCAGTGTCAGGTGCGGGGAGACGGTGCCCGCTGTGTGGGCATTGCCACCGGGGCTGCCATTCATGAGACGATGCTTCCGGGTTTCATCGCTGTTGCCACCCCGGTTGCTGTTGGTTTCCTGTTTGGTTCTGAGGTGCTCGGTGGTCTCCTTGTCGGGTCACTTGTCAGTGGTGTACTTCTTGCTTTTTCCATGGCGAACAGTGGAGGAGCCTGGAACAACGCCAGAAAGTACATCGAAGCAGGGAACTTGGGTGGCAAGGGGAGTGAGTCGCACAAGGCTGCACTCGTAGGGAATACCGTCGGTGATTCCTGTAAGGATGCATCCGGTCCTTCCATCAATGTCCTCCTCAAGCTCATGGCCATTGTGTCGGTGCTGACGGTGGGGCTCTACTCTGTGAATGGTCTTCTGGGATAGGAGGGGATGAACCGCCATGTGTTTGCCGCCCGGGGGGGCGGCTTTTTGTATTAAAAACCAGAGTTTTTTCTTTTGTCAAACGATGAATGAAGGCAGAATAGATGCGGATTTCTCAAGTGTCCTCTGTTAGGATCCCTCCCCACATGACCATGCGGAAGCGTTCCGCCATCGTTTCTCCGGACGGCATTCTCGATCTCCCGGCTACACCGGTTATAGCAGACAATGAAAAGTACGGTGCCCCCGAACTTCAGGGGCATATGGTGGTCCGTGGGATCACGCATAATGCGCATCTTGCTCTGGCTGAGCGTCTCGCACAGGAGGGGCAGCTCGAAGTAATCGGGAAGAGCGGGAGCTCGCGCGTGGGTTTGGAAGTCATTCAGCGAGACGGGGAAAAGGTGCAGGTTGATCACCAGGCAGGCTCGATCATCGTCCCGGTGGGCGTTCTCTCCGTGCGCGCAGTGGAGGTGCGCCAGAATGGCGTCCGTGACGACCTGCTGAGCGTGCTTGCGGCAATAACACGCGAGCGCGATGTTGCCATTGGCCGTGTCGCTATGGCCGATCCTGCAGATGCTCTCTCAAGAGAGGAAGTTCTGGCTGCATTCCAGAAGAATGAACTTGCTCTTCCTGCACATCCCAGTCCTGAAGCATGTGTGGACGAGCAGGGGCATTTGGTGCTTCCTTTGGAGAGTTTGCGCTTTGCTTTCTGCGAAGCGAATTTCCGTACGGCGCAGAAGCGAGATGTCATTCGCTTCGGGAAGCATGGGCTTGCGGGCTTACAGGAGGAACGGCAGGGATTGCCAAAGGAGATCGGTGGCAAACAGTTTTTCGTGGGAGGCATCCGCGTATCCATCGGTCCGTACATCGGCATCATCGATGCGGAGACGAATAAGCCCGGTGTCGTGCATCTTGCGGCACGCATACTGGATGGCATCCGCACCACAGGTCTGGATGATCCACGCCAGGTGGAGCTCTTCAATCAGCTGTACGATGCTGTCTCCACTGGGGATCTGAGGGTGCGCATTCGTCTCCACCATGCAAGCAAAGACGCACAGCAGTTTGCGAAATGTGTCATTAACCGGCGCACGATCGTGTCGGGTGTTTCCCTGCCGGACGTGATCGAACTGCAGGGGCATCCGGAACGGATTATGGATCTGATGCGGCTTGTGAGCCCCTCGGTGGCGGACGGGAATCCCTGCGGGTACTTCGTGGGGCCGGGCAGGGCGCACAAAGTGGAGTGGGTGGACGAAGCAAGCGACGGATTCCAAAACAGGCATCTGGAGATCGCGGCACCCAAGTTTTCCGCGGGGGATCCGGACTACTGTGTACGGGGGCAGGAGATACCACAGGAGGCGGAAGTACTTGCCGGTTTGCTCGGCTATGTCGGGCAGGACCAGAGCCACTCAAGGCTCTACGCACAGTGGGGGTTTCCGGATACCGACACCATGCGCTTTATGAACAAATCCGGTATCGGGGTATTTGTGGCACACGATGTGCGTGTGGATCCGGAGCGCACGTACGAAAGCAGGATACCAATGCTCACGCGCAGGCGTACGGTTCTTTTTTCACCAGCAGGTGAAAGAGGAGGTGCAACCGTGGAGAGGCAGCCGTCCAGTGATATTTTCTTCGATGATAAGCGCTTTGCTGCATTCCAGAAGATGTATGGCGAAGGTGCGCGTTTCCTCCTCGTGCGGCATGAGGCGCCGGATGCCTTCGACGAGGCGCAAACAGTTCCGGAAGAAGTTCTCGTATGGGACGAGCGTGGTTTTTGGGTTCGTCCTGAAGCGCAAGAGCGGTTGGAAAAAGTGGATACGCTGATAGCGATGTACGGCTCCCATGTCGACGGGATGACAGAAGTGCTTACGGAACAGGTCAATCGTTTTGCCCTGCGTATGAAGAAGCTGTTTGGAGAAAGCGTCGGATTCATTCATGGCAAAGGCCCGGGAGTTATGTATCTTGCGGATGTAGCCGCCCGCAATCTTCCTGAGATAGCACGGGGCCGGACAGGTTATGAAGAGATTGATGAGGGTATACTCTCTCTGGGTGTGGGCATAGATCTTGAGCAGCAGGATCAGGCAATCAACTATCATCCGCATGCGCAGGTTGATTTTAGTTCGCAGCACAGGCTTGTGCGCCAGAAGCATATGAATGACAGGACTTCGTTTAATATCTTCAACCTTGGTGGTGCAGGCACCCTTGAGGAAGTGGCTCTTTCGCTCTGCTCCCAAAAACTGTACAAGAACATACTTACGCCGCTTATTTTTGTTGATCCCAAGGGAATCAGTAATGAGGGGGATAATTACTGGAATAAGCTCAAGGTATTCATAGATGACATGGCAACGAGGAAAGAAATATCTTCAGGAGTCGCAGGGCAGGCAAGCGTGAATATCCAGCTGCTCCAAGGGCACATGAAGAATTTTGTGCATGTTGTGGATAGCTATGATGAAGCGGCAGATATTATCGAAGGTTTCGTGAAGGATCCTGTGGGCTACTACGTAAAAGCAGGTGTGGCGAAGAAAGAGTTCATTGCCGCCTATAATGGTGCCCTCGAGGTAAGGCAGGATACGCATTTCCCCATGCCGCATTGGATGGACGTTCAGCGGTACAGCAGTATGTTCGAAGACGACCGTTGGCTAGCAGAAGGGCAAGAAACATCTTGAATTCACCTCCTATTTCGCTACACTACTCAGCGGGCTCCTGGTGGTGAGTGAGTCGAAGCCACTCTCCCCCCGCACTAGAAGGATTGCCCATATTCTCTATGAGTCCTGAAAAGCAGGAAACCACAAACGAGAAAAAGAACCCAACCGGGCACCAGCCTTCGCGCTCTGCGCTCCGGCCGGCAGGGGGCAAAGAAGACCCCCGCTTTATTTTTGTCACAGGGGGGGTTTGCAGCAGCCTTGGGAAAGGGATAGCGACGGCGAGCATCGGTGCCATCATGAAAGCCGCTGGTTTAAAAGTGTTCGTGCAGAAGCTCGATCCGTATCTCAATGTGGATCCCGGTACCATGAGTCCTTTTCAGCATGGCGAAGTGTTTGTGACAGATGACGGAGCGGAAACAGACTTGGATCTCGGGCACTACGAGCGGTTCATCGATGAGCCAATGAGCCGGCTTTCCACTGTCACGACGGGGCGTATATACTCGGATGTGATTGCCAAGGAACGCAGAGGTGATTTCCTCGGGGGAACCATTCAGGTGGTGCCGCACATTACCAATGCCATCAAACAATCC
>DATDVK010000004.1:0-9967 GCA_035290085.1 Candidatus Peribacteraceae bacterium
GATCTTGCAGGAACTCGTGGACGCAGACCCGGCGAATGCCACCCGGTTCGGCGCGAGTCGCCGGCACCGCGAGCGGGACCCGGCGGTCCAGAGGGCAGTGAACTCCGCACGCATGCTCTTCGGGCTCTTCTGCGTCGCTATGGCAGCCCTGTGCTTCGCCATTGAGAGGAAGAAAAACTTCCCAACCATGGCGGCCATCTACGCAGGCCTCGCAGTGCTTGTGCTCAACCCCAAGCTCTTCTCCGGCCCCCTGCGCTCACTCCGCGGCCAACTGGATTTCGTGCAGTCGGCGGAGTGGGACACCCTCCTGAAGGATGGAGCCAACCGTGCCGCCCTCACCGGCGACCGGGGAGAAGACTTCTTCCGCCGTATGACGCAGAACGGCGAAACACGCATGCTCTACTCAAAAGTGAGACAATCGGAAAAAGATAAGGGGAAGAAGGGAAAGATCTCGAGCGAGGAATACTACCAGCAACTGGCGGAACTCGGCGTCCCGGAGCAACACATTGCGTTCCTGCGGGATCTGGAACAGCGCAACCACAGCCAGTGGAACTTCCTCCTCTACAACCTCATGAGAGTGCAGTCCACGGACGGGCAGGATCTGCTTGCCGGGTTTGCGAGAGAAGGCATGGATGTAGATGCACTCGGGAAACTCCCCACCAAGCTTCCGCCTGCGGCACCGGAAGCGTACACAGGCGCCACCGGAGTCCGGGAGCGGTTGGGAGGGTTTGGACAGAAAACACAGGACTTGGGTTAGGGTTAGGGTTGGGAAAGGTGTTTAACACTTGATCCTTTGTTGATTTGGTATTTGGATTTGCCAAATCCTAACCCTAACCCCAGCCCTAACCTATCATCGTTTTTTCTTGAGCTCTTTGAGGAAAACCTCCAAACGATCACCCGGTTCAACCAGCACAGAGGTTTCCACCCGCATGCCGCACTCACTCCCCTCTTTCGCCTCTTTAATATCCTTTTCCACATGCTTGAGTGAAGTGATGCGCCCGGTCCCCACCTCTTTCTCACCACGCAGGAGTCGGAACGGCAGACGCTTCACCACTCCATCTGTCACCTTGCCACCCACAATCTGTTCGCTCTTCTTGGTGAGGAACACCTGCTTCACTTCCAAATGGCCGAGTATTTTCTCCTGCTCTTCCGGCTCCACAAGCCCCTGAATGAGACCCTCCACATCTCCCAGAAGAGCATAGATCACATCGTACTCACGCACCTGCACACCCTCACGGTCTGCGGTGCGCATGACATCAGGACCCACCGCCGTGTGGAAAGCAATCACCACTCCATCGCTCGCCGCAGCCATCATGACATCAGACTCCGACACGGAACCGACACCGGAGTGGATGACTTTCACAACCACCTGATCCGTTGCCAGTTTGGAGAGAGAGGACTCTATCGCTTCCAGTGACCCCTGCGTATCCGCCTTCAGCACAACCTTAAGCTGCGTGAGCTTTCCTTCGGAAAGCCGTGAAACGAGATCTGCGAAGCTGCGCTTCTTCCTGCGCTCGTAGTGCTCTTTCATCTGGCCCAAGAGATCCCGGGCCTCCTTCTCGGAAGAGACAACCTGCAGAATATCCCCCACATGTGGCACGCGGGAGAAGCCGGAAATACGCACTGCCCCGGAAGGCTGCACGCTCTGCTGGCGCTTTCCGTGGGCATCCATCATCACACGGACACGTCCTATGGTCGTACCACAGACATAGACATCGCCCATCACCAGCGTCCCCGCGTTCACGATCACCGTTGCAAGAGGACCGTGTGCAGGATCGAGGTGACTCTCGACAACCGTCGCGACAGCGCGGCGATTGGGATTGGCTTTGAGCTCGGCAAGTTCCGCAATGAAAATAATATGCTCCAGAAGATCCTGAATGCCCTGCTTGGTGAGTGCACTGCATCGCACAACTGGCGTCTTGCCCCCCCACTCCTCCGGCTGCAGATCATACCCCGAGAGCTCTCCCATCACCTTTTCAACGTTGGCATTCTCTTTATCGATCTTGTTGATGGCAACGAGAACGGGCACCTTTGCCTCCTTGGCATGGTTGATGGCTTCCACGGTCGTCGGCATCACGCCCTCCTCCGCCGAAATAACAATCACCGCTATGTCTGTCACCTGTGCCCCGCGAGCGCGCATCGCCGTGAATGCCTCGTGCCCGGGAGTGTCAAGAAAGGTAATGGATTTCATCTCCTTGGTTCCGGAGGGGAGGAACTCCACCTGATACGCACCGATGTGCTGTGTAATGCCACCCGCCTCCCCGGAAACGACATCCGTCTCGCGAATGGCATCGAGAATCGCAGTCTTGCCATGGTCGACATGGCCCATGACCACCACAACCGGCGGGCGGGGCTGGAGATTCTCTGGCTCATCATTGAGCAACCCCTCCAAATTTTTCGCAAGGAGCGTCTCCACAGTCGCACCTGCTTCTTCCTTCTGCACTTTCACCCCCAATTCATCTGCGATGACCGCAGCCGTCTCGTAGTCGATTGTCTGGTTCACCGTTGCCATCACACCATTCTTCATCAGTGTCTGGATAACTCTCGGCACCTGCACACCCGTTTTCTCCGCAAACTCCTTCACCGTCACCTCCGATGGAAGAACAACGACACCCACCTTCTCTTTAATCTGCTCCTGATTCCCCTCTGTCGCAGCATTCTTGTGGGGTGCCATCGCCTTCTCTTCACGTTCCATCTCCTCGCGTTCCTCCTTGCTTGGCTGCTGTCTCCTCAATTCTGCCGCCTGCTTCGCGATCGCCTCCTTTGGGACATCGTCGAGGGAAAGCTTCCGCAGGACATTGAGAGACTCTGTCTTCTTTGGAGCCTCTCCCTGCCCCTGCTCCAATGGAGTCCCCTGTGGAGGATGCACTTCCTCCCTCCTCTCCCCAGGACTCTCCTCCTTCTCTTCCTCCTCTCCCAGAGAGAGACCGATTGCATCCATATCGACCTCTATGCCATTCTTCCGTGCTACGTACCGGAGGATACCCTGCGCAAGACTGTCCGGCACCTCGCGGTCAGTAGGTTTGACACCAAAATCCACCTCAGAAAGCTCTTTGCGGAGCTGCTGGCCGGTCATACCCAATGCTTTTGCCACCTTCACAAGGCGCATAGGATCTTCGCGAAACAAACAGAAATGAACACCGCTAGTGTAGGCTAAGAGAAAGGCAGAGTACAAGCAAAACAGGCCAGATATGCCATTATCGAGCACCAGAAACCGACCAGCACCTTGAGAGAAGATGAGCTTATATTTCCCTATCCCATCAGTCCACTGACCACATCCGTGCCGCCGGAAACAGCCGTGTTCCCCTCGTCTTCGACGCGCTCTACAACATCCACCCCCCTCTGCGGTGTCGGAGAAGGTACTGCCTGGAGCGGCACCTCCTGCGAAGCTGTGTTCTGCATCGCTGGCTGTACAGGAATCTGCTGTTGGTGATTGCTCTGCTCCTTCTCCGCGCGCTGCCGCTGCATCCCCTGCTTGAGCGTCTGAACGCATTCCAGCACCTGCAGCTCAAAGTTCTCGAACCGCGGAACGCGGAACCCTGCGGCACGCGGATGCCCGCCGCCGCCGTATGTACGCGCCGCTAGAGCACTGACATCAATAGTGTCGGAGGAACGCATGCTCGCCTTCAATCCCCCTTCTTCCAGTTCGGTGAAGAGCACATGCACATCGGCATCGGGTATGGTGGAAATGAGCTCATCGAGAATGCCGTGCGTCTCCTTGCTCGTAGCGCCCAACTCCGCCAGATCTTCCTTGCTCACAGAGGACCAGACAATACCGGAGGCAGGATCGATCTGGATGCGGTTGAGCGCACGCCCCCACACCTTGAGCGTACTCAGCGGTTTAGTCTTGTAGATGTGCTTGATGATCTCCTGTTGCCGGGCACCGAAATCCAGAAGCTCTGCGGCAATTTCAAGAGAACGCGGCGTAGTATTGGGATTCTGGAAACTCCTCGTATCGGTGATGAGTCCCGTGAGCAGGAGCGTCGCAATATCCGGAGTGAGTCTCTCCTTCCACTGCGACACCTGCGTGAACCAGTTGTAGAGCACCTCCGTCGCACTGGCAGCCGTAGGATCCAAGAGGTGTATCTGCCCGTAGTGCGTATTGCTGATGTGGTGGTCGATATTCAGCACAGGAACATCCGCAAAGAGATCCACATGTTCGGTATATACACGCCCGAAGAGCGGCAGGTCTGCAGTGTCTACCGCCACGATGAGATCGTACTGCCTCTCCCCGTCCCCAAGCACAATATCCTGGGAACGGATGCGCCCTTTCTTCGGCACCACAATGATGTTGACCTTCTGATCTTCCACGGCATACCGGAGCTTATCGACCTCCACACCGCCCCGCAGGCTCACCGTGATGACGAACTGCTGCCCCTCGGCAACATCACGCGAAAGCTCTCCAAAGCCCGGAAGGAACTCCAGAGACTCCGGCAGCGTATCTGGACAGATCACCGTGACATCCTTCCCGAGCGCCCGGAAGAGCTGGTAGCACGCGAGCGCACTGCTGAGCCCGTCCGGATCCACATTCTCATGCGGGATGACGAGGATCCGCTGATTCTCCTGAATCGCCTTGGTTGCGGCCGTGATGTCGGTGCTGGAGAGGCTCATGTAATCGTAATATTATAACATAAATTTAATAAAATGCAATACTCCAGAGGGGATGCAACAAAAGACGTACATAAGGAGGAAAAATAAGCTTGGAACGTTACCTCGATCCCCTTCCCTCCGCAAGAGATTTTACAGCTTTCAGCTCCCTGTATACTCCCACAGCCGGCAAAAGCACTGGCAGCCTGAATTAACACTCCCCCACAAGCTCCAGATTTTGTTCCACCTGCATCTCCACTATCAGTTATACTGCAGCAACTCGGGGCGTAGTTCCCACCTTCGCCAAGGCTTCGGTGGGCAAGCAGTTGGCTCCGTACATCACAGTTCTTTGGTTCAATCATCATCTCGGGGCGTAGTTCAGTTGGCTAGAATGCTTGCATGGGGTGCAAGTGGTCGCTGGTTCGAGTCCAGTCGCCCCGACCATTGGAAACATAGAAAACACTTCAGGAAAAGAAGTAATTGCACGCGAATGGACGAGAAGTTTATCCCGAGCGAGTCCGCCCTGAGCTATGTCATCCCGAGCCTGACGAGGGACGAAGGGCGGACGAGACGAGGGAAGTCCAGTCGCCCCGACCATTCGACTCGCGGCAGCGAGGCGAGTGACTCTGAGTGAGCCGCGAAGCGGCGAATCGAAGAGCCTTGGGCTGCCGCTCGCTCATGGCAAGCCATAAAAAACCAACTCAACCTCAGGGAGAGAAATAATGCCACCCGACTGGACGAATTGAGTACAAAATATGAGAGAATAGTCCCACCCATGACTCCCCAGGTATTCGCACAGAGAGAAGTCACCGCCCACTTCGATGCGCAGGCAGCAATCTACGATGCAGGGAAGAAGCGGAACTCTGCGTACTACCGGGCACTGATACAGGCAATCAGGACGCACGTTCCTCCAGAGCAGCACATTCTGGAAATCGGCTGCGGAACGGGGAACATTCTCCAGAGCCTTCAGCCGGGCAGGAGTGTGGGAATAGATTCCTCTGCGGAGATGATCGCGCGGTGCAGGCACAAATACCCCGGGGGCACATGGATGCACTGCAGCGTGGAAGAGTTTGTGCGTGCAAATCCTGAACCCTTTGATGTGATTGTGATGGCAGACGTCGTAGAGCACGTGGCAGACCTGCATGCTCTCTTCTCGCATCTGCCCAGAGTCTCCCGCCCCGGTACCTGTCTGATTATCAGCATGGCAAATCCCCTGTGGGAACCTGCGCTGCTCCTGCTCGAGCGGCTGCATTTGAAACTGACTGAGGGGCCACACTGGCGACCATCATGCAGGCACATTTGCCGCACGATCGCTCCCCACGGTTTCACGCTGCAATCCCGGACCTTCTCCCTGCTCCTGCCGAAAGACATTCCCCTCCTCTCCGCTCTCGCGAGGAAACTGTAAAAGCTCCCGCTCCTCCGCCGCCTCTGCCTCATAGAGACCCTCGAGTTCACGTACCAGGGGGAGTAAACTGCACCCCATGGGCACTCTAGAGCAACAGATCCAAGCCATCCTTGAACGCAACAGGCGCGTGGAAGCGGAGAAGGCATGGGAGCTCAGCTGGTTTCGGAGGCTCACCATCCTCGGGATGATCTACGCGATCTCCGTTCTCTTCCTGTGGAGTATCGACTCCCACCCCTCCCTCCTCCAGGCACTTGTCCCCGCCGGAGGCTACCTGCTCTCCACGCTCTCGCTCCCATGGCTGAAGAAGCGATGGATACAGAAGAGATATCGGTGAAGCACGCGGAGGCAGAGCCCCCGCGCTTCACCCTGAGCCCGCCCCTGAAGGAATGACTTTCTGATGACGCGGCCGCAGAGCAGCCGCGCTTTGTCGAACGGGTAAAAATGATTGCACTTTTAAGCAACCGGTTGACTCTCATCAACCGGCCCCGTTATGAATCACCTCATCGGCAACTCAAAACTGGCCGCAATGATAGAAAAAAAATCTGGCAATGCAAGAGAATTTTTTCTGCGGAGGAAAAATGCCCGGCATCGCCAACGGGCAGATGGGTATTTAAAACTGCCCGGCGAGTGTAGGAACTCGCCGGGCAGACGTCTGGTGTCATCCACCTCTCATGCGCCCGTCCGGAATCCGGAACGGTGATCTTGCGCTAGAGGCAGACGACGAGGGCCGCCGCGATCAGAACCAGGAACGTCGCACTGCTGATGACTGCCAGCCGGTACTTCTTCTGCGTCAGGCCGCTCTTGTCGCCGTGCGTCTTGTGGCGGTGGGCCGTCTGCGTGCCGTGCGCTGCCGTCGTCGTGGCTGCGTGATCCTGGAACTGCGTCGCGTCGGTCGGCTGTCTGGTGTGCATAAAGCACCTCCATCGGTTGTGACCCCGTAGGGTCAAGGAACGGAACCAAACGTCTTGGTGCCCCCGCGAAAGCGGAAGTCACCCCGTCAGACCCGCACATTGCAGGCCTTCGACTACTCCAATCCTAGAAACAAGACAAAAATGAAGCAAGTCTATTTCTTGAACGGCGACACGTACTCCGCCCTGCTCCCGAGCTGCTCCTCGATCCTCAGGAGCTGGTTATACTTGCAAACCCTGTCCGTGCGACTGAGCGACCCTGTCTTAATCTGCCCGGTCTGCAGGCCCACGGCAAGATGCGCGATGAAAGTGTCTTCCGTCTCGCCGCTCCTGTGGCTCACCACGGCGTTCCACCCCTCCTTCTGCGTCATCTGAATGGCATCCACCGTCTCGCTCACCGAGCCGATCTGGTTTAATTTTATGAGTACGGCGTTCACCGCCTTCTTCTCGATCGCCATCTGAATACGCTCTGTATTCGTCACGAGGAGATCATCCCCTATGAGCTGGATGCGATCCCCCATCCGCTTCGCCATGGCTGTGAATCCCTCCCAGTCATCCTCGCTGTGGCTGTCTTCTATGATCACAAGAGGATACTTAGCGCAGAGATCTTCGTAGTAGTCCACGAGCTTTCCTGAGGAGAGCGTTTTGCCGTCCAGCGTGTACTTCCCCTTGTCGCAGAATTCCGTTGCCGCGGCATCGATGCCGAGCACCACCTTGCCCGTGTACCCCGCTGCCTCTATCGCCTTCAGGAGGAAATCAAACGCCCCGCCACTGTCCTTCACATGAGGGGCAAATCCGCCTTCATCCCCCACCGCTATGACGTGTCCGGCATCCTTCAGGAGTTTCTTTAAGCTGTGGAATATTTCTGAGCCTGCCCGGATGGCATCGGTGAAACTCTTCACTCCCGCAGGAATGATCATGCACTCCTGGAAGGAGAGACCGCTGTCTGCATGCTTGCCCCCGTTGATCACATTCATCATCGGCACCGGGAGTCTGGTGGGTTCGCTGACTTCAAACTGGTCTGCGAGCGACTGCCAGAGCGGCCGCTGCTCCACTCCCGCACGCGCACGGCAGACAGCCATGGAAACGCCCAGGATGGCATTCGCACCGAGTTTGGATTTGTTAGGAGTACCGTCGAGATCCAGCATCTGCTGGTCGAGGGTGCGCTGATCGGAAATGTTCTTCCCCTTGAGGGCGGGCGCAATGACATCATTCACATTGGCCACCGCCTTGAGCACCGAGTTGCCGTGGTACATGTTCTTATCTCCATCCCGCAGCTCAAGCGCTTCATGCGTGCCGGTGGAAGCCCCGGAGGGAACCGCCGCTCGCCCGAATGTGCCGTCATCGAGCTCGCAGTCGACTTCCACAGTGGGATTGCCACGGGAATCGAGAATCTGCCTTGCGTGGAGGGATTTGATAGCTGCCATAGTGAACGAGGGAAGGTGAGACCATCATAGCAGCAATACCAAGAAGAAAAACCAGTAGCTCTCTACAACACAGAGCCTTTCGTATTTTGTATGTGGAACAATTCAGCACACCACCAACGCCCGCTTCCGGGTGCGTGCGTGCACAGTCGCTGTGTAGAACCCAAGCATCGTCAGGATGATGGCCGCCCAACCAAAGCCGGAACTCGGGAGCCTACTCGGCATGCTGCTGACCTCGCGCATAGAAACGCTTTCGGCAGAAGACACCTCCTCGACAACCGGTGCTGCTTCTTCAGACTCTTCTCCCTCCTCCTCCTCTCCCGTCGATTCCTCTTCTCCCGCATGCCTCTCCTCCAGACGGGCAGCAATGCGCTCGCGGCGGTTCTCGATGGCTCGCAACCTCTCACGGTACGATTCTTCCACCGGATCGGCAGACGCTTCGAGGTTCTTCTCACTCGATGCTTCCTCCGAGGGGGAATCCACCTGTGCTACGAGGCCCGCACCATCCTTTTCCAGCTTCCACCACTCCCCTTCCCAAAGCACAGAAGCGATCTCCTGGTTCCAGGTTGTGTAGTGTTCAGAAGCAACGGCACCGACCATGAACGGCACAAAGAGAACCACAAGGAGCACGAGCCTCTTCGTCCACCGACGGATCACACGGAGGCAGAAGTACACCAGCAGGAAAAATCCTGTTGCCACCCCCGGGAGAGTCCAGCCCCACGTGTACCAATCCAGCACCGACGCTATGAAAGGAAGCGTACGTATCCCTGCCTGCATGAGGAAGAGGAGCAGCAGAAGTATTGCAGGCATCCAGTGGAGCAAACGGAACGCATAATCCGCCCTGTTCCTCCGGAAGAGCCCGGAAAGAGCAAGCGGATAGGCAATGGCCAGTACGAACACAATGGCCCATGGGGCGATGCCCATGTCCGGTGCTGTCAGGCTTGGAATGATGATGCCTGTGACCACCGTGGCAGTGCCAAGGAGGAAGACAAGCAGAGTCTCAGTCGTGTGCTTCAGCGGCATAGGAGGGATATCCTCTTAAAAAAGAGGCTGCATGTCAAGAAGCATGAACAAAATAGTAGTAGACTGCTATAAGCAACCACCTGTCAGCTTTCAGACTCACTCAAGATTCAACGTCCGAGGGTCACAGCCAGTGCTTCTTTGCAAAATACGCCATCATCACAATAATGATGCCCAACATCACTATGATGATGCCGAGAGCCGTTTGCTCCGCAGCCTGGAAAGGAAGACCTACGTTCATACCATAGAAACCGGTGATCACCGTGAGGGGAAGCATGGTCACCGAGAAGATCGTCAGCAGTTTCACCACTGCATTCGTTTTGTGACTGAGCCATGATCCGTGCGTGTCCTGGAGCGCCTCGCAGAGTTCTTTGTCTGTATCCAGGAGCGACCACTGCCGCTCAATGGCATCGAGGATGTCGTCGAAGTAGAGCGCCAACTCCTCCGAAACGAACTTCTTGTTCTTGTGCTCCAGCGTTGCAACAAGCGTTCGCTGCGGGAGGAGAATGCTGCGCATGGTAATGATGTTTCTCTTGAGAGCCATGATCTCGCGGAGGAGATTCACATGCTCCTCGCTCTCGAAGAGACGGTCTTCAATTTCACGGAGCTGCCTGGTAATGGTG
>DATDVK010000005.1:0-15715 GCA_035290085.1 Candidatus Peribacteraceae bacterium
CAGGGTTCATTTTAATCGTAAGTCTTGTTGGCCACTCGTGCGTGTCCGACTCCGGATCATGTTCTATTGCGTTTTTCGCCCATCCAATCTCTTTTCCCTGAAGTGTTCCGATCCTATGCCATCCCTTCGGTGTATTGGCTGAGGGCTTAAGGACGCGGAATAGTGCGGGCTTATCGTATCGGGCGCATTCTGTTCCGTTTGGTGCAGAGTAGATTGGAGTATTTGTCGGTAAATAGATTTTCTTTGTAAGTGGTACATTTACAAAGGTTTCAACATCCTCAGGGCGCAACGGTTTATCCGGTTGCATTGGTTGAATCGAAGGAGTTGATTTTGGTGTATCTATGTCTGCCATCCAATTATTATAGCGAAAAACATGGCTTTGGGATACATAAAAACACATACACATACATATACAAAACATGGGGGGACTGGCGGTTCGTATTATGTCGTACAACTCCTTCCTATACGCATAATTTGTCCCCCAAGATTCCCCATTGCATCTTATACGAAATAAAATAGAATGACGGGCATGCAGAATATCGTAGAAAATCAAAAAAGTAAGGAGATGATGCTTCGGCGAGCGGAAGAAGAAATGCGTCTCCGGGGGTTCAGCCGGAGGACGATCTCCACTTATCTCCATGCATTGCGGCAGTATTTTGCATTCAGAAAGACTGACGATCTGTCGTTCGATGAAGAGAGCATTCGCCAATTTCTCTTACAGCGCGAGCGTGACGGCAACTCTGCGCAAACCCGAAATGTATTTCTGCATGCCATCAAGTACTTCTACAAGGATGTCGTGCATGCGTGCGCGGCGATCGCACTTCGTCCCGCGAAGGAGGCGAGCACTCTCCCGGTCATCCTTTCACGCCAGGAAATCCAGGCAGTGTTGACGTCGACGAATAACGGGAAACATCGCCTGATGATCGCTCTCGCGTACGGCGCGGGACTCCGGGTGAGCGAAGTCGTTCAACTCCGGGTATGTGATTTGGATCTCCCGGGATTGCAGATTCACCTTAAGTCTGCCAAAGGGAACAAAGATCGCGTGACGGTGTTTCCACAATCAATCAGAACCGATATTCAGAATCTGATTGCCGGTAAGGCCGGTAGCGATCTTGTCTTCGGGAGCGAGCGGGGCGGAGCGCTGTCCTCCCGTACGGCACAGATGGTTTTTGCACGGGCGCTGAAAGCCGCAGGCATTCAGAAGCCCGCGACTTTCCATTCACTTCGCCACAGTTTCGCGACACACCTCCTCGAGAATGGTACGGATGTGCGGTATGTGCAGGAACTCCTGGGACACTGCAACATCCGCACCACCCAGCGCTACACGCATGTGACAAATCCTCAACTGAAGAACATCCGCAGTCCTTTGTAATGCCAGAGGTCACTCCCTAATCCTCATCGGTCACATCGCCGATATGATCCCTGATGGTGTAGGTATCCAGATCTTTTTCGCCGAGGAGCTTGATGATCTCGGGGATGGCGTTTTTGAAGGGGATCTGCTTCTGTTTGCCGGCTGCCATATCCCGCAGGATGATCACGCCCTCCTTCACCTCCATCTGTCCCAGGAGCAGCGTGAACCGGGCGCCGAACTTATCGGCCAGGCGCATCTGGCTCTTGAGACTCGCTTCACCGAGGGCTCCAATGGTGTGTACGCCCTTCTCGCGCAGCTGCGAGATGAGCATGAGACAAGTCTTCTTCGCTTCCGGTCCGAGCTGGGCGACGAACACGTCTACCTGATCTTTGTTCGGCGGCTTCACGCCTGCCTGTGCCATTTGCCAGGCGATGCGTTCCATGCCGCAGGCGAAGCCGATGCCCGGTGTGTCTTTTCCGCCGAGGAGCTCCATGAGACGGTCGTATCTTCCTCCGCCTCCCACTGCGTTCTGCGCACCAGTCGTTTCGTCCCAGTACTCAAAGACCGTCTGTGTGTAGTAGTCGAGACCACGTACGAGTGAGGAGTTCTCTTCGTACTGGATGCCAAGTGCTTCAAGGTACTCCAGCACGGTTTTATGGTACTGCTTACTCTCGTCATCCAGGAACTGGTCCAGTGTCGGTGCGCTCTTGAGCAAGATCTGCGTATCCTCTTCCTTGGAGTCGAGAAGGCGCAAGGGGTTGGTCTCCAAGCGCGAGCGGTCCAGGGCCGGCAGGTTGCGCTCTTTTCCGATGAAGAAGTCTTTCAGAGCATCCAGGTACGCTTTGCGGCTCTCCGGGGTACCGATGTTGTTGATCTGCAGGCGGAGACGCTTGAGGATTTTGAGGTCATCTAAGATCTTGCTCAGCACGTGAATGAGCTGCGCATCCAGACTGGGATCCTTGAGTCCGATGATTTCGAAGTCGAACTGGTTGAACTGGCGGTAACGCCCCTTCTGCGGGCGGTCATGCCGGAAACAGGGTCCGATGGCATAGAGTTCTACGGGTTGCGGGAGCTGTTGCATGCCGTGCTCTATGTAGCTGCGGCAGATGCTGGCGGTGAACTCGGGACGCAGGGCGAACTCCGGGTCGCTGTCTTCATCTTCGTGCTTGGAGGAGACCATGAAGAGTTCTTTTTCCACAATGTCCGTGTGCTCACCAATGCCGCGCTCGAAGATCGTACGGTTCTCAAACATCGGTGTCTCTATGCGCTTGTATCCTGCCTGCCTCGCGCGGTGTCGCACTGCTTTTTTGATGTAGGTCATGAAAACATGGTCTTCCGGGAGGAGATCATGAGTGCCTTTCGGTGTGCGGAACACAGATTGTGACATGAAAGTTTGGGATGGAGGGCAATTACTGGGGAGATCCCGGCGGAGTTTCAGCGGAACGGAGTGGAGATGAACGAAGAGGGATGGGGGTTCTGTACTGCGCTTCGGACATGTGTAGTAGTGCGATAGCCGGTTCCTTATACGTGAAGCCCACGCTAGCACATTGAGTTTCAATGGAAAAGGCTCAAGTACTTGATATCTCAGGTATTTTCCAGTGCGCATGCTTCTTACTAAGGCTGTGCTCCCCCCGTGGTCTTTTCTGCAATACGGAAATTCCTAATTCAGCGAGATGTATTGGCTCTGCCGGAATTGCATTCTCTGTCGCTGCGCTCCCAGTGTTTTTTCAAGTTCTTCCGTTATCCCCAATACTCCCATGATGAGTGCACGCACAGCTTCAGTGGAAACAAGTCCTTTCTCTATCTGTACCATCTCGAGTGGGGAGAATGTGATGGTCGACGGTCCGTGCGTCACCGTGAAGCCCCCGTCTGGTTCCTGGTTGCAGCGGATGCCATCAATGGGAGGCACTATACGTTCGCGAAAGGTATGCATGGAGGACAATGCATACCCGAATCAGGGGAAGAGAGCAACTACGCTGCCCGTCTTCTTTCTTTTTCTCCTCCTCCTGCATTTGTCTGGCGCTCCAGATCCAATGCGCGTCTGTTGCCTTCAAAGTTGGTGTCCCCGTTCGCCAGCTTGTGCTGGAGGACATCGAAGAGAACGCCAGAGGCTCGTCTGCCGGCTTCTTCCTGATCAAGATCCCATTCTGAGAGAGAGAGCGTTGCATCGGGAAAGAACACAGGATTTGCAATGGCTCCTCTGGGGGAGAGGAGTACGTCCGGTTGCCTGCTGCGGGTGAGAGGACTGTCCGGCTGATAACGCTTCAGGGCTGCAATGAGCTCTTCACTGGTACCAAAATGATCGAGCAGAAGCTCCCGGAGTGCGTCTCCGTCTGTGAGGGCATTGGCGGGGATCGTCCCCCGCACTCTGCTGATGGTACGTGCGAGAGAGAGGATTGCATCCCGGAAATTCCTGTCCTCGGTGAGAGAGAAACCTCCAGTCAGGAGAAGTCTTCTCCGGTATATTCCGTTTAGGTATGCAACACGCTGTGCATCAGGCAGATCCATGAGCTCCCCGATGTCCACAGGAGCAGGTTTGGTGTAGACAAGAGCTATGTCTGCGGGGCTTCCTGTCATAGTGAAGAGGGCGAGATTCTCACGCGCACCCACTACGGGCTCAGGGACATCTATCCCGAGCCTGCGCCTGGTTGCCTGCTGTATTTCCAGCGGAGCATCGATAGTGTCTTCTGCTGCACTCTCAGTATAGAACTGCAGCGCTTCTGTGAAGCGTGTAGGCGGTCTTCCCCGGGCGTGCTCTTCGTCTATGAGGTACCGCACGCGGCTGTCTCCCGCCGCATTGAGATCCGGCCCGTAGTGGTGCATAGCATCCATGATGCTCTGCGGGGGTTCTCTCGTGCCCATTGCGTGCAGGCGGTGTGCTTCCTCCGCATGTATCCAGTCGTTCCGGTTCTTCCGGGGGTTTTCCCCCTCCGTTCTTTCACCGTTGAAAATGCCGAGATGGAAGCCATCTGCGTGCGTTCCTGGGCCCTCGTATTTGAAAGCGTCCAGTGCCATGAATTTGGTGCATTATAGTGATGGACGGGTGCACCACAAGAAAAATTTACATTGAGAGTGACTGGGGAGTGGACTCCGCAAGGTTACTATTTATTCGGGGTGAGGATGCGGGTGGGATTTCGAGGGAATAATCAGTGGAAGATAAAGGCGCTGAACCATGAAAAGTACCTCTGGTAAAGGCCGGTTAATTCCATTTATGAATCTCCTTTAGGAGATGTAGAGTGGCTTGTACTGAAAGATTATCAGATGGCAATAGGATTAACCGCTCCCAATACAACTCTCGAAGGGGTGTCAGAAATTCGTCTGCCCACGAAGGAGATAGCGTCAGGACACCACTGAAGTCGATTTCAAATCTTTCATCCTGTGAGGTATCACGCAACTGAAGTTGTAATGCCTTGTATGCTTCGCTTCCTGCCTGGCGAGACGTGAGTGTGGTGCCGAACTTTTGTAGTGCAATGCGCATGGCATGGGGAAGGAAAATCTAAAACTCCAAAGATGCGTAACATCCGCGTGTTAGGATAGACGATCTTGTAATCTGTAATTCTTTCTGTGATTCCTGCAACCGCAACTCCGCGTCTCCGCTCGTGAAGAACAAGCTGATCGGATTTCCCGTGACCACTTCCCGTACGAACTTAAGGCCGTTGCCACGTCTTTCTGGAGACCTTCCAGAGATTATTTCAGTAAATGCAACACGAAGCGCTTCCACATGATTTGAAATGTCTGGCCTGATCTGTTTGAGAGTCTGGAATACCCCGAGTCCACGGTCCGCCAGAACAACGATACCTTTTCCTATATCATAACCGAAGAAAATCCCTGGTTCGTTAGGCCATTTGCCAATGTTATGATCAAAGGAATTATTTCCAATTTCTCCAACGACAGACACAATAAGAGAGAATAATCGTTCAAGCCCCGGTTTCTTCATCAACTTCGTTTCGAACGAAGAAAGTCTGGCCAGAAAAACAGAAGAGTTCGCGCAATAGTATTGATCTGGGATGCTGGCATTTTCTAGCACCCAATCGTGAGCAAGTTTCTTGAGATCACTCTTGAATAATTCCAAATCTCGCTTACGGTAATATCGATGTGTTCCCCCTTCCTTCCGGAGAGCCACGAGTTTGCCGCTCTCGTCCCAGCGACGGAGTGTCATGGGAGCCACATTCAGAAAGTCAGCAGCCTCGCTAATTGTTAATAGCTTCTCATCCATAATGTATCTAGAATACACTCAAACATAGCTCAAATCTATACATTTTAAGTTTAAAGTTATACATTTTTATTGTAATCTATACATTTTTATAATAAACAGAACATCTGAGCAGTATCGCTATGATCATTACGGGAACAACGAACGGAACTTCGTAGCCCTCACACCGCGAAGACGGATGGGGCGAGCTAAGGGGATCGCCCGGCTTCGCGGCGTGGGGGCATTTGATGCGTATGCCATCATTCTTGGGTCCAGCTTTGCGATACCGCTACGCCGCGGCTCACAAGTGCCTTTTTGCGAACACGCGTCCTGAATTGGATTTCAGGTACCGCTCAAATTTTTCAGCTTGTTCTCGTGTAGTAAAGGCTGTGTAGCTCTTCAGTTTCCATGGTTTGAATTTGTTCGTGTGCAGAGAATCACCCGCATTATGTTCTTCCAGGCGTTTCTGTAGGTTGCTTGTTACGCCGATGTACCAGTGCCTGCCATCGAGTGCAGACTCGAGAATGTAGACGTAATGCATAGTGTCGAACTATAACACAAGCCCCAATCGCGTCGAAGCGGTATCGCTATGATCATTACGGGAACAACGAACGGAACTTCGTAGCCCTCACACCGCGAAGACGGATGGGGCGAGCTAAGGGGATCGAACCCTTGACCTGATGGACCACAACCATCCGCTCTAACCAACTGAGCTAAGCTCGCCATAAGTGTGAAAGAGATTGTGGCGGTGTTCACCGAGCGGCCTCTTTTTATCACGTCCCGCTGCGCGGGACTGGGCCAACTGCCTGTCCGCCGTAGTCCGCCGGAGACGGACGAAGGTGGAAGCTAAGCTCGCCATGCTGTAGCGGGCGCAATAGTAAATGCAACACACCGTTCTGCCAACTATTCTCCCTGTTTCTCTGCAGGTGGGATTGTTCCTCCAGATGTATGTGGTGGGGAGGGTTGCTCCTTAACACTATCCGCACTAATCACGAACTTTACGTCATCATCACTTCCAGCTTGCTGTACTGGTTGCTGGATCGGAGGAGGGGGTGTTGGTGCGCTCGTTTCTTTGAGCCACTCAGGAACGGGGGCATTTCCCTGGTGAGGTGGGGGTGGGGGAAGAGTGGTTTTTGTTGCCGGAGGGGTCTCAGGAGGAAGGACATCTGCGGGTGGTTTCTGAGTGCTCTGTGCCTGCATCCCCTGTAGCCAGGGGGGAACGGATGCGTTCTCTCTCTGTGCGGGGGGAGCGGGAGGTGAAGGTGTCGTTTCCAGTGTTTGTTTCGAAGGAGGAGGTGTGTGCTGCAGCCATGGGGGTGTTTGCACTTCCTTCTTCTGCGGGGGAGTGTCTTTCAACACTGTGGATGTGGTGGGTGCGGGAGCGGGAGCTGTTTGCGCTTGCAACGGTTCTTCTTCCTGCCCGCGTGTGCGCTTGTTTGCGCGGTAACGCTGGCGTTTGCGGCGCTTGCGCTCACGTTCTCGCTCTTCTTTCGAGAGTGTTTCTCCCGAGGCTGCAGTATTTTCTGCCTGCTCCACTGCTGCTGCGGTACTGATCGGGGTGGTTGTTGGAGGTGGCGGAGACTTGGGCACGCTGCCAGCATGTATGTCGGTTGGTTGTATTGGTACCGGGCGATTGTCTGTAACTCCACTTGTTTCACCCGGGGCTGTAGGAGTACTTGTGGCGGCAGTGGTGGTACCTGTTTCTGCCCCCCGCAACCATGGGGGAGTATTCCCTTGTTGCTGCACGGGCGGTGCTGAAGGGGGAGAGGGTGTTTTCTGCTCTGTGGTGGCAGGGGAAGGTGGAGTCGGTGACTGCCGCAGCCAGGGTGGAACAGAGGCTTCGTTTGTTGCAGGGAGAGGAGGCGTTGCCTTGGGGGTGGTGGGTGGTGGAGATACGGGTGTTGTGGGAGTGCTTTCTTTGCCGCTTTCTCCAATAGTCTGTGTTCCTGCCAGCCAGGGGGGTGTAGGGCTTGCTGTCGGAGAGGATGTGGCTTTTTGTTCCGAAGTGGGGGATGGCACTGCCGGGGGAACAGGTGTTGTGGTTCTTGAAGGTGTAGTCATTGCTCCCTGGAGCCATGGAGGGACAGAAGTTCCGGCGGTGGCCTGTGCAGCTGGTTGCGTCACGTGTTGTTCTCTGGCTGCCACAGATTGTGGTGTGCCTGGGGAATTCTCGGAGGTCGATGATTTCTGTGTGATGGGAGAAGGCGGCGGTGGAGGTGGCACCGAGGTTTCTTGGGGAGCTTTCCCTCTTTTCTCATCTGCTTTACTGATTTGCGGCGATGGTGCCAGCCAGCTCGGGACCTGCCTGTTGATCTCCGGAGTTTCAAGTGTGGTTTTCTCCTTCTCTTTTTCCTTTTCCTTCTCTTCTTTTTCCTCTTCTTCTTTTTCCTGCTCTTCCTCCTTCTTTTCAAGTTGCAGAGGCGGAGTACGTGTACCAGGTTCTTTCACGAGTTTCTTTTCAGCCTCTTCGAACGATTTCTGCAGGGATTTTCCTTTCATTTTCGCAAAGAGAAACACAACGAGAATTCCAATGCCTATAGAAATAGCGAGAATGACGAGAGCCTTGATTACTGTTGCGACAATGTGGCTCGTTTGCTTCGCTGATTCCTGAACGACTTCCGGATTCATTGCTTTTTCATCTTTCCCAGGTGTTTGTTCTGTTATTTCTGGCATGGTGCCCTCAGATACTTCAAAGGGTTTCTGTACCAGAAGAATCTCTTTTCCTGTGTTGGCATCACGCACTGAAACGCGCACTTGGTATATGCGGGATTCGGGAAATTGATGTTCCGGTTCATCTATTAGACTTTGGGTTCCGTCGCCGAAATCCCAATGGTGAAATACTGTTTCTGTTATCACTCCATCCTCCGCATCGACTGAGAGTCGGTATGTCCGTTCGCCAACAAGCTTTGATTCGATAGTTGTACGGTCTCTTCGCGCCTGCTCTTCCTGCTCTATTTTTTGTTTCAGTATTTCTTCGTAGTCTTCTGAGATCACCTGAATTTTCTGCGTGACCAGCGCTCCAGTTTTGAGTCGTGCGACCAGAAGGAACGTTTGATTCTTCATTCCACGGGTGAGCCAGATGTGCAAACTCCCGCGTCCCGACTTAAAGACGCTGTTCGTGAGAATATTGTCATTGAAAGGATCACCGTCGTTGCTTTGGTCCTTCTCTGCGTTAATGTCGAGAGCCAGCTGTTCGATATCCGGATGAATGATATCAAGTCGTACGACACGCTGTTCGCCTTTCAAGATGGACATGTTTGTTTCATTTGGAGCGGGAGAGACACGCACGAGAGTTTCACCTTCCGTGTCTGACTGGGAGATGATAGGTGCGTCTGCCCGCATTTGGATTCTGAAGAGCTTCCGCAGTGGTGTGTCTTGTGCATCAGCCACTTCCCCTGTGAGAAAGTACTCTCCCTCCTCTGTTGGACGGATGCTAAACAGAGGTCCTCTGTCAGCCTGGACAAATGTGCTTCCTTTGCTGAATACCCAGCTGATTTTTGGATCAGGTGTCACTGTGTCTGCATAGATCTCGAAAATTCCTCCTGGCCGCAAGGCAATAATTTCCTCTGCTCTCTGTGCACTGATATGTGTAGGATGACTGAGCAGGAGGAGTGCCAGAGTGCTGAGAACAAACCCGTGGGGAGGAACAAAACGAGGCATGACGGGAGAGGTTGTGCGCTGTTGGCTGTTAACTCAGGTTCACCATTATTTGCACGAGCCCTTGCGCGAGGAGAATGATAATGAGACCTGCAAATGTATAGAGGATGATGCGCTTTGCCCGTTCTTTGCTTTCCTCGTTCCCGGCGCTCACAACCATGATAATGCCAGCGATGACGATGACGACGACGGCCGCGAGTGCCATGTACGAAAGCACCTCCTTCACGATGTTTATGACAGTGGTGCGGATGTCGGTACTTCCGACAATGGCGCCTGCATCACCTGCACCGGCGTTCAGGCCACCGCCGCTGTACTGTGCGGCGTATGCTGTGGCAGCGCTGAGAGCGGCTGTAAAAGCTGCAGTGGTTTTGGAGAGAAAGGGAAAGAAGTGTTTCATCTACTAAAGAGGGTACAGATCACTCTATGATAGCACAAATCTCTCTTAGAGGCTACTCTTGGTGTATGTATCCCTCCTCGCCCCGGCAAATTCTCAACGCGGCAGGGGTTTCGGCGTTTCTGGTCTCTGCGCTCACCAATATCCGGTATCTTGCTGGGGTGGAAATGAGTGTGGGGTTCCTCCTCGTCACTCCGCAGCGTTTCATACTTTTTGTTGATGGGAGATACACTGAAGCTGCAAGGGAAGGAGTGGGGAGGGGAGTGGGAGTTCGGGATGTGGGCCGGATGGCATCTGCTCTGGCCAAGGTGCGGTGCTGCGGATGTGAGTCGGAAGCGGTAACTCTCGGGCAACTGCGCAGGTGGAAGCGCAAATTTAAGAACACAAAATTTGTTCAAAAGGAGGGAATTGTCGAGGGTTTTCGCCGCACGAAAGGTCCGGAAGAAATCCGAAAATTCCGCCGGGCGCAGAGGATAACTCAGAAGCTGCTTCGGAGAATTCCACAGTCTCTTCGGCAGGGAATCACTGAGAAACAGCTTGCCTGGAAATTGGGGGAATGGGCGGTGTGTCTCGGAGCAGATTCACTCTCGTTCGATCCTATCGTTGCCTTCGGTACGCACACGAGCCGGCCACATCATCAGCCAACAGACCGGGTTTTCCGGAGGGGGAACATTGTCCAGATTGATGTCGGTGCGCGATACAAGGGGTACTGTGCCGATCAGAGCATGGTATTTTTCACTGGACGAAGAACACAGAAGCAGGAGCGCGCGTTCAATGCCGTCTCTGAGGCAAAGGTTGCAGCTATGAAGCTTGTTCAGGCGGGAGCATCCACGCACGATCTCGACGGAGCGGCCAGGGAAGTACTCCGGAAGTATGGCTGCGAGAAGAAATTCTCTCACTCGCTCGGGCATGGTGTGGGTCTGGAAATCCATGAGGGTGTCCGGATTTCTGTTCGAGCTCCGGAAGAAATACTCAGAGCGGGTGAAATCATCACCATTGAACCTGGTGTCTATTTTGAAGGGGAATTCGGCATACGTCTCGAGGAGGAGGTGGTTGTGAAGTAATTTTAACAAATAGTATCAGGAGATTGAACAAAACATTTTGTCATTCTTATGTCACAGAACGGAAACCGGATTTTTGATATAATAAAACGAAACCAATACGGACATGTGCATCCCAAAACGTATCCTCACAACGGTTGTTCTCCTGGTGTTCCTGTATCCGGTGCGGGCTGGGAGCACTCGTGAGCCATACAAGCAGGAATTCCTCGTCACGGCGTATTACTCCCCACTGCCGGATCAGTGCTGTTACGTCCTTGGGGGGTACGAAGCAGATAAAGTGCTCAACGGAGAGGGGGTGAAAGCTGCGGATGGTACGGCGGTGTACCCGGGGATGCTCGCTGCACCCCCAAGCTATCTGTTCGGAACGAAGATCGCGCTCCCCGGCATCGGTGTGCTTGCTGTGCATGACCGGGGTGGTGCCATTCAGGAGGGTGGTGATGGTGTGCATCGGCTGGATATCTGGGCAGGATATGGGGAAGAGGGGCTTGCTCGTGCGCTCACATTCGGAGCAAGACGCATGAGAGGCACGGTGTATCCGCTGGGGTTCGGTCAGCCTCAGACGACACTTACTCTCGGGGATCTTCCTGCTCCGCTTTCAAAGCTCGAAGAGTACAAGCTGGCTCATCGCACTCTGCTCTCACTACGCGCTCGCAAGGATGACCAGAGCCTCTCTGTTCTGATGCTCCAGGAGGAACTCAAGGATTTGGGGTACTTCCGTCATGCAATTACAGGTTTTTTCGGGGAAGCAACGGAGCAATCCCTCGCTCATTTCCTCCAGGATTATCGCCTCTCTGAACCTGCAGATGCACTCACCCCCACCACGGCGGCGTTTGTTCTCTCTGCCGCCCATCGGAAGGGAGTGGAGAGTCCCATTGGAGGTTTTGTGGATGGAAAGAGCGACGCGGAGACAGTGCGCGAAGCACAGCGCATCCTCCGGTACATCGGATACTACCGTGGCCGGACAGATGGCATCTATAACGGCACACTTGCAGATGCAATCCTGCGATTCCAGAAGGATACGGCACTCGTCGGGACCGAAGAAGATCCTGGTGCTGGGCGCATAGGGCCACTCACATTGAATCAGATCCGTGCGGCGTGGGATCGCGCGCTCGTCCGGGAGCGGGCACAGAAGCTGCTTGCACTCTATGAAGCCGGAAGGTACGTAGACGAGCACAATCTTGCGGTGGAGCAGTTTCTCTCAGAGGGGGACAGGGGGAGGCAGGTGCGCACACTGCAGTCGCTCTTGGCTGACCGCGGTCTCTTTCCAGGAGAGAAGATCAATGGCAATTTTGGGCCACTGACCAAGAGTGCTGTTCAGCAGTTTCAGCTTTCCCGCGGTATCATCTCTTCACCTGCAAGCCAGGGTGCGGGGGTCGTGGGTCCGGCAACACTTTCCACTTTCCAGAGGGAAGAGAGGAAGGAGCTCTATCAGCTTGTGCGTGCCACGGGATGGCAGGCTCTCTAAAGTCAATTGCTCTTCTTTCTCTGAGAATGCACTCTGTTTATGTTGAGAAATATCATATTTCTTTTCCTTCTGTGTGCCCTTCCATTTTCTGCTCTGGCGAGCAGCCCCCTCAGCCGTCGTGATGGGTTTCTGCTGCTGTGGGAATCCATTCGCAGGCCTGCGTACGAAGTGAGTTCTACGCCCTTTGAGGATGTGAAGGAAAGCGAGGAGGGGTATCTGGAAATTACGTACGCAAAGGACCGCAAATTTTTTGATGAGGAAACGCTCTTCCGTCCCGGAGATCCTCTCTCTCAGGAAGATGCTCTCCTGTGGCTTTTCCGGTCACGCAATGTGGAGGAACGACCGGATATTGAGCGGGACGATCTTGACAGGCTGCTTACGGAATATCCGATCGCGCAGCGCAGAGGAGACGCTTTTGTGGAGAGCAGGGAGCAACTGCTCGACTTCATGCGTTCGCTCGATACATTCCTCAATGAGGAAGTCCATTCTGTGAGTTTCTATGCGGATGATTTTCACGGCCAGGGCACCGCATTCGGGGAAACATTCGATATGGAAGCGCTCACAGCGGCGCATCGCAGTTTTCCGCAGGACACGCTTGTGCAGGTCACGAATCTGGAGAATCGGAAGAGTGTGATTGTTCGTATCAATGACCGTGGCCCCTATGTAGACGGCCGGGATATGGATCTGAGCAGAGCAGCGTTCGAGAAAATATCTCCCATATCCCGTGGAGTCATTCAGACAACATTCCGTCGGTTAGGTGACAAGGAACTGGTGGATGAGTGTTCCGATAAGCCCCGGGCATACCAGCGCCGTATTACGCGTGATGTGCGCTTCCACAGGGGATTGCCCCATACACTCTCACTCGGAGATTCGGTCTTCCTTGGCTCCAACCGCTACTTTGTTGTGCGAAGTATTACCTACCCGGATGGGCACACAGTGCGGATACAGGATTTTGTAGGCCCGGAGGAGCGGTTCCGTTTCGTTCCTTCCATAAGCGGTGAGTACCGTTTTATTTTTGGGACACAAGAAGGGCGGAGAAGGGAAATGACCATGCAAGTGTCTTCCTGCAGCAGCGAGTAGGCTGAAGTACTACCTTTAGAGCCGAAAATATGCTACAATACACGGAATTCTTGGTATCGTTCTCCTAACCCTTCTTTCGCTTCGTGGCTGGCTTTCTCTCCTTGTTTTTCTGGCCTATTCTGCTGGGTATTGCAGCGCTGGGTACGAGTGTGCTCAAAGCGGATATCTGGTTCACGTTGTGGGATTGGTTCACCGAGGATCCTGCAAGCAATTCTATTGAAGGCCTGCTGTGGATTCTCTCTGTCTATCTGCTGTGGAGGTTCCTCAGGAAGTATGCACGTTTTTTCTATGCGCTGCGTCAGGCGAAGAGGCTCGTGGCACTCAAAGTCATCCAGCCGCGCAGTGACAGCAAAATCGATCAGGAGAAGCGTACGGAAAAAGATTTCAAAGAAAAGTTGGCTATGATGGAGCAGCTGTACCGTGCGCTCTGGGAAGTACGCAGCCTCACCATCTGGCAGACGCTGCATTTCTGGATTTTCCGCTATCTCACCATCAGCATGGAAATGTTCCTCGATAAGGGGGAGCTGGTATTCTACGTGGTGACGCAGCCGAAGTTTGCCTCTATCGTCGAGAAGCAGATCACTGCATTCTATCCGGACGCGGAAGTGTATCCGGAGAAAGTTCCGGATATCTGGCCGAAGGGTAAGCAGCTCGTTGGGTACAACATGATACTCAAGAGGCCATTCATGTATCCGCTGCGTTTCTATGAGCAGATGCAGGATGACCCGCTCAATGGTATTGCCAACGTACTCAGCAAGCTGCAGGAAGACGAAGTGGCGGCTATTCAGATGGTGATGACTCCTTCATTCTCCAACAGGTGGGGGAAGAAATCCCAGGATTTCGCGTCCATGAGGTTCAAAGGGAAGAAGGATAATTTTCTCATGCACATTCCTGGTCTCGCCATCCTCGGCTACTTCTTCGATATGTTCTCCTCCGATCCGTCCAAGACTATGGCGCCGGGAGCAAAGCAGGGAGATGCATTCATCCGCATGATTCAGCCGGAAGAGGAGCTCTACAAGCGCATGGGAGAGAAAGGGGGCATGAGTTTCTACCACTGTTCTGTACGCATTCTTGCTTCTTCGAGCACGTGGCAGAGGGCTATCGAGATCACGAACAACATGCAGGTGGCATTCAACTCCTTCAAAGATAGCTACGGGAACTATTTCGTGAACAGGCGCATGTTTACGGAAATCATGCCGCTCAGGTGGAATGCCAGGTTCATCTATTCCATGTGGAAGCGGCGGCTGAATGGCTACTACCATACACAGTGTCTACTCGTAGAGAAGGAGCTCGCAGGCCTCTACCACTTTCCGGACAGCCGCTACAACAAAATTCCTGTCATCCAGTGGAGTACCTACAAAGTCCTGCCGCCGCCGCCCGATACACCTGCAGAAGGCATACTGCTTGGAAACAACAAGTATCGTGGCGTCGAGACACCTGTCCGGTTCCTCGGAAAAGACCGGACACGTCACCAGTACATCATCGGAAAATCCGGTTCGGGGAAATCAGCACTTTTGAGCTGGATGTCCCGCCAGGACATTTTGAATGGCGATGGGTTGTGCCTTGTCGATCCGCACGGGGATTTAGTGGAGGATGCGCTTGCTCATACTCCCAAATCACGCGCGAAAGAAGTCATCGTTTTCGATCCCTCCGACATCAACCGGCCCATGGGGCTGAATATGCTGGAGGCGAAGACACCGGAAGAGAAGGACCGTGCAGCTCTCGATGCCATGGAGATTTTCATCAAGCTCTTCGGAAACGAGATCTTCGGCCCGCGCATCCAGCACTACTTCCGCAACGGATGTCTCACATTGATGGATGACGAGGAGGAGGGTGCGACGCTCATCGACGTTCCGCGCCTCTTCGTGGACGAAGAGTTCCAGCGTTACAAGGTCAGCAAGATCGGGAATCCTGTGGTGCGGAGTTTCTGGGACCATGAAATAGCCCAGACAGGGGAACGCGAGAAGCAGGAGATGATTCCTTACTTCAGTTCGAAGTTCGGTCCGTTCATCACAAATACGACGATGCGCAACATCATCGGGCAGCCCAAAAGCGCTTTCAATATCCGGGAAGTGATGGACACTCAGAAGGTACTTCTCGTGAATCTCTCCAAGGGAAAAATCGGCGATACGAATGCGGAACTCCTCGGCCTCATCTTCGTGAATAAGATCAGTATGGCTGCCCTGAGCCGTGCAGATGTCCCGAGGGCGGACCGCAAGCGCTTCTACCTGTATGTGGACGAGTTCCAGAATTTCGTGACCGACGCCTTCGCTACTATCCTCTCTGAGGCACGTAAGTATGAACTTGCGCTCATCATGGCGCACCAGTACATCGGGCAGCTGGTAGGGAAGACGTCTGCGTATGGCGAATCAAGCACCAAAATGCGCGATGCGGTCTTCGGGAACGTGGGTACCATCATGAGTTTCAAGATCGGTGCGGAGGACGCAGAGTACATGGCCAAGGAATTTGCCCCGGTTCTCTCTGAGCAGGATGTCATTGGTATTCCGAATTTCAA
>DATDVK010000006.1:0-5305 GCA_035290085.1 Candidatus Peribacteraceae bacterium
CTCGTCTCTTTCTTTGTGTCATTAGTATTATTATACAATATTTTACTATATTTAGCAATATTCACCCATCCGCTTCATTATTAAGAATTTTTGTGTAGAATCGCCTTCCATGCGTATTCTTGCTCTCGAAACCTCCTGCGATGAGACATCTGCTGCTGTCGTACAGGACGGCACCACTGTCTTCAGCAACGTCATCGCATCATCCAGAAGCGCTTTCGAGCGCTCCGGGGGCGTGATCCCCGAGGAGGCCGCGCGCAAGCAGGTGGAATGTGTTGTTCCCGTCATCCACCAGGCACTGGAGGATGCGGCTGCAGACATCCGCTCCATCGACACCCTCGCAACGACCAGAGGACCCGGTCTCACAGGATCACTCCTCGTCGGCACAACAGCAGTGCGAACGCTTGCTTCCTTGTGGCACAAACCAGTCATTGGCGTACACCACACGCTGGGACACCTCACCTCCACCTGGCTTGAGAGTGCAGAAGAACCAGCCTTCCCCATCATCACGCTCTCCGCTTCCGGCGGACACAGCGACATGTGGTACCGGATGAGCCATACGAGAGGCATGCTCCTCGGGAGAAGTCGCGACGACGCAGCCGGGGAAGCATTCGATAAGGGGGCAGCTCTCCTCGGCCTCCCCTATCCCGGGGGTCCCGCGATTGAGAGAACAGGAAAGCACGGAAATCCGGCGGCTTTCCCCTTCCCTCTTCCCCTGCACAACACAGACACACTGGACTTCAGCTTCTCCGGGCTGAAAACAGCGCTGAAATACACGATACGTGATCTTCCCCATGGAGACAGCAAACCTGTTCTCGCTGATCTCACCGCTTCATACGAGCTGGCCATCTGCAACCATCTGCTCGATCAGCTCACACGGGCTGTCGCGAAACACCCTGATATACAGGAAATCCATGTTGTGGGAGGCGTTTCTGCCAACACAAGACTCCGCACCATGGTGCAATCTGCATTCGGGAACAGGAAGATTCGATTCCCCGTGTCCCTTGCGTACTGCACAGACAATGCCGCCATGATAGCAAGTGCAGCATTCTTCCTCGCCTCCGAATTGGGAGAGGACGCGTTTGCACCGTTCCTCACCACTGCCTCACTCCCACTCACCGACGTCGTCCAGAGACTGAAGGAACCTCCGGTCTAGAATGCGCTGAACACCGGCAGGAGCGCCGCGAGAATAATGGCGATAACGCCCAGAGTAGCCACAAGACGAATCATCTTCTTCCGTTTCATCAGGGCTCAGCGGTAATGAGGAGAGTTTCCCGGCTCACGCTCCCCGATGCATCCTGCAGCTGGAGCACAACAGTGAACGTGCCTGGTTTCTCAAACACATGAATGGGATTTTCTTCTTCCGACTGGGATCCATCTCCGAAATCCCACTTCCTCGATGTTGCAGCACCAGTGGAACAAGACAAATCAAACCGGACCCCGAGCGGCGCCTTGCCAGATGTCCGGCTCGTGGTGAAGCACGCATCCAAGACGGGTGCACGGATGACGATGGTGCGGCTCTCGTTAAATTTTTCTCCACTCGTTGTGAACGCCGTAAGGGTGATGTTGTACGTCCCCGGCGTATCGAACAGATACTCCACTTGAGCACCTCCCTGCCGGGGAATCGCCTTCTTCTCGTCACCGAATGTCCACTCGAACCCCGTAATCTCTTTGCCTGGAATCACCGTTTCAGATGAATCGAACCGAACGAGCAGCGGTGCAACCCCTCCCTCGGGACTCATGCGCATGGTGACAACGGACTTCGGCTGCAGCACCTCCAGGGAGAGCGGCCTGCGCATGACGCTCCCGGAAGGATCATTCCCAATGAGCGTAATAATGTAGTTGCCGGGACGGCGGTATGTTGCAATGAGCGTTGTATCCGTGGATTCCACTACTGTCGCTTTGGGCGCCTCCCAGAAAAATTCAATGAGCGGCAGGCTCGTACGCGGTGTCAGATTGACCGTGACCGGCACTTCCGCAGACATCTTGTCCCCTTTCACTTCCGGAAATCCATCGAAATCCAAATCCGGGATACGCAGCACTTCCACAACATTCACCGTTTTCGAAAGTCTTGCGATGCTGCCACTCATCGAACGCACTTCCGCTTCCACACGGTAGACACCTTTCTGCTTGAACGTGTGTCCCACTCGGTCTCCGACTGCATCTGTTCCGTCGTTAAAATCCCAGAGAATTTCATAGTGCGGTTCCGCAGTCTGCACAGTGAAAATTACGCCGAACGGAGCAGGACTGATAAGATACTCGGGCTCCGTATTGATGAGGACCGGGAAAGGCAGCGGTTCAGGCTGATGAATGGTGAGTTCCCGCTCCATGCGAGTATGGCTCTGATTCGTGAACGTAATTTCCGCCGACACCGTCTCCTTCCCCACGCGCAGGAACGTAAACATCGTCGAAACTTGTGAGGAAACCTCATCTATTTCACCGTCGTTGTTAAAATCCCACTGGACTTCCTTAATGGGATTCTCCTTGGAATCCAAATGCTCCAGACTGAAACGCACAGGCTCGTCCACAATGGGTTTCAGGGGGGAAGTGGAAAACACTGCCTTGGGAATAGGCAACGACCGCACTACGCGACGCTCCGAACCATCCGAGAGGGAGATGCGGGCAACAACCTGGTAAATTCCCTGCTTATCATAGACCGCCGATGCAGTGGGCCCCACCGTCTCTTCGTTCAGCACTCCATCGCCATCGAAATCCCATGCATACTTCGCAGCCTTCAGACCACGCATCTGTAAAATTTTCTCCGCCTGTTCCAGACTGAACGTCACGGCAACAGGCGCAATGAGTTCACTGGAAGCAGCAGGCTCGGTAATTTCCATGGAGAGCTTCGGCTCCTGAGGAATGGTGATAACGACAATGCCACTCAGTGCGAGACCAGGAACAAGAATAGCAATCACCTTCGCGGCACCAATAAGCCGCGCCTGCTGCGAAACATCCTGCGCCTTGAGAATACGCTTCGCGAGCACGAACCCGAGGAGGAGGAGCATTGCCCCGAAGATCATCGCGCTAAGCGTGCCAATGGAAATAAGTTCCTGATATTTTCCTTCGGGATTCGGAAGCACCGACATGAGGAATACGCACCAGAGAACATAGACAATGTAGGGGGTGAGCAGAATCATCATCGCCACCGCTTTCATACTGCTCGGCGCACCCTGCCGCTCTTCCTCGGAGGAAATGCCGTCAACGGACTGAATAGGGGGCATGGGGAGAAGGGAGACTACTCTGCAAGGGGTTCGTTCGAGCCCTGCTCAAGAAGCTGCTGTATCATATCCTCTTCCATTCCGGGAGGAAGAAGGGATTCCTGCATCTCCAGTCCACTGGGCGCATCATAGAACATGAGTGGCGTGAATTCTGTCGCGTCTGTGGGGATGGTTATGGAAGCAGCACTGTCATGATCGAAGAAATCCACCACAAATTCCACAGAGAAGCTCTTG
This sequence comes from Candidatus Peribacteraceae bacterium, assembly GCA_035290085.1. Taxonomy (GTDB): domain Bacteria; phylum Patescibacteriota; class Gracilibacteria; order Peribacterales; family Peribacteraceae; genus GWB1-54-5. The sequence continues at coordinate 3,450 of DATDVK010000006.1, forward strand.
GCACTTTCGCTCACACCCTGCGCGATCTTCCATTGCAGACGTTGTACATAGAACGTCTCTTTGTCAATCCAGAGTTCACCTGTGGCATCCAAATTCACAACGGAAGCTCGAACACTCTGCTCATCAAAAGATTGGGCATTCTCCGCTGCTGTCGCTTTGAGGTACGCGATGAGTTTCTCATGGTCCACTGCTACTTCATACCGGTATACAGGCCTGTTGTGAAGCGAGGATAGCCCGAGATCTCGCACCACCTTCACAACCTGAGCCTGCGCGCTTAAAAGGCGGGGATCAGGCGTCACGGACATAGAAGTAAGCTGTTCCCCTCTCGCAGGAGGGATGCGCCACCACTTCCCTGAAAATTGCTCAACCAGCTCTGGATTGAAAAAAGGACTTGGCCCCTCCGCCGTATACCGTTCCAGCTTCACGAAGAGATCCGCTGGTCCTCCGACAATCACACTAGCATCCGCTGCAAAGGACATATCTCCGTCCGGATGCGCGGTCTTGGCAGCAAGAGAAGCATCGAACTCGATCTGCTTCCCCGCATCCTGCAGCACACCGTCGAGCGTGAGAGTGCCCGATGTAACCACGTTGTTACTGTCTGTCAGTGCGAAGGACCCTCTCAGCTCATAGCGCGCAGACTTCAGCGCCAAACTCGCTTGGGCCGCGTTGCTCAGTACTTCCTCCGGAGGGATGGTCGGCTGCTGCTCACCGGCGCACCCAACAAACAGAAGGAACGCACCAGCGAGAGCTACAAGAAAACGTCTCATGCAGTACTAGGAAAGGATGGGCATAGTGTGCCACTTCCCGCAGAGATGTGCCAGTGGAGCTTCCCGCAGTCCCAAGCATGCGAACGGACAATTTTTCTCACTCACTCAGCGCGTGTTGCTGCTTCAGCCTCTATGTCACTTGGCTCTTCAATGATGAATTGCAGTGTTCTCCTGCGTCCTGCCCGTACGTCCGCCTGGAGCTCGAAGAGCTTCGTCTGGTTCTTCCTGAGGGGCAGAGGCGGGTCCAGCGTCAGACGCACCCTCTCCCCATCCAGTTGTTCCGCTATGGCACTGATGCGCCGGTTCCGCCCGGCACGCAGGAACACCCCCTGCAAATCTGCATCCCGGGCAGAGCCTTCATTCGTGAATGTGATGGCATGAATGAGGTGGTCTTCCTGGCCATCCGCTGTCAGACGGATACGCGACACAGTCCTGTCTTCCCCGTACCGCACTGTTTGGAGCAGATGCAGATACTCCACTGCAATCGTACCGCGCACACGCCCCCCTGCCGTTCTCTGCTTCTCAGGAACTCCGCTGCGAATGAGCGTAACTTCTGCTCCAGCAGCGACGATATCCCCCGCGCCCTCCACTGTCAGCCAGTGCTCCCCTGCTACCGCCGCATCCTGGGCAAAATCTGCAAACAGGAGGAATTCTTCCGTGCCGCACGCGGGAATGGTGAAATCCCGGAGATGGAGATCGGCGAAACCGGAACGTGAAAGCTGTCTGCCATCGACGAGACGGCGGCTGCCCTGCATCACATACAGAGCAAGGATGTCACTGCTGCTCCCCATGCCGCGCCGGTGCGCACGTACGGACTCAAGCGAAACATCCTCCGTACAGGAAGCAGTGAGACGGAGAGTGAGCATAGGAACACGCTGAGTCCCCGGCTGCACGGAACGGAGAGGGCTCTGCCTCAGTTCCACCGTGAGACGCCCTCTCCCCCGCCCTTCACTCTCCGCCTGGATCTGCGCAGGCAGCTGCACATGATGGAGATAGTACGAGAGCAAGAAAGACCCGACCATATGCTGCATTCTACAGATTTTCCCCGGCGGTGTTCATTCTCGCAAATATTAGCGATTTATGGTATAA
>DATDVK010000007.1:0-9738 GCA_035290085.1 Candidatus Peribacteraceae bacterium
CCAATGAACTGGCCTCCAACCACCATGGCAACGCAGCACCCGGATAATGCGACTGCGCCCTGGTGGAAGGCAGATGGGTCTGCTTTCATTTCCACGCAGGATGAAATCGGGGAACTCATTACGCTCTTCTCCGAGCTTTCCATAGACGAGTACATGTGGGACTGGGAGGGGAAGTATGTGGATGAAGCGGTGGGAGAGAAGTTGTACGCACAGGCCGCGGAGCTGCTGCAGAAGAGGCCTCTGGGGAAAGAAATCCATCTCACGTTCCGCATCCCGGCCTTCAACGGCGGCAAGATGCACCGCATGGCCCGTGCGTTCATGAACATACTCAGTCTGAGTGATCTTGCGCAGGATATCGGGGCGCCGGTTCCTCCGGTGCGGGAGATGTTTCTTCCACTCACTGTCTCTGCAGATCAGCTCATCAAAGTCCGGCAGGCATTCATGCAGGTGGCGGAATACCATCGGAACATTTTTCACGATGGCGCCCGGAAGCACGATGCGCTGCTCTCGGCGGTGCGGGTGACGCCGCTCGTGGAGGACATAGATTCCATGTTCAACATTGATCGAATTTTACGGCCGTACTGGAAGGTGCTTCTGGAGGATGGAGTGAATGTGCAGGAAACAGGGTTGCGTGTGTTCCTTGCCCGCTCGGATCCCGCGCTTAACTCGGGGATGGTGGCGGCAGTGCTCGCCATTAAAGCGGCGCTGAGCAAGAGCGATGAGCTCAGCAGGGAGCTGGGCTTTGCGGTTTTCCCCATCATCGGAACAGGTTCTCTCCCCTTCCGGGGGAGCGTGAATCCCAAGTATACGGAGGTATTTCTTGAGCAGTACTCCGGCGTGCGCACCTACTCCATCCAGTCGGCGTTCCGGTACGATTATCCGAAAGGAGAGGTGGAGCGTGCGCTGCAACTCATAAAGCAAGAAGCACCCAAGCGATCCGTGCAGCATGTGCCGGAGGAAGACCGGGTGAAGCTGCAGGAGATGGCCAAAATCTTCACCAGTTGCTGGGGTCCCAGCATTGAAGCGCTGGAATCACACATTAATACCCTCGCGCAGTACACGCCCTCGCGGAGGGAGCGGTTGCAGCACATCGGACTCTTTGGGTACTGCAGGGGGGTGGGGGCGGTCAAACTTCCGCGTGCCATCAAGTTCACTGCGGCGCTGTATTCCATTGGTGTTCCTCCGGAACTCATTGCCACAGGGCGCGGCCTAACGCGTGTGCGGGAGGAGGGGCTCCTCCCCGTCCTGGACCGCTACTATCCCGCACTCAGGGCAGATCTGGAACACGCAGGGAAGTACCTGAACCGCGAGAATGTGGAGCTTGCGGCACGGAAGGAGAAAGTCTTTCAGGAAATCAAGAAAGATATCGAAGCCATCGATGCATATCTCGGAACGCCGCTCGGACCGCAGCAGCCGCGCCACATGGTGCACAGGAATCTCACATCCACCATTTTCCATCGCATGCAGGAAGATCCGGTGGACGCGGAGGCGGTGGAGCACGACATTGTCGAGGCAGCCACAATCCGGAGGAGCCTTGGATGAGAAGTCAGAAGTCAGTGGGCAGTATTACACTGCCTTCTGCCTACTGGCTTCGGATTTCCTGTCGTGCGACATGCCGCTCTCACAGGTACTCGTATATCTTTTTCACGAGCCCCTCTGTGGTCATCTCGCTCTTGAGGAGAAAGTCCACTGCACCGAGTTCCTTGCACTTTTCCTTATCGATATCCAGGCTGAGGTTCGTAAGCACAATAACAGGGAATGTGTATCCCTTTTCATGAATGTATTCCAGGACTTCAAACCCGTCTTTCTCCGGCATGAGGAGATCAAGAATGAGGAGATCTGGCTTCTTCTTGTCGATAATTTCTATCGTATCGTTGCCGTTATGCGTGGAAACGACTTTGAATTTCTCATCCTGCAGCTGTATTTCGTACATCTGCGTCAGGAATTTTTCGTCCTCTGCTATTAAGACGGTTTTAGCTATGGGGGGGTGGGGTAGAAGGTAGAGAGACCGTGAAGGTCGTGCCCTTGTTCTCTTCCGAAGAGAACGAAATGGAACCGGAGAGGATGCGTACTAAATTATACACGAGGTACAAACCCAGACCAGTACCGCTCGTTTCATGTTTGATGACATTCCCCCCGCGGAAGAACTTCGAGAAGATCTGTTTCTGCTGGTCTGCGGGAATGCCATACCCCGTATCGCTCACGCGAATGCTCACAGCATTTCCTTCCTGTTTCACCTCGAGGGTGACAGAGCCTCTCTCGGGTGTGTACTTGCTCGCGTTGCTCACAAGGTTTGTGAGTATCTCATACAGGAGGCTCTCGTCTGTCATCAAGGAGAGTTCCTTGGGGCAGTTGATCGTGAAAGACTGCTTCTTCACTGCCAGGGCTGATGCGTATTCCTCCTGGATGTCCTCCAGCAGCCGCCGTACGGGCACCTTCTCATCTCTCACCTGGATTTTCCCTGCCTCTATGCGGGAAATATTGAGGAGCGTACTCACAGTCTGGTTCATCTGTGTGATGAAACTCTGCGCCCGTTCAACAATAGCCTGCATCTCCTCGGGCAATTTTCCTATTTTGCCGTGTTCCAGCACTTCAAAGGCCCAACGCAGGTTAGTGAGCGGTGTTCTGAGCTGGTGCGAAGCGAGCGATACGAATTCCGATTTTGCCCTCTCCGTGCGCTTCTGTGCGGTGATATCAGTCTGCAGTCCGACGAGGAACTTCACCTTCCCATGCTCCGCGATGGGGTATACACGCAGATCCGCTGCATATTCAGTGCCATCTTTCCGCCTGTTCACAATCTCGTCTGTGTGGAATTCCTTTCCGCTGAGGATTTTTCCCCACATCTCTTCATACACCCTCCGTGGCGTATCGCCGCTCTTTGAAAGATTGGGATTTTTACCGAGCACTTCTGCTTCCATGTGTCCTGTGAGCTGTTCCCATGCCGGGTTTGCATAGATGATGGCCGGTTCCGGGGTTGTAATGATGGTGGCGACGCTGGAATTCTCTACCGCCTGTAAAAACTTCTTCGTGTTCATGGCTTCTATTTCCAGGTGGCTCTTCGCTTCCCGCAGTTTCTCCTCCGATTCCTTCTGCTTCGTGGCATCCTCCATCGCACTGTCTATCCATAGGATGTTTCCTTGTTCGTCGTACTTCACCTTCGCGGTGACGGAGCCGAGGAATGTCGTCCCGTCCTTCCTCTTCAGCTTGAGGATTTCGTCTTTCACCAGTCCCTGCTTCGCAATCTTCTCAATGTATTTTGCCCTTTGGTTCGGATCCTGATAAATATCAGAAACTGCGAGTGCCATGAACTCCTCCACGGAGTCGTACCCACACATCTTCGCGATAGCGGGGTTTGCCTGGAGGAATTTCCCCTTTGGTCCGCCCGTGTTTCTGTAGATGCCAAGGTTGATGTTGGAGACGAGCGTCCGGTACTCCTCCTCGCTTTTCTCTAGAGCCCGTTTCAGCTGCTGCTGGGAACTGAGGGTGTAATGGAGAAGCCATATTCCAATACTGCCGAGTATAACGATGAGAATGTTGGTGGTGATGAAGAGTGCTTCTTCCCCGGATTTCTGCTGCAGGTAAACGATGGAAATGAGAATGGCGACGGCGAAAATGGAGAGATTGAGCATGAGGACCACAAAGGAGAGGCGCTCGAGCGGCGCCGAAATCTTCTTTAGGTTTTTCCCTGTACCGTGCGACATTAGGTCAAAGCATACGCAGAGCGTTCCTCCGGCACAATGCGATGCTTTTGACCCGTTCAACAAAGCATGGCTGCTTCCATTTGGGCCTGAGAGGTGACAGGGGCCTTCGAAAAGCTGAGGCTGTGCGTCAGGAAGCTTTGTTACGGAGGGGAGCTCAGGGTGAACAAAAAAGCGCCAACTGCTGGCGGTTTTTTATGAGGAGGGGTAGAGTAAAAAGTTGCTTTTTCCCCCCACCCACATGCTTAAAAAAGCTCGAAAGAAAAGCATCGGCAAAGTAGTCCATTACTACGATAAGATCGGTGTGGCCATCTTGGAACTCGCTGCGCCGCTCAAAGTCGGTGATGCAGTGCTCTTCCAGCATGGAGAGCAGAAATTCACGCAGACAGTCGATTCTCTCCAGGTGGACCATGAGGGGATTAAAAAGGCCAAGAAAGGGCAGGTTGTGGGTCTGAAGGTCGGTGAACCGGTGAAGGAAGGGGCAGTGGTACTGCCCGCTTAAGTACTTGCATTTATTAAAAATAATTGTATAGTAGTATTATGCAATCCGATGATTGTATATGGTCTTTTGGGCACATGCTCATCAGCGGGGACGTGTGGTTAGCTCAGTGCGCATACAGAGAGAGTGCACAGTGCGCTAACCACAACAAGAACCTGGAGGTACGAAATGAGTGTCACAGCTATTGCGTTGATCGGGATGCTGCTGAGCACGGGGGGGCTACTGGTGGCAGTAGCAATGGGAGCCATCTGCGCTTGCAGGCTCAAGAAGCTTTGCGAGTGCGGCGGGGGCGATACGACGAAGTCGGAAGACCTGTGCGGGGCCATGTTCACATGGCTGTTCGCGACAGGTGTCGCCGTCATTGCCGCGTGTTTCTTCGCTTACTGCTACTTCGGACAATCTCCCCCTGTGTGAGCCTAGGAGACCACGGACCGGCGTATTCGCCGGTCCTTTGGTATGGGCAGATACTTGACAATTTCCCCTTATTCAGTAGTATATTTGCACATTCCCCCCTTTTCCCATGGCAGAAAGGATCGAAAGGCTTGAATCTGAAGATGAAGCACAGTCTGTCCGGACTATTCAGGTAAAGGATGAAGGGAGCGGAGAACAGCTCACCGATTCGACGGGAGCACTGAAGAGAGAAAGTGGTGTTTCTGTGATGACAGGGAGTATTGGCGATGCACGTTTCAATAGAAAAGTCGATGCCGCAGCCGCGGCGAACGACGTGGTTGCGGTTGAAATGGGCAATCTCGAGGAAGGATTGACAGCAGAGCGTGTCAGGGAGTTACTTCTTCAGAATCGAAAGATTCGTGCAGAGGGTGCGAAGCTTGTTGTGCGCGGTGTTGCTGCCGAGCAAGTCACTGCTATCCGCGAACTTGAGGGTGCAGGAATTTGTGTTGAGACAAAGGAAAGGATGCGCAGAAATGTAGGTTTGGATGTTGGGGAGAAGCTTGCCGCTTAATGTCGATGTCAGCTGAAAAGGGGAACGGGTGTACCGCATTGCCGCCTATGACAGCGGAAGATCCCATGCCGCCGTTTCTCGTGGAGAAAGGATTCCGGCAAGGTTCTGTTCCCCGTATCCTCATCAGTGGAAGAGGCGGTTCCTATGACTTCACATTCCATGCTCCACGCTGGCCGGATGTTCTCCCTGAACAGGTGGAAAACTTGTTCCCGCGGCGCGGCGCCACGGGCAGCCCGGGCTATGTGCAACGCGAAGCACGCGGATTTCTGGAGGAAATCCTCAGTGGTAGTTTTGAGCAACGGAGAAGAAGGACAGCTTGAGCTGCCCCCTGCACCGTGAGCACACTACCGATCTTTCTGATTGAATTGATACATGAGCCCCTCGCGTGCATTGGTAATACAATGTGAGAGGCGTATGCGGCTGACGTTCATGTCCAAACAACGCTCTATGAGTTCTCCTACCGTGTAGTTGTGGTTGCTTGTGGCTGCAGCATGTGAAGGCTGTTCGTCGTTCACGTACGAGGTGGTCTCAAAGACCCCGGCATCGCGGCGACGCACGTCATTGCGGTTGTAGTCGCGGATGATGCGAGCGTCCTCTGTGTCTGCAGCGCTGTTTGGGTTGCTGCCACTGAACGCATTACTCGAATTCACGAGGATTATGGTGCCGGCGCCCACGGCCATGCTCGCGGCTGCCACGAGGGCACCCATAACAAGGGAATGGTGTTTCTTCATACGAATGATTGGGTATGTATATACAGATAGTATTATAACATATTTATTGAATACTTCAAATACGTTTCTTTCCTTGAGAACAGTTGTTTCTGCTGTGAAATTGTGTGGTCTGCTTCTGTGCGGATTAGATGACAATCAGCACTTTCAGTACCACATTCATCATCCAGTGGATGAGGAATGCGGGGAGGAACGATCTGCAGCGGTAGGCAACACATTCAAGGAGGAGCCCTCCCGGCAGAGAAGCAACGAGCTCCAGCGGGGGTTTGGTTATGTGCATGCCTGTGAAGAGGACGAGATGGATGACGATCGCGTAGACACCGAAACGCGGCAGGAGCCCGAAGAGCAGAAATCCCCGGAAGAAGAATTCCCATGCGAAGAGGTACAGTCCGAAGACGATAGTGATGAAGAACGCTCTCCACCCGCTGCTTGCGGGGAGCCTGGCAGTGTAGTAGTTGTTAAACTGGGGCAGGAGTGACGCGAGAATGAGGAGAGACAGGACGAAGAGCCCTGTGAGTACGGTGATTCTCCTGGAGAACGGCCAGTGCCATTCTTTGCGGAAACCAAAATCTCTGAGGCTCCCTCCGTAGAGAGAGATAATCGCGATGGGGATGACGAAGAGGTAGAAGAGCGTGGAAAGTACGAAGAGCATCGGATCTTCAAAGAGAGGAGAGAACCAGTTCAGGAACAGGAGCACGATGCCGGCTCCAAGGATAATTGCCTCTCGCGGAAAGTATCGTGTCATAGACTTCTCAATGTTTCGTATCATTATAGCATTTCCTCATTCGCGTGTCAGGTAAATGTTCCGTTGTAGAGCGCTCTGAGTTGTGCCTCAGGATCCAGCTCCTCAAAAATCTCTCTCCCGACACACTCACACACGCGAGCCCGGATGGTCGGAATGCTGTCCACTTTCAGGTCCACTGTCCCGCGAAGAAAATTTCTTTTGCCACACTGATCACACACTGCCGTTGTTGCCTGATATGGCAGAAATTCGAACACGAACATGGTGCTGTGTTCCAATGGTGAGCCACTCTTTGGTTTTGCACCATTGCATGGTTCAGGGGTGATTGCCTGGGGGTTAGCCTGTTGCGCCCGTGCGACGACTGCGCGATACCAATCGCCGTACGAGCGGAGGTGCGCGGGGACTCGTCGCAGGAAATCAGGATCGCCTCTCGTTCTTTCTACGATGTAGGTGCCGAGTTTGTCTAGAGCGGGTCCATCGGCGGCAGGAAGATCACCTGGTGCTGCTCCAGGAGTGCCGTTGCCTGTTCCCGTATGAACTGCTGTGTGGAGAGCGCCCAAAGTCATTGGGGAACATCATTGGCATTCTTTGAACGACGTCAACGGAATGCAAAGGTACACGTTGTAGTCTGTTTATCATTTGAACAAGAGAGAACATCCTCAGGAGTGTTGCGGAGCAGCACAGGCACAGGTTCCGCTGCTGCCTTTGTTCTTTCCTGTAACAGGTTGCGGCGTTGCGGTTCTCTGTTCTGGGGGTCAGCGTGTCTTCTCGATGAGAGAGAAGGAGCGCAGCAGCTGGTCAAACTGGATTGATTCCGTTGCATTGTTTGTCGAGCAGAGTCCGGTGAGGCGGTACACGTAGTGGGTGGCAATAACGAGTGCACGCTTCGAGGAGCATCCCTGGCTGGCGTCTTCATACACGAGTGTCCAGAACGTGTCTTCCAGGATGTCCTCGAGCACAGTGATACCGCTTTCGTTATAGAAATCAGTAATGAGCTGGTCGAGGATTATTCTGCTGTACCCATCGAGGTAGAAGTTGCGTTCCTGGCAGTCTCCGTGCCCGAGGCACTGTTCATCTGTGTAGCCGAAGTAGATGCGCCAGTCCGATCGGACGACCGGGACGCCGTCTTCCGCAATGCCCCGTTTCTGGAAGTATGGGGTGGGCCAATTCTCAGGGTATGAGAGGGCAAATCCGTATTCCTTGCTGATGTACGGTGTGCGCGGGATGGTTTCTGCCAGGTCCGGGTATGTGAGTGTGCGCCTCGAATTCAGTGTTTGGCCTACGTGCGCATTCGCGAGGCGGTAGATCATCTCTGCCATCTCTCCGCGGGTGATGGGGTACTCAAACCCCCGGATCGTCGGAGGAATGGCATTGAAATCCTGCAGATCTTCCACGTACGGTTTGTACCAGATTTCCTGCTGTGCCCGGATGTCATGCCGTTCGGGGTTTAATATCCCGTAGGCGTTTGCGAGAATTTTGGCGGCTTCTGCGAAATTCACCCCATCCTCCGGCTTGAAGGTGCCGTCGGGATATCCACTGATGATTTCCGCCAGGATTGCGGTGCAGAGGTACGGCCCATACCAGTCCAGGTAGCTCACGTCTTCGAAGCGTATGATGTCCAGAGCTTCCTTGTTACCCGAGAGATTCTCTACGCAACTCTCTATCACCAGAGGAGAGAACAGTGACCCCACGACAATCTTCGTAAATTCTGCTCGTGAAACAGGGAGATCCGCACGGAAGCTGCGGTCCGGGTAACCGCGCACAACTCCCTCGCTCATAAGGTAGTCGATCGCTTCTCCATACATGTGGTCATCCGGCACGTCCCAGAAACGAGCGTGCGCGGGAGATATGGAGAGCAGCAGCCCCCCAAGGAGGGCAAGTGTGGTGGAAAGGGTCCTCATTGCTGAGGAGTGCATCATACCAAGACTTGTGGGCAAGTGGTATTGCAGAACTCGTTGAGGGGGTTGCCCTCCTCTCTTTGCCATGCGGAGAGGCAAGTCTCACCAGCCTTCGCTCCTAAGGAGCTACGGCCGGCGAGGTTTGTCGTTCTTGGATCTCCTGAGTTGCCAGAGACGTAAGTCCATGGATAACTACTGGTGGTATGATTGGTGCCGTCTTTCCCCGTTACCTTGTATGGATGAACAAGAAGTGCGTCAGAAGTGCGAAGCATTTGTGAAGGGACTCGGTATTTCCTGCTTCATTGTCTTTGGCTGGGAGAAGAGTAACCAGCAGTACGGTATGGTATCTTCCTACCACAGGATGCCTGTGCAGGCTGTGATCAAAGGCATGTCATGGGCGCTGAATGACATTGTTAATAAGTCGATGTAACTATTTTCCTGCATTTAACACAATCTTCATCAACCAGTTTCCTGTGCCCAGGATCGTGGCGACAACCACCCATCCCCAGAGCCGGCCGTGCACTTCCAGTGTCACGAGGCCGTCCTGCATTTGTTCCACGAGGTAGATCGTCAGTTCCACAAAGACGCCGTTCACGATGATGATGGCGAGCAGGGTAGCGAAGAAGAGCTTGATGGGCATCGTGATGACTTCCAGGAGCGGACGGATGAAGAGGTTCATGAGCGTGAGGAGCGATCCCACGATGACGTAGGCTGCAAGACCACCGGTGAGCTCAAAGTAGGCGTAGAAGTACTCTGCGAGCACCCACACGAGGACAATGTTCAGCACTGCGCGCAGCAGCACGCGGGCCGGGATGGAAAGGCCACCTTCGGAAGCCATGGGAGTAGTGTATGCATCTTTTCAACTTATCTCCAGAAGGAGTAGGCAGTCGTTCGAGACCCTGAGGGGTCCTCAGACCCTGAACGGGAAATCAGAAGGCAGAAGTCAGTAACGCAAAACTGCCTACTGCTTTCTTGCGAACCGTATCGTCACCTTGCGGTCTCCGAGTTCCATCGTGTGATCATCACCCCCTGCACTTCCGAGCGAGGAGTGTGTTTCCTGTTCGATGAGCTCCCCATACTGTTTCAGGATCTCGTCTGCGCCCTGTATCTGCAATGTAATGCGGTCCGTGAAGGAGAGACCCGCCTCCTTGCGCAGGCGCTGTACTGTGCGAATGAGGTCGCGCGTATCGCCTTCTTGCTTGAGTGCATCTG
>DATDVK010000008.1:0-23102 GCA_035290085.1 Candidatus Peribacteraceae bacterium
CGAAAGTACTGCAAGGGGGAGTGTGGGAGGAGACACCGGCAGTGGAGGTGGTGCAGGCAAGTACTGCTCCTTCTGACATAGATGCCGCAAGACAACAGGGATACACCGGCTCTCTCTGTGGCAGTTGCGGAAGCACGAAGATGAAGCGCAACGGGGCCTGCGAGATCTGTCTCGACTGCGGTGCGACCAGCGGTTGCAGTTGAGGATTTTTTAGAGCAAACAGAGGAGCGGACGCCTGTCTGCTCCTTTTGTTCTGGCTCCAAATCGCTACACTGGGGCCATGAGTTGGTTCGACAGGCTCCCCTCACACGAGAAAGAGCGTCTCCGCAAGCGGTTGCGGAGTCCTGAGGAGTACGAGAGGCTTCGGGAGCGTGTGAAGGGGCCGGAGGACTTGGAGCGTGAAATGAAGAAGAATGAGCTTCTTGCAGAACTCAAATTTGCACTGGAGACAGAACCACAGATTCAAGAAGAGCTCAGGAAGGAGATTGAGAAGGATCTTCGGGAGCGGGGGGCTGAGCAGATACTCGAGGTGAGAAATCTCACTCCCCAAGCGCAGGATGCTCTGGCATCGGGAGCGTTTGCCGTTCGTATCGATGTGAATCCCAGTTCGGGGAGTGAACAGATTGTCTTGCTGCCTGAAGGGAACGTTGCAGAGAAAATCCCGCTGCAGAAATCAGTGAGTGAGCAGTACACAGCGGGATTCATGAGTGCAGGGGGCGGAGATGCGTAGCGGTGTCTCTGTATGTACATGTGAGAGCACTGCACTAAGCAGTGACTGTTCTGTGCATTCCTCCAAAGTTACAGGGAGATGAAAAGCAGGCCGAAGGCGCAGACCATCAGGAAGACTCGCATGGACAGCTATCCTACGGCTGTCTGTAGATGTTTTTCAAGTGTTGAAACGCAAAGAGCCCTTGCACAAAAGAAAAAAGATGAACAAAATTATGTTTCATCTCTCAGGGAATCATTCCCCAATGATCATGAGATTATCATCGGGAGCAACGGTATTCGGAATCTCTTTTCCGCAGAGAGCACAGCAGTGCAACACCATCCAGCCCTTGCCGGAATGATGATCAAGTCCGATGGGTTCCATCATTCCGCCGCAATCTGATGCACGGTCACCCGGCCCTTCGTTGTCCACATGCTTGGAGTACAGGCAGTGCGGGCAGTGGTTGCGATATGAACCGTTCTTCAGTGGTTCCACCTCCGCACTGCAGTGCTCGCAGGTGAATCGTTCCTGGCGTGCGATGAATGTCATGCGACTTTTACGGATGCACTCTCATTGGCAGTTTCCAGTGGGGGGTCAAACAGGTGATCGTCTGCCCGGGCATAGGCTCTGTCTGCGGCGGCATCTGCTGGAGCAAATTCTGGTTCGTCGTCCGGATCGAGTCGTTCTAAGAGAGCATCGGCGCGCCTGATCATTTCCTGTGCTATTTCTGCTTCTGTTGCGTAGTCAGGTTGGGAAGTAACGGATCCATCACCATCATCTATGTTCATATTCCTGCCGAAGTTCCGTGTGCCTTTGTGCCGTGAATTGCGCAGTGCAAAGAGAAGCTCTCCGGGGGCCGCTCCGATTCCTGCCAAGGCTAATATTCTTTTCAGCTCACCGTGGCGGTCTCCTTCTCTGAAGGAAGGCCTAGGGCCCGGGCGGAGCGAGTGCATTCTTCTAATAATGAGGGTTCTGATTTCCTGAAGAGTCTGGGAGGTGTGGTTGGCTTTGGCTGCTCCTGCAGGTGCTTCCTGTTCTTCTGCGTGTTTTGCAGATTGTCCGTTCCCTCCGGCTGTTTCGGTGAGATTTTGGCGGGCACATTGCGCTGCGGTTTCGATTGCAGCTCCGTCTTCTCCGCCTGCATGCGGACTTGCCGATTCCGGACTTCCGTAGGGAATCAGAGGTTTCTGAGCCGGTTCTGGTGCGACTTCAATGCTCATAATGAGCTTTATAGTATATTTATAGGAAAAAGCAAGTTTTCCTCTGCACTTACACGTTGAACTTAAAGTACATCACGTCGCCGTCCTGCACCACGTACTCCTTGCCCTCGCTCCGCATCTTTCCGGCTACCTTGGCGCTCTGTTCCCCTCCGAGTGAGATGTAGTCCGTGTACGCGATGGTTTCGGCGCGGATAAACCCTTTCTGAAAATCGGTGTGGATCACGCCCGCTGCCTCGGGGGCGGTTGCACCCCTGAGCACGTTCCACGCTCGCACTTCTTTCGGCCCTGCAGTGAAGTACGTGATGTAGCCGAGAGCGGCGTACGCTGCCTGGATGAGCTGGTCGAGTCCGGAAGACTCCACGCCCATTTCTCTGAGCATTTCCTTCGCTTCCATCATGGAGAGATCCTGGAGGTCTTCCTCAATTTTCGCCGATACCATGATGATCTGCGCCTGCGGGGGGAGACCGAGAGACAAGCGTTGCTTCTGCTCGTCTGTGGATTTCAGCACGTTTTCCGCAATATTTAGCGCGTAGATGATCGGCTTATTTGTGAGGAGATTGAACCCTCTGGAGAGCTTCTTTTCCTCATGGGTCATCTCCACTGTCTGAGCCATCTTTCCTGTGTCCAGTGCTTCCTTCATGCGCCGGAGGAGAGCGAGCTCCTTCTGCTTCTCTTTGTCTCCACTACGTGCGACTCCTTCCACTTTGTCGATACGTTTCACTATCGATTCCAGGTCTGCAAGAATGAGTTCTGTTTCGATGGTCTCGCAGTCGCGCTTGGGGTCTATACTTCCTTCAACGTGCGTAATATTGGTGTCCTCAAATTCCCGCACCACGTGGCAGAGGGCATCGACTTCCCGGATGGCATGGAGGAACTGGTTGCCGAGGCCTTCTCCTTTGCTGGCTCCTTTCACCAGTCCTGCAATATCGACGAATTCGATGGCAGCGGGGATCACTTTCTGCGGCTTCACCATCTCGGTGAGTGTCTGAAGGCGCGTGTCCGGCACTTCCACTATGCCAACGTTCGGTTCGATAGTGCAGAAGGGGTAATTGGCAGACTGAGCTCCTTTGCTGCGCGTCAGCGCGTTGAAAAGCGTCGATTTCCCGACGTTCGGAAGGCCGATGATGCCTATTTGAAGAGCCATAACGTATCAGTCGCTTGAGAGGAATGGAGAGGGGAGGCCGACTTGCCCACCGAAGTCCCCGCGGATGCGGGGCGAAGGTGGGTGATGCCTATTTGGAGTGCCACTTCGCAGATTATACGGAATCCTGAGCGGACTGCTCGGTGGAAGAAAGGATTTTATACACGATAATGCGGTCGCTCATGCCAACGTACTCGAGGGATTTGTTCTGGTTGAGTGTTTCGATCATGTTCCTGCGTTCTTCTGCTCTCCAAAGGGCAAGGTAGTCAGAAGGGATGTGCTGAATCAGTTCAGTGAGCCAGGCATTCCAGTCCGTTTCTTCAGATGGATTTCGTACTGCAGCGAAGAAGCGAATGGAATCCGGATCGGAGAGGTAGTCGTACGAGGGGTCCATTCCGCGCGCAAAGAGGAGATCCGGTCGTGCGCTGAAGAGGGAAGGGAAGAGATCCCAGTCCACATTCAGCACGCGTGATTTCTCTGGAATGTTCTTCATCGGATCTGTGAAGTGGCTGAGTGCGTTTTCTGCATTGACTGTGGAGAAACTATAGAAGGTCTTAGCGGTGTTCACGGTGAGCACGAGGAGGAGCACTCCCAGTGTGTATTTTCTGAGCAGCGCCCATCGGGGCAGGAGAACATGTGCTGTTTCTTTGACAATGGGTGGGTACAGGCTCAGTACCTGTGCGAGGAGAATGAGGAGGAGCGGCCAGAGGAAGTCGAGCATGCGCACCCAGAGGAGCATGCCGAGTGTCATCACCAGAACAATGCTGGCTGTCAGACTGAGTCCTCGCCTGTGCATTTCTTTCCAGGAGACGCGGCGTGTGTACCACAGATGATACGCGAAGAGGGAGCAGGCACCGAGGAGCGTGAGGACAGCTGCCATGCGTCCTATACCTGAATGCATTTCCGTGCCTGTATCGAGTTCTGTGAGGAAAGGTACTCTGAGGAAGATGGTGAAGACATAGTGGGCGAAGTTGCGTGCTTGGGGGTGGAGGAGAAGGCCAATCGCGAGGCCGGAGAGCGAACTCAAAACTGTGAGCAGAGCTGTACGTTTTCTTGAGAGCGAGAGGAGCCAGAGCGATCCCAGCAGGCAGACGAAGAGCGGGAACACGAAGAGGTGCGAGAGGAGCGTTGCCATGGTCATGAGTACCAGGAGAAGCAATGGTTGTTTATGGAGGACGGTGAGCAGCGTGAGCGTGGTGAGGGCGACCATCAGGAAGAGCGGACGGCCGACGAGGAGGCGGAACGTAAATTGCACGTGTCCGAGGAGGAGGAGTGCGACAAGGATGCTCTGGGAAGCGGGAGAGAGGCGGAGCGTGCTGAGGAAGAGAAGGAAGGTGATGCCTACCGCACCAATGAGCAGCAGGATCAGCATGTCCTCCGCAATCGCGATATCCAGAGTGCCGAGAGGCATGAGCAGCACGTGCGTGAGGAACCACGGATCAGAGGACCGTGTGCTGAAGTATCCTGAGTACAGAACATCGCCCCAGCCTCCGAACGAGTTCCCTTCCTGCAGGAGACGGGCGAGAGTGAGGTGCCGTATGCCATCTCCGAGGGACGTAGGATGTGCGAGACTGCTCAGGAACGTTCCGAAGAGGAGGAGGCATCCGCAGAGGGTGAGAGTGGGCAGGTATGTGAGAACAGGCCGTTTGAGAGGGCAAAACATGCCTGCATCGTAAGTGTTTCACCATGCCTAGTCGATAGGAGCTCAAAAGTGCCCTGAATTGACGATTTACAATGGGATTTGGCACAGGAGAGATCCCAAGAGTACTTGACAAAAGAGAGAAAAATCATTAGATTAGCTCCCTTATATGCAGTATAAAAGGCTACTCCTTCTGCTGGCGGCAGTGTTACTCGTGGGCTTCGGGACACGGGCATTCGCTGCTGGTTTCCCCGATACTGACCAGACGCTCTACAGCGACGCATTTGTGTACCTCTCGGAGAAGGGGATACTTCGGGGATACGGTGATGGACTCGCGAGACCCCAGAAGTTTCTCAACAGGGTGGAGGCGATCAAAGTACTCATGATCACCCAGGAGAAGTATGCGCAGCGTGTTCTGTGGTACCAGGAGAACATGCCGCCATTACCTCTCTTTTCCGATGTACAGCAGAGTCAGTGGTTTGCCCCGTTTGTGGAGGCTGCGTTCGAGGCAGAAGTGGTGAAAGGGTATCCGGAGGGAACCCTGCGGCCGGGGCAGTTGCTTACGGTGGAAGAAGCGGTGGTTCTTCTCTCGCGGTCATTCGGGGAAGCGGGAGAAACAGAATTTGCGAGACTTTCAGCTACCATTCAGAACTTCCCAGGGCAGTGGTACACGTCCTCGATCAACGCTGCAATTCTGCGCAATGCGGTGTTGCAGGAGCAGCAGCCCCTGCGGCTTGGTCAGCCGATTACGCGCGGCCAGTTCTTCGAGATGGTCTACCGTATGATGTATGTTCGCGAGGCGGGTGTTCTTGCTTTCAACGATGGAAGAACTGTGTCCCAGGGAACCCAGAGCCAGGGGGCGAGTTCCTCGCACTCGATTACTCTCCCGCAGCCACAGACTGTTCAGGTGATCAATCAGCCCCAACCGGCCGTACAGGCGAGCACGCTTCCGTATGCGTCAGAGAAGTATTTTGCCATTACGATGCCGAGTCTCGGGGTTACGGATCTCACCATCACACATCCCATAGATCCGCTTTCTTCTCAGGGTGTTCTCGCTGCGCTCAAAGACGGCGTGGGGCACCTCTTTAGCTATCCCGGTGCGGGTGGCAAGATCATGATCTACGGTCACTCCAGCGGGTATCCGTGGGATGTCTCGAAGTACACCAAGATATTCCGCAAGGTGAATCAGCTTAAAGTCGGGGACAGGATTTACGTGACGTACGAGGGGAAGCTGCACACCTACGAAGTAACCTACGAGGAAACAATCGATGCGAAAGACACAGCTCCTTTCAATGACGATGCTGAAGGGGAGGAGCTCATTCTCTACACCTGCTGGCCGCCGGATTCCATCGCGCAGCGCTATCTGGTGCATGCGAAACCGATAGAGACAGTTGCTCTGAGGTAAGAATAATAGGGAATTGAGTAATAGGCCCCACACATAGGGCCTCATTATCCTAGTACTCTATTCCCTATTACTCTCTCTTATGATCTACCCGATTCTCCTCATTATCTCCCTGTCCACGAAATCTTTCGCGCGGCCGTACGTCAGGCGGGAGAGTTGTTTGAACGCCTCAGCTGCCTGCTCGTCTTTGGGGTATGTTTTGTCGAGCCAGGGACGTGGTACTTCTATGGAGAATGGTCTGGAAGGTTGGCCTTCCACGCTCAGTTTCATGGCGCCCTTAAAGGCGTCGATGTTGATGAGGTCCTGTTCAGAGAAGACCGGAGCCATTTCCTTCGCACACACTTCGGCGTCCTGCGGGCCAATCTTGTAGAACATCATCGTGCCCACGTTGCCAAAAACTGCGCCCCTCAGGCTGACATTGCCGGAGATCTTGCTCTCCTTTTCCAGCTGATCGATGTACTGGTGGGCAAGGATGAGGCCAAGACGGTACTTGCGGGCTTCGGAGAGAATAGACTCAATGGAAGGGGTCACGAAGTTCTGGAACTCGTCGATGTAGAGGTAAAAGTCGCGGCGCTGCTCATTTGTCTGCCGCTGCCTGCGCATGGCTGCAACCTGGATTTTACTCACGATGATCAAACCGAGGAGCTGGGCGTTGATGTCTCCGACGAGTCCTTTACTCAGGTTCATGAGCAGGATCTTCCCCTCATTCATGCATTTGGAGATATCGAAGGCACTGCGTGTCTGCCCCACGATGTTCCGGATGAGCGTATTGGTATAGAACTGGCCGAACTTCGCTGCGAAGTAGGGGATCATTTCCTGCTTCTCACGCTGTCCGGTCTGGACCATCTGTTTTTCCCAGAAAGCGCGGACAATGGGGTTTTTCACTTTCGATACTTTGTACCGCTGCCACTCTTCGTCCGTGAAAAGTTTCACGAGATCGGTGATGGCGCCGCCTTCATCCTCATCATCCATGAGTGTCAGACACCCGTTGCGGAAGTAGTCCTGAATACGCGGACCGAAAATTTCTTCCCCGAACATCTTCACCATCATGTTCATGGCATCGAGTGCGACAAGGTCTTTCTCTTCCGGAGTCTCTGCCTCCAGCAGGTTGAGTCCCATGGGTCTTTCCGTGTCTGCGGGATTGAAGTAAACCACGTCGTCGGCGCGTTCACGCGGAATGTACGGCAGCAGATCCTCAATGAGTGACCCGTGCGGATCCACCACGCAGCAGCCAATATTGTTATGGAAGTCCTGGCGTGCCATGAGCTGGATGATCGAAGATTTCCCCGTGCCGGTCTGCCCGATGATGTAGAAATGACGGAAGCGGTCTTCGTTGCCCATGTATATCTTGCGTTTCTCTCCCCGGTAGGTGTTTGTTCCAAGGAGCAAACCCTCTGTTGGTATGTTCTTGGGTGCTGGTGCCACCTTGAAGTTCTGCCATTTAATGGTTTCAACTTTGTTGTACTTGATGTTGGGGAAGTGGAAGAAACTTGTGAGCTCAGGGGCTCCCAGGAGCATCACGGGGCTTGCGATACCCGCAGGAATGCCCAGTCGGGGGGAACGCCGGATGAATCTGAAGGTGGTGTTTCTCTTGCTGGAGAGCTTCGATCTTCTGAGGCGGTTCCCACGCATGTCGCTGAATTGCGTGAATGCGGCACAGACTTCTTGGAGAAGGTTCTGTGCACGGAGGAGAGTATCTGCGGAGGTGACGACACGGACCACTGCTGTGAAACCGGGGCTGCTTGCCTTCTCATCCACAGTTTTACTGTATTCCTCCACCATCTGAGACACGCGCTCGCCCGTTGCTTTGCTCTCAGATTGCAGATCTACCACATCATCTCCTGTGGTGAGGAGACTGAAGCCGGTGCTGAGCCAGGAAATGGGATTCCACCATCTGAGCCCTTTCTTCTTCTTGGGGTTCAAGAGGTTCTGGGCTTCTTTCTGCAGTTTTTTCTGCCAGCCGGATTTGGCTGGGCGGAGGACGAACTGCACGGCGGCCCCCTCAGTTTCTTTCAGCTTCGAGAAGGCGTTTGTCATGGTGCTCAGAGGATCACTCTTGAGCTGCTGGTATGTTTTGAATATTTTCGTGAATGGTCCTCGCGGGATGAGTGTCCGTGCCGCAACGATGGATTTGTCTGTGAAGATGTTGTAGTCCTCCACCTCGTCAATGATGGTATCGGGATAGAAGGAGGTGATTTGCTTTTCTATCAAGTGGACAATGGCCCGCGGGCAGACGACGAAGAAGAGGATTTCGCCTTGCAGTGCAGCATACTCAAAGGAGATGAAGGGTTGCCCCCTCCACCATCGCCTTGCAGTTCCGTGGTATAGACTGTGGAGTGACTGGTAGAAGTGATCCATGACCCCCAGCACCTCACGGAAGTCCTGGCCAGAGGAGTAGCGTTCGGATTCCGTTTCTTTCTCTTCTTTGCTTTCCTTTTTCGGGACAAGAATCTGGAGGAAGACGAGGTCGCGTTCACGGCGGAAATCCGCGAGAAGCCGGCAGAGCCATAGCACGACATGCACGCCGATGAAGACAGATGCAGCAGAGCCGAGGCCCAGGAAAAGCTGGTTCAAAGTGGGCATATCTTACCATTCTATCATGAATAATGCGCCAGAGATAGCTGGCAGCTTTCGGGTTTTTGCATTCGGCGTATTACTTTTAGGCACTTCGACAGTTGTGCCTTACGCCTTTCTGGATGCTGAGAGCCGTTCACCCGACTCCGCAGGAGGCCACGGGCGTAAGCCCGTGGAGGAATGCGGGTGAAGCCGCGAAGCCCGAAGGGCGAAGTGGCCTCCCGCTACGCCGGGTTCCGCCGCCGCCTTGCAGCAGCGCATGAAAGAGATGCCACGGCCGTAAGGCCGTGGAGCTTCACTTATTCCAGTACCGTCTCGCTTTCATGAGATCATCCACCATTTCGAGGAGCTTGCGCATGGTCATTTGGCTCTTGATGAAGTAGTCGTCTGCCCCCAGTTCCTCTCCGCGGGCTCTGTTCTTGTCGTCACCGAAGTTTGTGAGCAGAATGATAGGGAACGTCCGCTCTTCCTTCGGGAATTTCTCCAGTACGGAAAACCCATCCATGACAGGCATGTTGATGTCTAAAAGGAGGAGATCTGGCGTTTCCTGCTCTATGGCGGTGAGTGTTTCTTCGCCGTTATTCGCTGTGTGGATTTTGTATCCCGCAATGGAGAACTTCTTCACGTAGACTTCCCGCAGTACAGGGTCGTCCTCAGCGACAAGGATGTATCCTTTTTCCAATTCTTGCTATTATTATAGCACAAATATCTGTTTGGGTAAATAAGGCATCCTGAGCAATCCAAAGCCCAGAAATGCAGTTTAGAGGTCCAATAATGGCAGTATGTAGCCTTGAATCCTCCCACGGCATCCTCTCTCTTCTACTGCAAGAGTTTATCCACAAGAGAGACGAGTGCTTTGATCGTCATGTCCTTTTTCACGAGGAAGTGGTGCACGCCCAGCTTCTCTCCCCGTTCTCTGTTTTTTTCATCTCCGAAGTTTGTGAGAAGAATGACGTCGAAAGGCCGGTCTTCCAACGGATATTTCTCCAGAACGCCGAATCCGTCGATGACTGGCATATTGATGTCGAGCACGAGCAAATCGGGGGATTCTTCTTCTATGGCGGCGATGGTCTTTTCCCCATCCTCAGCAGTCCGAATGCGGTAGCCCGCAAGGGAAAATTTCTTCTTGTAGAGATCCCGCAGGAGAGGGTCGTCCTCCGCGATGAGAATGGAGTGGGCTGCCACGAGGGGAATGGTAGAGTGCACCATTCTTTAAAGTAAAGAGTTCCCACAGGGCAGAGAAGCCCGCCAGGGTGGCCGTGGCTCTCCATCTGGGTCAAAAGTCCTACTCTACGGCAATGCGGACATAGCGGGAAATTGTTGCACCGTTGAGATATTGGGTGACTGTCTTTCCCGGGTCTTTGACGAAAGCCTGTGTGGTGAGTGCGTTCTCTTCACGGAATTTCTTCTCTTTTCCGATCATTATTTTCTCCATAATCGCCTCTGGTTTTCCTTCTTTAGAGAGCTGCTCTTTCCAGATTTCCTTCTCTTTCACAATGTCTCCTGCCGGAACATCTTGCGGTGTGACATAGCGCGGATTCATTGCTGCTGCATGCATAGCCACGTCCTTGGCAATTTCCGCGGTACCTCCTTCGAGTGCTACGATCACGCCAATCTTTCCGTTCGTGTGCACGTAGCGTCCGAGGACGGAGCCTTCTATGCGGTGGAGTGCACCGAGTGAAATGTTCTCGCCGAGCTTCTGGACTGCCTCCGGGACTTTCGTTCCTGCAAGCTTCTTCGCTGCTTCCTCGCCATCAGCCAGGAGTGTGTTGACCAATGCTTCTCCAAGTGCAAGGAAATTGTCATCCCGTGCCACGAAGTCCGTCTCGCATTTCACATACACAAGTGCGGCGGTGCCACTTTTTTCTTTCCCGAAGATCAGTCCTTCGGACTGATCCCGCGCCGCCTTCTTGGCGGCCAGCGCTATCCCGCGCTTGCGGAGCAGTTCTATGGCTTTCTCCTCATCTCCCGCAGCATCTTCCAGTGCCTTCTTGCATTCGAGAATGGAGACGCCAGTGCGGCTGCGGAGGGAGGAAATTGCAGAAGTCGAAATGTGAGACATGGTAAGAAGAGGGAAAGAGATTATTTTGTTGCGGTCAATGTCTCCTTCAGTGTGCCGAGAATGAGGAGAAGAGATTTCACAGCATCATCGTTCGCTGGAATGAATTCGGTGAAATCCGCAGGATTCGCATTGCTGTCGCAAATTCCATAGACGGGAATGCTCAGCTTCCGTGCTTCGGCGATTGCCACGGAGTCACGCACTGCATCTATGACGAAGACGGCATCTGGTGTGTGTTTCATGGTCGAGACGCCGGAGAGTGCCGCATCGAGCTTGGCGAGTTTCTTCCTGAGGGAAACCTGCTCTTTCTTCGTGTACTTCTCCACCTCACCGGTGCGGAACGACTCCTGGAGATCGAGGTAGTACTTCAGGCGGTTTTTGATGGTGCTCCAGTTTGTGAGGAGGCCCGGGATCCACTTCTTTGTCACTGTTGGCTGGTGCAGAGTCTCGCCCATGTCTTCAATCATGGGGATGCTCTGCTGCTTGGTGGAGACGAAGAGGATGGTTTTCCCTTCGGTCTGCAGTTTCTTGAGTGCATTGCACACCTTTTCGAGGTGCGTGCGTGTCTGCTCGAGATCGAAGATGTGAATATCTTTGCGGCTCCCGTAGAGGTACGGTGCCATACGGGGGTTCCACTTGCTCGTGGGATGTCCGAGGTGGCACGCGGCATCGATAAGTTCCTTTTCGGTTGGAATTGCCATGGGGCAGAAGGGAAGAGAGTAGAGGCTCAGCGCGCTGTCGATGAGATATCGATCCTTAGCTGCCTTCCGACGTCTATTCGCCTTGATGCGGAGGATTTCCCGTGTGTTCGGGATCAGGACCGCAGCGATCAGTCGGAAGTGGTGGAGCAGTTATACTGAACCCTTTCTGCTTCTGCAAGCAAAATCCGTTCTTTGATTCAGACGGAAATTTGGGGAAAGCTGTGCAAACTTTTTGTACATAAAATAATCACGCAACAGAAGTGCTGTGTGCCTAGTGACATCTCATTGCGGGTGCGTACTATACGCGCTCCTTTCCTCTTATTTCATGGTGAGTTTCTCTTCATCGGAAGATGTACGCATGCAGCAGATCAAGGGGAAAATTACCGGTTTGGAAGGGGATTTGGAGCATCTCTTCGGGTACGTGGACAGCTTGCCGGGGGCCGAGCAGAGGGAGGCCCGGGCTGCGCTGCGGAGAGCTTTTGATATGGGGCGGTCCATCAGTGATCTTGACCGTGTGCCTGCCACTCCTCCCATAGGGGAGAATGAGGTACCGCTCCTCGGTCCTGAGCTGCGCCACCATGTCATGCAGATGCGGAAGGTCTACGGGGATATTGATGACGTACGGCAGATGATCGAGAGCATGTTTGGCGATGTGTCGCTCAACTACCTCCATGCCGCTCTTCGCAAAGAGCGGAAGAGCACTACGGGCACCGCCACTACAGAATTTGGCGTTGCGGTGTAGAGTGAACATCTGGCGGAGGAGACCATTCCCGAGAAGAATACTAGAGTAATAGAATACTAGGACAGCAACGCGGTTGTCCTATTACTCTAGTATTCTCATTCCTATTATTCTCCACTGTCTCCTCAAGATCTCCAGTACTCCGCAATCTTCTCGCGCACCTTCCCGAGCGGCACGCGGTCCTGCTCCAGTGAGTCTCTGTACCGGATGGTGACGGTATCTTGTTCTCCCTGCTTCGCATCTTCGCCAATGGTTCCAAAGTCGATGGTGATGCAGAGTGGTGTTCCTATTTCATCCTGCCTGCGGTACCGCTTGCCGATGGAGCCGGTGATATCAAAATCTACAGCGAGGGTCGTTTCACTGAGGAGTGATTTGTACAGCTCTTTCGCTTTCTCTATCAGAGCATCTTTCTTACTGAGAGGGAGGACAGCCACATCGACCGGTGCAAGACGTTTGTCAAATTTCATCACTGTACGCACTTCCCCGTTGGGGAGCTCTTCCTCGGTGTAGGCGTTGAGCA
This sequence comes from Candidatus Peribacteraceae bacterium, assembly GCA_035290085.1. Taxonomy (GTDB): domain Bacteria; phylum Patescibacteriota; class Gracilibacteria; order Peribacterales; family Peribacteraceae; genus GWB1-54-5. Next base: position 12,702 of record DATDVK010000008.1, read on the forward strand.
GGAAGGTGAGCACTGTCCGGTCACAGCCGAAGCTTGGCTCTATCACGTGCGGGATGAGTTTCTTCCCCGGGTCATCCGGATCGGTGTACTTCAGATCTTCGCCTGAGAACTTCTCGTGTTGTGTGAGATCGAAGTCCCCGCGGTTGGCAAGCCCGAAGAGTTCACCCCATCCCCAGGGGAACTGGTATTCAATGTCCACCGTTTTGGAGCTGTAGTGTGAGAGTTCTTTTTCACCGTGCTCGCGCACACGGAGGCGGCTCTTCTCTATCCCGAGATCCAGGTACCATTCCCACACTGTCTTGCGCCATTCCTCGAACGCGCTCTCCGCATCCTTCGGTTCCACGAAATACTCGATTTCCATCTGCTCAAACTCACGCGTGCGGAAGGTGAAGTTGCCGGGGGTGATCTCGTTGCGAAACGCCTTGCCGATCTGGCCGATGCCGAAGGGCAGACGGAGGCGCTGTGTCTGCACGACATTGCGGAAATTCACGAAGATGCCCTGGGCGGTCTCCGGGCGCAGAAAGAGTCTGTTTGTGTCGTCCTTCACCGCACCCTGCCGGGTTTCGAACATGAGGTTGAACTGCTTGGCTTCGGTCCAGTCCCGCTTGCCGCAGTTGGGGCAGTGTACCTCCTCGGCGTCGAGCATGGATTTCACCTGATCCAGTTTTAAGATGGCTGCAGCTTCCACTCCGAGTTTCTTTTCCAGGAGCTTGTCTCCCCGGAAGCGCTCCTTGCAGCCCTTGCAGTCCACGAGGGGATCGTTGAATGAAGTGACGTGCCCGCTCGCTTCCCAGACCTTCGGGTTCATGAGAATGGCGCTGTCGAGTCCTACGATATCTGCGCGGCCTCGTACGAATGCATTCCACCATTCACGTTTTACGCGGTTCTTGAGCTCTGTGCCGAGGGGGCCGTAGTCCCAAGTATTGGCAAGTCCCCCGTAGATCTCTGATCCGGGGAAGATGAAGCCTCTGCGCTTACAGAGGGAAACGACCTGGTCTAGGGAGTCCGCTGGCATACGTGGGCCTACGGTAGCAGCCAATGCTCCCGAGCGCTATATACTGCGAAAACAGATATTCAAATACAAGTCAAAATATGTTATAATAATACAACAGACATACTTCCATGGCTGTATCCGCTCAAAAGCATTTGGCCGGACTGCTCGCAGGCATTCTGACGGCATTCTTGCCTGTCTGCGCATTTGCACAGGAAGTCGGCCAAGTACTTGCGAAGGGGAATGCCATTTCGACAGGGGTCTCCTTCGTCGGATTTCTGGTGGTGAGCCTTATCTTCAGCCGCCTCTGGATTGGCATCGTGAACGTATCGTTCATCCATGAGGAATCCATAGGGTCCATAGAGGAGCGGCAGCCGTACATTCCGTCGCCCAAGGTTATCGGGGGGACGCTCATCGGGACGTTTGTTCTTTTTCTTCTCGCTCTCAAAGGTTTGCGGCATGTATTTCCTCTGTGGGAGGGGCACCCGGGTGCACTCGTGCTCGGTGTGCTTTTCGCGATGCTTGGAGGAGCCGCACTCGCCGCAGAACAGCGCTGGCATCGCTCGCGTGAGTACGTGTTTGCCGGCATGATCGGGACGGCGATTGGCATTGTGCTCATCGGTTTTCAGCAGTCGCTCTTCCAGGGTGATGCCGTGCGCGACCCGTACTTCATGGCATTGTCTGTGCTTTGCATCGCACTTGCTTGGAGTTGCCTCTTCGGGCCATGGAATGCCAGGGTGAAGGCAACGGTTCTGGGGACATTCCTCTTCTGGATCGGCATCTTCCTCGTTGCGAATGATTCTCCGGACATACGCATGGCACGGATCCTGGCGGGGATGGTTGCACTCATCCCTGCTGTCGTCTGGTGTAGTTTCTTCCTCAAGTACCACTACCAGCAGGCGAGTCTTGTTCTCCTCATGTTCTTCGCCGGCATGCTCTCTACGGTGCCGATTCTGTTCTATGACAAGCTGGTGCGTTCCGGAGCAGAGATGCAGTTTTTCTTTTTCCGCATCGTACCGGAGAACTTCAACCGCACATCCAGTGCATTCGTTTCCGGCAATCTTGTCGGTATGACGGGCGTGAGGTCTACACTTCTCATCACACTTCTCTCGTTCCTGTTTGTGGGAGTGGTGGAAGAAGTGAGTAAGTTTTGGGTGATGAAACAGAGCGGCAAGAAATTCTTCTCAAGCATCGATGACGTCATGCAGCTTTCTATTATCGTTGCCATAGGATTTGCTTTCGCGGAGAACATTGTGAATCCCACGTATTTCACAGGGTTCGTGCAGGACTTCCTCATCACACGCGAACCGAACTGGGGCGGATTCCTAGGTAATGTCATGGGAAGAGCCATCCTCACCAACATGGTGCACATTGTCTCTACCGGAGTACTGGGGTACTTCTTCGGTCTGGCTCTCTTTGCCGGTCCCTACATACAGGATGCACACAGGAAGGGGAAGATTCTCTGGGTTGCAGAGAGCCTCCATAGCCTGCTTGGGTATCCGGAGAAACTCGTGTTCCGCAGGGAGATGCTCTTGCTGGGGCTTACGTTCGCAGTCATCCTCCATGGGCTTTTCAACTTCCTTGTCACTTTCCCGGACATCCTCCCTGCCCATCCGTCTACGTTGGGCGGTCTCTTCGGCCTTGCGCCAGGATCACTTCTGCATCTTGTGCCGTTGCTCATGATTCCGTCACTCTTCTATGTTGTTGGAGGGTTCTGGCTCCTCACGGAACTCTTCTATAAGAAGGAGAACATGAAGGAACGCGGGCACCTTGTCACCACCGACACGTTCGTCCAGACACGGGTAGTTGCGTAGGAGGAATGCTCACGTACAATGCGTAGGCTTCTCCCCTTCTTTCCCAATGTCACAGACTTACTTACGCCTGCGGATATCGCTTTGGATACTCTGCGTACCAGTCCTCCTCTCATTTTCACCTCTCTCTGCAGGGTCGCAGTCTGAAGATCCCATTCGCGTCGCGGACAACGCAGTGGTGACGCGGGGGGATTTCATTCGTGCCGCAGTGCGCGCGCTTGATCTTGATACAGAGGATGTCAGTGAAGAGCCTCTTCCCTATCAGCGTGTTCCAAACGCAATGCTTCCGTACATCCGTGTTGCGCATGAGAACGGGGCGCTCAGCATCTTCGGAGACGATCTGCTTCTGGCCCAGGGGATGAGCCGGGGGGAGGCACTCCAGGTGGCTGTGATACTCGGTGATCTTTCACAGGAGGGAGAGCTTCAGGGGTCTTTTAAGGATGTCCGGGCAGGGTCTGCAGTCGAGAAGGCCGTTGCCATAGCGATGGAGAAGCATTGGATGGAACCTCTGCGGGAGAACATGTTCGGGGTGAACAGGATGCTCCTCGGAGCAGACGCGAACCTTCTTCTCCGCAAGATGCGGGGAGATCAGGAGCCGGAACAGGAGGATGGTAATGCGGAAACCACGCAGACTCCCACAATCAAAGTAACCTTCACGCGATCCACCCGGCCTCTCCCGAAGTCCGAAATTCTCGAGACGCTCTGGCAGATTGTGAATGAGGAGTACATCTACGAGGACAAAATTAATCAGGATGAAGCGGCGTACAGTGCTGCGGAGGCAATCATGAAGAGTCTCAACGATCCGTACAGCACCTTCATGCGTCCTGTACAGTCCCGGAGCTTCCAGTCACAGATTCAGGGAAGGCTCTCTGGCATAGGTGCGCAGGTGGAATATAAAGATGGGTATCTGACCATTGTATCTCCGCTGCGCGGATCACCGGCAGAGGAAGCAGGCCTGAAGCCCGGGGATATCGTTCTTTCCGTTGACGGATTCAACATTGTGGACATTGGTTTCCTGGAGGCAGTGGAACATGTGCGGGGGCCGGATGGTTCGAAGGCAAAGCTTATGATCCGGCGTGACGGCCTGGAGTTTGAAGTGGAGGTGACCAGAGCTCTCATTACGGTGCCGGAAGTGGAAATCACCTGGCAGGGAGAGGTGGCAATCGTAAAAATCCTGCAGTTTGGCAAGATCACACAGGAAGGTCTGCGGGAGCAGATAGAGAAAATTGACGCAAAGAATCCAAAGGGATTCATTCTGGATCTGCGGGGCAACCCCGGCGGACTGCTCGATGCGGCAACCAGCGTTATGGGCAATTTGGTGCCGAAGGGGAGTGTGGTGGCGAGCATACGGCAGCGCAACAGCACAAGAGAGGAGAAGACAGAAACTGATCCAGTACTCAGTGCATCGGTTCCCATGATTGTGCTCATCAACGGGGGGAGCGCAAGTGCATCAGAAATTGTTGCCGGTGCGCTCCAGGATCACAAGCGTGCGACGGTTGTAGGCGAGAAGAGCTTTGGGAAGGGGACGGTGCAGCAGGTGCTGCAGTTCAATGATCAGTCCTCGTTCAAGCTCACTATCGCCGAGTGGTATACGCCCAGCGGCCGCAAGATCGACGGCATTGGCATCCAGCCGGACATTGAGATCGCTGAAGCGGAACGTGACGAACAGATGAGCCGGGCGCTGGAGCTCCTGAGGAGGTAGGAAGAGTAATAGGAATGAGAATACTAGAGTAATAGGACAGCCGCGCTGCTGTCCTAGTATTCTATTACTCTAGTATTCTTCTCGGGAATAGTCTCCTCCGTCAGTCGTTCCTTCTACATATTGGAGTAAAACTGTTTCTTCCTGTTCTGTGCACGGTGCTCTTCGCGCTTCAGGGCACGCAAGCGCATCTTGCGCTTGTTAGGTTTCTTTGAGAGTGAGGTGCGGGAACGGAGAGTTTTCATGAGTCCTGTTTTCTGCACCTGGCGCTTGAAGCGCTGCTGCAGCCCGTCGTTGCTCTCTTCGCCTTTCTTGTGTGCGTGGATTGCCATTTTTCAGAGTGAAACAAAAATGTGAGTGCCCGCACAGGGTAGAGAAGCGGTGGTTTCTGCGCAAGGAATATGTGGTTTTTTGGGCTGTATTTGCCATATTCAATTCATCTTTTTTCGTTTGTTGTTCGAAAAGCAACCAGTGGCAAGCGCGGTTTCATGGAAAGTGTCCTTTCCATATGCAAAAAAACTTCCGAAAATAACGTAAAAGGCCGTACCCATCCGTTGATTCAGGACGCGAATGTCTCTAAAATCCATGCGATATGACCAAGAGTGACTACACAGCAGAAAAAATCCAGGTTCTCGAGGGGTTAGAGCCCGTTCGGAAGCGTCCTGGAATGTACATCGGGTCCACAGACACGCATGGTTTGCATCACTGTGTCTATGAGCTTGTGGATAATGCCGTCGATGAGGCGATGGCCGGGTACTGCGATACGATTATCGTCACACTGAATGATGATGGCTCAGTGACAGTGGATGACAATGGCCGTGGCATTCCGGTGGATCTGCATCCCAAGAAAAAGCGGCCTGCACTCGAGATTGTCCTCACCACCCTTCATGCCGGCGGAAAGTTCGGAGGGGATGAGAGCGGTTACAAGGTATCCGGGGGGTTACATGGAGTGGGATCTTCTGTTGTGAATGCTCTCGCCATTCATATGAAGGCGGAAATACACCGCGATGGGAGAATCTACACACAGGAATACAGCAGGGGTAAGCCCCTTGCGGACATGAAGACGGGGGGGAAGACCACGAGGACAGGTTCCATTGTTTCTTTTACGCCGGATACAGAGATCTTCGATACGACGCAGTTCCTCATGGATACCATCCTCATGCGCCTCCGCCAGCAGGCCTACCTTACGCGAGGGGTGACAGTTGCAATCATGGATGATCGTAAAGTGCGTCCGGAGGAAGACAAGAAGTATCCGCGTCTCTACCGCTTCCAGTTCGAGGGTGGCATTTCCGCCTATGTCCGTCATCTCAATGAATCGAAAGAGGCCATCGGGAGTCCCATCTGGTTCGAGAAGGATACCGAGACGGGGTTGGTGGAGATTGCCCTCCAGTACACGCAGACGTTCCAGGAGCATGTGGTCAGCTTTGCGAATAACATCCACACGGTCGAGGGCGGTCACCATCTCACCGGTTTTAAATCTGCCCTCACACGCACCATCAACGCGTATGCACGCAGTCAGAGCCTCCTCAAAGAGAAGGACGACAATCTCACGGCAGATGACGTGCGGGAAGGTCTCACAGCGGTGGTTTCTGTCCGTCTCAGGGAGCCGCAGTTCGAAGGGCAGACGAAGAGCAAGCTCGGGAATGCCGAAATGAAGACCGCTGTGGAGACTGTGGTGAATGAGAAGCTTGCGGAGTATCTCGAAGAGCACCCGAGTGAAGCGAAGGAGATTGTGGGCAAGTGCTCGCTTGCAGCACGCGCCCGCCTGGCCGCTCGCGCAGCCCGTGACAGTGTCATCCGTAAAGGGGCACTCGATGGGCTTACACTCCCCGGGAAGCTCGCAGACTGCTCCAGTAAAGACCCCAATCTGTGTGAGCTCTTCATTGTAGAGGGAGACTCGGCAGGCGGTTCTGCCAAGCAGGGCCGCAACCGTGAATTCCAGGCCATTCTTCCGCTCCGTGGGAAGATTCTGAACGTGGAGCAGGCCAGGTTAGACCGCATGCTTGCGAACAACGAGATCAAATCTCTCATCATCGCACTCGGTATCGGCATCGGCGAAGTGAAGGATCTCACAAAACTCCGCTACGACCGTGTCGTCATCATGACAGATGCCGATGTGGACGGCGCACACATCCGTACACTGCTCATGACCCTCTTCTTCCGGTACTTCCCGGAGCTCATAGAAACGGGGCATCTCTACATTGCGCAGCCTCCGCTCTTTAAGGTACAGAAAGGGAAGGACGTGCGGTATGTGTACGATGACGCGGCAAAGGAGGCGTTACTGAAAGAATGGGGAGTGAAAGATGTGGAAGAAGTGGAGGATCCCGAGGCAGCACAGACAGAAGAGAGTGGGGAAACGGAGGAGAACAAAGAGGAGGAGAAGCAGGCTGCCAAGAAGAGCTCCACGCGCGTGAGCATCCAGCGCTACAAAGGTCTGGGCGAAATGAACGCAGACCAGCTCTGGGACACGACCATGGATCCGGAGAACCGCATCATGCTCCGGGTGACCATGGAAGATGCCGAGCGGGCAGAAGCGACCTTCACCACGCTCATGGGTTCGGAAGTGGGGCCGCGGCGCAAGTTCATCCAGACGCACGCCAAGGCTGTCAAAAATCTCGATATATAAATGCTTTGGAAATACCATCGAGTGCGTCCTGAGCGTCCCGCTCGCTGCGCAGAGCGGCGGGATCGAAGAGCGCATGCCAAAGCGGTGAAAAACTTGGATATCTAAAGTATAGGATTCTGTTCAACGTTTCGGGCTATGCGAAGTATGGCAAAGCAATACTATGCCACAAAGAGGACCGATGGTTATTTCCGCAAAATTATTCTACTAAACGCGGTTCTTTGAAATATAAGTATCATATTCATTGTTTTGAATAAGTTATTATCATAAGAAATTAGTATTAACCTGAAATATACTAGTGGTTCAATGACCAGAATAGATGGCATGTAGATTATGCTTACCAGCATCCTGGTCCATGCGGTATCTCTCTTCTGTACTAGATATCTAATAAAGAATTTTGGAAGCAATGGACAGAGCCGTATTACTTTATTGAGATATGTAGGTTGATATTTTGAATAATTTTTTTTCAGAGGATTTTCAATTTGTTTATTTTCTCTTGTTGCGCGTTCATAAAGCTCAGTTCCTTGATAGAAACATAAAGAGAACAACTGCAACATAAATGGTTTCGGAATCTCTAATAGAATTTTTATGGTCTCTAAGACGTCCTCTTCGGTTTCATAGGGATTATCTAGAATGACGTCATAGAACCCAGCAATTTTATTTCTTAAAACAATCTTAGTAGCTTCCAAAAATTTTTCATTCGGCACATATCTTTTGTACACCTCCATGTTAATTTTTTCTGAGCCAGACTGCAGGCCCATAAATATCCATGATAATCCGGCTTGCTTTAGAGTGATGATTTTTTCTTCGTTGAGATGAGCAGGAGTTGTCCTACAAACAAAATTCTTCTTTATTTCCCTTTTGGATTCCATAGCAAAGGATTTCATCCATTCCAGGTCGTACGAGAAGAAATTGTCATCTTGGATATTGAAGTAAAGAAGATCGGGGAAAAGCCTAATCGCATGCTTCATTTCTTTAATGACATTCTCAACACTTCGCTTTCGAACTTTAGACGGTCCATAGAGTTTTGAAAAAGCAGAGTTGCAACAATATGAGCAAGCAAAAGGACATCCTCTTGTCGTTATAATGCTGTAAAACTTGCCTGAGTATCTCGTGTATTTTTTGAACAGTGCTCTATCCAATTCATGTAATGTATTTGAATGCATGATTAAGCTTCTATTTGGCAGATGTTCTGGGAAAGGTAATGCATCTAAGTTCTGGTTCAATGGTCTCAGTTTGTTCATTTTCACACCATTTGGTGATTTGTAGACTAAATTTGAAATATTCTCAACAGGCTTACCTTTGGACAAGGCAGTTACAAATTCACAATACGTATGTTCAGACTCCCCTCTGAAAACATAATCTGCGTATTGTATTGACCGCAAGGGATCAATCGTCGGGTGTATTCCCCCCCAGACAATATTGATATCTGGGAATTCCTTTTTAACCAATTGAGAAAATTCCTTCGCCTTGTAATACTCCGGGCTCATTAAACTAATACCAATAATCTTTGGTTCATAGTGTGCAAAAAAATCCTTAATGGATTGAAAACTATTTCTATCAAATTTTGGGATAAACAGAATTTTTGAATCCACATTCTGCTCCAATAAAAATGCATGTATATACTTTAAGCCAAGAGTATCAGTATTGCTCTGGAAAGAAACTAATAGTGTTCTATAGGCCATACTTGTACATACATAGTAATAGATATTATTAGCAGTAGTTACAACTTTGCTTTTCTGCAATTCCGTGTGTTATGTTTTTCAGATGCACAAAGCTCTATTGTTCTGGCTCATGTGAGGCTTGAGGCCAATCTAATCCTCAGTACAAGTTCATCCAGACGCATGCCAAGGCTGTCAAAAATCTCGATAGATAAATGCCTCGGAACGAGTATTGAGTGCATCCTGAGTGTCGTCGAGTGGTGCGAACTAAGGTTGATTACGCATCCCATTCCGTAACCACTCTCCCTCCGACTGAAAATTGCACATCCGAGACGGAGGGAAACTGCCGCAGAGTTTGTACTATGGGGCTCTTCACCGATTGCTGCAGGCAAGCTGCGCTGTTGAGATAGACCATCGCCTGCTCGGTGAATGCAACTGTGGCGATTCCATTGCTGATACTAACACCTTCGTAATAGCTGGTGAGGGGGGCGATGTCTGCTCCAAGGGATCCTGTATCATTGCTGAAACTGTCAGTTACACCCATTGTTTCCTCATCAGGAGTCACTCCGGCTAGCAGTTCCCGGAGAGCAGCGTCTGCAATTGCGGTTGTCTGGGGAACCATCCTTTGCACGGCTTTGGTAGCACTACAATCTCTTTCTATCGCGACGTCACGGTCAGTGAAAAACAGAGTTATTTCCATCAGATTCTCTCCAGATTGCGCAGCGTATTCCGGGTCGACTGTATGTAACACACGGTCAATAATTACAGCAAGTTCGGCACGGGAAACCTCTCGGTGCGGTTGGAAAGTGCCATCCTGGTATCCATTCACAATTCCGTGCTCTTGCAGCCTGCTGACTGCCGGTCCATACCAATCATCCGGGTTCACATCACGAAAGAGAGTGATGGCTGCTTGCATGCCCATAGGGACTAGGGCCAGGCCGACAACAATTCCGGCAAGAAATTTTTTCACGGAAGCAGTATAGGGGAAGGGGTGTCTATTGTCAGGGTGATGTAACCTCTCCATTTCCATTCTTTCCTCCGGGGGGAGATGTGTGAGTTCGGTTGGCTTGCAACATTCTTTTCTTTTTGGACCAGCCGACGAGAAACATCATTCCTATGAAGAAAGCGACTCCAGAAATCTGCGCAGCCCATGCAACGTAGTACCATTCAAAACCAGTTCGTATAGCAGTGATCGAAACCAGTGCAATATAGAAAATTCCTGCGAGGATGAAAGCCACCCCTCCAACAATTTCGTATTTCCAGGAAAATATGAGGATGATCAGCAGGATCAATACGGGAATATTGTGCATGAACAATGCCACTGCTGTTTGCCAGAAATTGAGTCCCGTTGAGAAAACATCCAACGACATCAATGTGAGGAATAATAAGAAGAGAATGGAGAGTATCCTTGGTGCCCAATAGATGAATGTGCTGGTCTTTTTTCCCATAGACGAAGGTGGAGGAAGTATAACACATAACGTGGCGGCTGATCCGAAGTTGACAGCGAGCAGGCTGCGGAGCAGGTAATGCGAGCTGGCAATTTCGGATAGCCAGTGTTGGACGACGTGCCCGTCCGTAGCCCCGCGTATGCGGGGCGAAGGTGGGTGTCACGAGTA
>DATDVK010000009.1:0-7628 GCA_035290085.1 Candidatus Peribacteraceae bacterium
CAGCGCACTACAATGAAAAGGAGACAAAAGATAGAACACCACTGCGATGCCGGGAGGTTGTAAAGAGGAAAGAGCAGATGACCTCTTGCATCCTCAGGTGTACGAGTGTACACTGACTTCCATGACGCTGACCGATGCCCAGAAACGGCTTACAGAAAAGGAAACTGAGATTGTCGTCGACTGGTCTCAGGCACTCTCGGGAGACTTCTCCTCCGACATTGATCAGATGATTGCATGGGTCTCTACGTACCCAAACAGGAGAGGCATGCACGTCTTCCTCGGCGCAAAAAGGCACCACCCCACGGGGAGGAAATTGCAGAACGCCCTGCAGGCACTCGGGTGCAGAGTGACGAACAGGAGTTATCAGTTGGTCTAGAAAATAAACAAACCAATCAAACATCCGATTATGACTGCAATTCTTTTCTTAAGCTGCCAACCATCAGACACCTGCAACACAAAGCTAACCATAATAAGCTGAATTCCAATCCTAGTCAGATGAGGACTCACTTCCGCAACAAAATAGTAATTTGCATTCCCAAGCTGCAAATTGCCCAATCCATCTGTACCCACACCTGGAACAGATTGCGTTGAAATATAAAGCAGAATAGCTGCTACCAAACCAATGAATGCTCCCCCTTTGCATCCCAAAAATGAGTCCACCATCTGTTTGAAAACTAAACTCTTGCGCTTCTTTTTTCTAGATTTGCCTTTCAGAAAAGAAACACACCAACATATGTTTTTCATAATTCGATTCTACTCTTGCCACAGTAACCCACAAATGAGTGTCATCCTGAGCTCTGACGAAGGATGACACCTATGCCATGGTTCGACTACGCTCACCATGACATGACTTCGAGTTTTTACCGTTCTCTTCTTTTGTGCGGCAGACAAAAGAAAGAAGGAGAACATCAATGGTGAAACAACGAGAAAGTTACTCTTTCTTCTTCGCTTTCTCCGCCAGCTCCAGCATCGCTTTGCTTAAGGGCGGCACTCCCCCGCCCTTCTCGAGCTTCTGCGCAAGATCTTTCATCTTCTTCTTTTCATCATCCGTCAGCGCTTCCCCTGTCAGTTCTTTCTTGCGCAGCGCATTGAAATCATTGGTCCACATTTCCCTGTCCCTCCAGGCACGGTACTCCTCGAGCTTCATCCCCTTCTTCCGCGCCTTCTGGACCTCCTCTTCCTCCTTCTCCTTCGCTTTAACCTCGGAAACCGCATGGTGACGCGCCTCTGCGGCAGATGCAGCCCACTTGGAAATTTTCTCCTCCACCACTTCGCGCTTCTCGCTGTAGCGCTCCCGTGAGAGCCGCCGGATGACATCGACACGGGTGGCATCCTGCTCATACGCAGGGGGAGGAAGTGTCTGGATGGAGAACGGCTTGCTCGGCATACCATCGATCATCAGCCGCCCGTACGCGTGGTACTTCGGGAGGCTCAGGATGTCTTTGGGGAGCACCGTCTCCTCGAACTGCAGGCTGAAGATCTCCGCATCATCGGAGCCGACCTGGAAGCAGATGGTTGTCCCGACGTTGCCGAACACGGCATCACGCAACATCGTATTGCGCTCATTAATGAGCAACTGTCCCACGTACTGGTTCGCCATGGTCAGGCTCAGGCGGTACTTGCGCGCCTCGGAGAGGATGGTGGCAAAGGACTCGGTGGCAAAGTTCTGGAACTCATCCACATAGAGGTAGAAATCTTTGCGGTCTTTCTCCGGGATATCCGCCCGGCTCATGGCATCGATCTGGAACTTGGTCACGAGCATGGAACCGATGAAGGCGGAAGCATCTTCTCCCAGTTTCCCCTTGCTCAGGTTCACGAGAACGATCTTGCCGGTATCCATGGCATGGCGCAGATCGATGGTGCTCTTCACCTGCCCCACAATGTTTCTTATGAGCGGCGTGGAGAGCAGCTGGCCCACTTTGTTCTGGATGGCAGCGAGCGCCTCTGTGCGGTACTTCTCGCTCCAGGACTCGTACTCGTCCAGCCAGAAGCTCTTCACGAGCGGATCGCCCACCCGGGACACGACCTTCTTGCGGTACGCGTTATCCGAATACATCCGCATGATGCCGAGCATGGAAGTCGCTTCGTTCTCCAAAAGCGCCAATAAAGTATTTCGCAGGATGTGCTCCATGCGCCCGCTCCACACGTCCGGCCACAGCTTGGTGAACACGCTCATGATGCCGGAAGCCACGAGCACGCGCTGGTTCTTGTCCGCGCATTCCAGAATATTGAACGAGATGGGGTAGTCGCGGTCCGCAGGATCGAAGAGCACCACATCATTGCTGCGGCTCTTGGGAATGGACTGCAGGATGGCATCGATCAGGTCCCCGTGCGGGTCAATGACCCCCACACCGCGCCCCGCGTGGATGTCGGAAAAAACCATATTCTCCAGGAGAGTGGATTTTCCCATGCCCGTTTTCCCCAAGCTATAGATGTGGCGCCTGCGGTCGTCATCCCGGATGCCGAACCGCACACGTGCGCCGCGGAACACGGCTTCTCCGAGGATCGTGAGATCCTTCTCCGCATACGAGTATCCCGGGACAGGGAGATTGATGGGCGGCTCCAGCTTGCGGGAGAGCACCCAGTCGATGTTCGGCGTCTGCACCAGAATAGTCGGCAGGTGCCAGAGCGTCGCGATTTCCTCCGTGGAGAGGATGTAGGGAGTGACACGGAACCCCGAGTGCGTCTCCTGCTGCTCAACTATTTTCCCGGTCTCGAAGGCATTGCACTGCGGGAGGGAGAACTGCTGGAAGCTTCCCGCAATCTCCGAGAGCTTCCTGAGCCCCTCCACCTTCTGCCCTTTGGGGTAGATGACCGTCACGCGCACATTGCACAGAAAGAGCAGGCGGTTCACCTTATCCAGCGCTGCAGCGACGGAATCCTCCCGGTCATGCGAGCGCATGCTCCGGGCTTCCTCCTCGTCCGGATCGGAGGAACTCTCATAACCGCCGGAGGAGGCAGAGGCAACAACCTTGAAGAACTTATTGAATCCCGGCCACGCGCGGAACCCGCCCATGGCGGTCGCAAGCGGCATGTACAGGAACTTCTTCCATCCCCGCGCAAGCTGCATGCGTGCGAAGAAGTTCTGGTAGGTCTCGGAGAGGGAAGAAATACCCTGCGAAAGCAACGGCAGGGACCGGATGGCACGCCGCCGGAACCACGAGCCCACCACGGGCTTCATGACCACCTGCACATGCCCGCGCATGCCGGGTACATTGAACCGCGCGAGAGTAGACGAAATGCCCGCAATGGGGTCCACGTTCACACGCGAGAGCATGTCATCGAACTGTGGGTGCCGCTTGATGGGAAAGACCTCCGGATCTGTGAGGAGAAGATCGAGGGATACCACCTCGTCTCCCTCCCCGACTGTGAGGGGATCCACCCGCGCACGCTCTATATCCACATCCGGATACTGTGCGTAGAGCTGGCTCTCCGCCAACTGTGCCGCACTCTCGCTCGCACGGACGAAGAGGGCGATCTTCCCCTCCGCGTTCCCGATCTCCAGATTCACCTGCTGATCCTTGCCTCTTAAGGAATGCAGAGCGGAGATCGCCGGCTCCATGTAGAGGGGGCCACGCTCGTTCTCCTGGCCGGCCCGAATGCGAAGAAGGGTGTATGCCATGGAGAATTAAGTGTTGGAGCGCAGCAAATCCGCCGCCATATCGAGCGCAACGGTGTTGTAGGCGTAGTCCATGCGCATGGGGCCGAGGATGCCGATGGCACCGCGCTGGTCGCGCACCCTGTACTCCGTCACCATCAGGCTGCAGCTCTGAATCTGCGGGAGAATGTGGTTGTCTCCTATGTAGTAGCGGATCTGGCCGTCCACCTCCACCGTATCCAGCACAGCGTACAGATGCTCCTCCAGCACTTCCGCCACGCCGCTTGCCAGCCGCGGGTCTGCCAGAAACTCCGGCTGCCGGAGCGCATTCGCCAACCCCAGGTAGTACACCTGCTTCTTATGAGGAACGGCAACGAATGCCACATTGGGAATCATATGTGCAAGGAGGGCGACTGCCTCGTAGGCACGCTCCTGATCTTTGTGTTGCAGATACATCTCCCGGAGAGAATCAAACCGCTTGCGCACCACTTTCTCATGCTTGGAAGGCTGCATGTGCTTCTGCACGTACGAACGGTAGCCTTTGGCAGTGGGGATGCGCCCCGCTGAGACATGCGGCTGCTGCAAAAAGCCTTCATCTTCGAGTAGCAGCATTTCGCTCCTTATGGTTGCTGAGCTACAGTTGAAGTAGCCCGCCTCCAGGAGCTTACGGGAGCCCACCGGCGCTGCTGTATCTATGAATTGGTCAATGATGGCCGCGAGGAGCTTGCTCTGTCGCTCATTCATACACCTATTTTAGCATTCTGAGGCCTAGAGTGCCAGTAAAGCTCCATGCATTATGGAGCAACGGCACCTCAAAGATTCCTGAGATACTCCTCGATTCTTCTTCTGTCTTCATTTTCTTTATCGCCTTTGAAGTACAACTCGATGAATACTACTGCGCGCTCCCGTTCATGGTAAGCATAGATCATACGAAGCGACCGGTCATGGAGCGCGCGACACGCCATGCGGACTTTGACGACTGTCACAGTTTTCCCCGCATGGAGAACGGTGAAGTTTTTGCCGATGCCCGTCGGACATGCATCCAGAATCGATTTGAGATTCCCAAGATCATCGTCCAATGTTCTGTATTTCTTCAGAAGCCGCTTCATCTCTTTCTCGCATCCGGGCAAAAACTCAAAGCGGTTCATACTGCCGCACAGAAGTTTCTTCGGGACGGTAGAATGCGTGTTCGTATTCCAAAGCCTCCTTGTCCTTCGCAGCCAGCCACGGGGTATCGCGATGGGACAACGCGGATAATTGCACGGCGGTCATATCGCCAAAACGACCGATCTCCCAATCAATATGTGCCAGTTCCTGCGCGGAGAGCGCGGAGACATCCAGCGGCAACGCCGGATGTACCAGGTATTTTGTCTGTTCGTGAGTGTAGAACTTGCTTTTGATACGTTCCACTTTCCCCTCCTTTTCCAGTTCGGCGATGATGTGGGGGAACGCGACGGGAGTGGGGCCGTACTTGTTCTTCATGTACCGGGCACCGATCAATTGCTCCTCGTACTTTTCATAGTAATCGAAGTCAATGAAGTACAGAATCTTGTAGAGCACGGTCTCGCCGACATTGGGCTTCCCGCCGATTTTACGCAGGATATAGAGCAGCGTCTGCTTGAACTTCTCCGCTTTCTCCTGCGGGACATTGATGCGTATGTCCGGTTTTTTTACGATGGCCTTCTTCCCGCTCTTTTCGATAGTCACTTTCGCCGTCTGCTCCTCCCGTTCCTGCAAAAAATCCTCTAGGGATAGATCGAAGATTTCCGCGAGGATCCTCGCTTCATTCACCGTGATCTCGCGTTCTCCTCGTTCGATCTGCATATAGGTCGGCCTCGACATCTTAAGCCGCGACGCCATGTATTCTTGCGTGAGGTTGCGGCTGGTGCGCTGATGGTGGATGAAAGTGGAAAGCATCGATGGAGGAAATATGCTCCCATGGTATGGGATGAAGGAATTCTTGTCAATGTCTTTGTAAAGATATACTGCAATCGGCATTCAATAGCGCACCAAGGGCAATCCTTTTACTTTTCCGGTCAATTCGACGCGGTTCCGACACCGATTTTCCACACGCCCGCTTCACGGAAAGCAGGAATGGTCTGTCTGCGCGCGGCGTTGCTGAGCGCCTGCACAGATCCCTTCGCCGTTTTCGCATGATCGGCCAGCGTGATGATGGCGTCTCCCCGCAGGTAGGCCAGTCTTTTGTGCAGGGATTCGAAGAGGGCCAACACCATGATCTTCTCCATGGTCTTCGGATTCTTAGAGTCCTTAAACTCGGTGAATGATCGGTAGTAGATCTGCTTCTCTTTGTCCCGGACTATGAGCGACGGGAATCCCAGCTGCATCAGTTGGTACTGGATGATGACGCGGCCGATCCTGCCGTTGCCGTCGCAGAAGGGATGGATGGTCTCGAACTGCAGGTGGAACTTCGCGATTTTGTCTACGAAGTACGTGGTCTGATCGCTGGAGTATTCGATGAGCAACTCTTCCAGCATGTGCTCCACGTGTCCTGGCGCCGGTGCGATGTGCGTGCCGACGCGGACATACTCGCCCTTCTTCCGGAGCCTCCCTGCGATGTCGTCATTGATGTTGCCGATGAGCATCCGGTGGAGCAGGAAAATATGCTCCATCGTCAGCTCCGCCTTGCCACCTTCGCCCTCGATGTACTGCATGACCCGCGCCAGATTCTTGGCCTCGAAGACTTCCCGCACAGAGACATTGCGGGAGACTTCCATGTCCAGGAGGATGCGTTCGGTTTCCTTGAGCGTGAGCGTGGAGTTTTCGATGGCGTTGGAGTTGAACACGCTTTCCGAGAGTTCGGCTTCGTCGATCATCTTGAGGAGCGACGCTTTGCCTTTCCGAAGTCGGTCATACTCCGCCTTGAGGGTTTGCAGCCGCTGCTTGAGAGGATTACTTGTTGCCATACGGGAAGTCTATCAAATTAACAGTATTTAGTCAATATATCGTTAAAAATAGATAAATTTTCGTTATTTTAACGTATTATTTCAAAAATCCGATTCATTTTAAAAGATAGATACAAACTTTCGAAATGCTACAACACTCCACGAAACGCCTTTTGAAGCAGAGATTGCTTGAGCTCGTCGAGTGCTGCGAGTTTTTGGGTGTAAAGGGATTGTAGTCGGCGAATTTCTCTACGCACTGAATCTACTTTGATAATGATCAGGTGCTTTATCCATCCAATGAAGTACCGATGATTCTGGTGGGCACAAGGATTAAAGAAGATAAGAAATCAAATCAGAAGTTTTTGGTTTCGGTGTTCCCAGACCGATAGTGCATGGGAAAAAGACCCTCCGCTACGTGTGGTATATAAACCACGGCCAAGCGCCTTTTTCCAATACCATGATAGCAAATATGAGCCTTAAATCAATAGAAAGTATGATTTGTTTATTTGGAGCCGAAAACTTCAATGCCTATATTGCTGTGGATTCTCTGCTTCTAATTCAGCTTGATGCTCAAGCACCTTTCTATGTGTGGAGTCTTTGTGATTCGCCTCCTCGCTCTGTCGCTCATTCATACACCTATTTTAGCATTCTGAGGCCTAGAGTGCCAGTATTTGCGATAGAGTTCGCATAAGAACTAGTTGAACAAAATAACTCGTCCGCCTCAGGCGGACTCCCTGTCATTTTGTTCAACGTAGCGGCTACGCCGTGTTTCCCTCGTCGCTCGAAGTGCACTCCTGCGCACACTCGTGACACCCACCTTCGCCCCGCATACGCGGGGCTACGGACGGGCACGTCGTCCAACACTGGCTATCCGAAATTGCCAGCTCGCATTACCTGCTCCGCAGCCTGCTCGCTGTCAACTTCGGATCAGCCGCTACGTTATATGACATACGTCCTTTTCCTTTTGCGGCTGACGCCGTACTGCTCGTAAAAAATTCGATTTTGTTTCCTTTTTTGATGAGGGGAAACGAGGAGTTCGCCCCGCTGCGGCGGGGCTCAGTTTTTTGATAGGGGGATGTTTTGTTTTGTGTGTGTTTTTGTTCCAATCACCATGGAAGCAGACAAAG
>DATDVK010000010.1:0-10569 GCA_035290085.1 Candidatus Peribacteraceae bacterium
TATCTCAAGGAGTGTCGGGATATCCGTCTCCGCAGCAAGCCGCAGTGCACCACGCCCGTTGTAGAACGGCGGATATTCATGAATGGTCATAGCGGTGTACTTGTACTGCTCATGGAGTTTTCTCCCTTTCGCCACTATCCATGAAGATTGTGTGAGAATGCCATGCGGATTTGAATAGAAGAACACTGATCCTCCCCCGGAAGAACGCAGCGCCGTTTGTACCTCCCCGGCAGAGGCGGCGGCAACCCGCGGACGGGGGCAGAGGATGTCTATGCGCTCCCAGTAGGCACGCAGTCCCTGGAGTGTGTGCCAGAAGGCTCCCCTGCGGCCTTCCAGAATGGAACGGTCCCCGGTAACCATGAGAAGATTCATAGACTCATCATACGGAAAAACTTAGATGAACTATCTTGTCGGCCGAAGCCTTGGCGAAGGCTGATGACCATGAGGAGGTTCATGGAAGGTGCGGAAAGAGAGAGAGATGCTCGTCTGCAACATCTTTCCACGTGCGCTTCGGCACGGGCTTGGCTGCTGCAAATGCAAGGGTGTCGTACTGGGAAATAGCATCTGCCAGTGCGCGGATGATTTCAACGGGTGTGGAGAGAGGCACTAACGTCATGCCGCCCGTCAGCAGGCTGCTCAACCCCGTCTGATCGGTAAGGAGAACAGGAAGCCCCGCCGCACGGGCCTCAAGCGCAGCATGCGGACTGATCTCTGTGATAGAGGGAAGGATGAGGAGATCGTATTCCCGGAACAATTCCACTCTCTGCTCACTCTGCACGGCTTCAAGAAACGTCACACGCTGATCGAGGAGAAGTTCTGATGCAAATTGCCTGAGGCGTTTCTCCATGGGGCCGTCGCAGATGAGCGTCAGCCGCACGCCGGGCACCTTCGCAATGGCACGAAGAAGGAGGGGCAGATTCTTGAGCCCTACAAAACGTCCGAGGAAGAGGAGCCGGAACGGCTCATGTTTCCGGTGGAGATGGGTGCTCCCTTGGGGGAGAGCATTTTCAAGAACAGAATGAGGAGGAAGATACTTGTACACTCCTTCGTAAATCTCCTGCTGAAAGCGCGTGGAAAAGATAACGTAGTGGAACTGCTTCAGAAGACGCTGCATGATGCTGCGGAGCCACGGCCGGGATGCATACCACGCCTTCAGTCCCAGCTGCCCCCCTCTGCCCGTATACCGTTCCCAGCAAAAGTCTCCGCCCAGACGGAGGATGCGCTTCGGTCCTTTGACGCGCGAGAGGAAGAGCGGCACTCCGCAGCTCACAGAGGAGAACGTATAGATGATATCGGCATCCGCCGCATGCGCCCTGAGCGCCCGGGCATACTGCCACCAGCGCAGGAAAGGCACCCACTTCGGAACGCAGAATACAGGCCAGGAACTGTGGGCGCCAACGCGATCAGTTCTCCCGTAGGTGATAACTACCGTCTCCGTACCCCGCCGCGTCAACTCTTCCGCAAGGGCACGCACATAGGTTGCCGGGCCACCGATGTCCGGCGGATAGATGCCTGTGGCAAGTACTATCTTCATAATCTCATGCGTAAGAATGAATCAAAGATACCTGCTCGCCCACCGAATCTCGACACTGAGCTCGCCGAAGTGGAGAGCGAAGGTGGGTGGCGAGAACAACTTTCATGTGAAAAAATGAATAGCCGGAGAATTCTTGCACCTTTTCCTCTTCCAGCACAGAAATTCGGTTGTTTTGGCGTTGCGGGAATGTTCTGGAAATTGCATAAAATAATATTATATGTTATAATATAATTGAAGTATGCTGAAGAAAATATCCACATTCAAGAGGAGACACAAGGTCGCATTCGCCATCGTCATCGGGTTTGCAGTCGTCGCCTACTGGCGCGGTGCATGGGGCATCATGGATGTCTTTCTCTTCCCGAACAACTACGGCTTAAGCTCCATTGTCTCGTTGATCCTGGGCATGAGCTTACTCGCCGCCACGCACTACATCGTTGAGGAAATGATGTGACGAAATAGGAATCAGAAAATAGAAGCCAGAAGTCAGTTACTGCTTACTGCCTTCTGATTTCTGGCTTCTCCGTATACCACTCAATGGTCCTCCGCACTCCCTCCGAAAAGGACACAGCAGGTCTCCAACCCAGTGCACGGACAGAGGAGGAATCTAAGCTGTACCGCCAGTCGTGCCCCGGCCGGTCCGGGACAAATATAATGAGGTCGTGGGATTTGCCCATGGCATCGAGCACGGTACATGCAACATGGATGTTCTCCTGCTCCTCACCCGCCGAGATGAGATAGATCTCAGCGTCTCTCCCCTTCTCCAGTACGGCTTCTATGGCATCGGTGTGATCGGTCACATAGAGCCAGTCACGCTTCTGCTTCCCCTTTCCGTAGATGGGAATTTTCTCTCCCTTCATGGCATGGGTGATGATGACCGGAAGCAGCTTGCTCCTGTCCTGATGCGGCCCGTAGTTATTGGTGCAGCGGGTAATGCGCACGCGGACGCCATGCGTCCTGGCTGCCGCGAGGAGGAGGAAATCTCCCGCAGCCTTGGTCGCAGAGTACGGATTGCTGGGATGGAGCGCGGAACGTACGGTGAAGGAAGGCGCATCATCGCTGAGGTCCCCGTACACCTCATCAGTGGAGACGTGGAGCAGCAGTACCTCCGGATGTTTCCTGCAGACCTCTATGAGCGACTGCACTCCCCCGATATTGGTATGAATGAACGGGGTGACATCTTTGATACTGCGATCCACATGCGTCTCAGCCGCAAAATTTACAATCGCATGCACGTCGTGCTTTTTCACCAGTTTCTCCACGAGCTTCTGATCGGCAATGTCTCCCTTCACAAACGAAATGTGATCTTGAGCGGGATCGAGGAGAGATCTATCCGCTGCGTACGTGAGACTGTCGAGAACCACCATGGTATCCTCCGGAGCCCGCTCCGTATGGCGGAGAACGTAGTGAGATCCAATGAAGCCGGCAGCCCCGGTGATGAGGAGATTCATTGGAAGAATGATAGCAGCAGTTTCCGCGAAGCGAACGTAGCAATACGGGTTTTTACGGCGTATATTAAAACTCCTGAATCCCCTTGCCAAAAGTATCTTTATCACCTAAAATATGGCACTTGTCAATACCTCGATGATTATGAAAGGCGTGCTCATCTGCGGCGGTTCAGGCACAAGACTCCGTCCCCTCACGGAGGTGACGAACAAGAGCCTGCTCCCCGTCTACGACAAGCCGCTGGTGCTCTACCCGCTCCAGACCCTCATCGATGCCGGGATGAAGGACATCATTGTCATTACAGGCACGGAGCACATTGAGCAGATGGCGAGCTTCCTCGGTAGCGGAACAAGATTCCACTGCCGCTTTTCCTACCGCGTACAGGATGAGCCGAGAGGCATAGCGCAGGCACTCGGCATGGCGGAGGAATTTGTGGACGGCGACAACGTCTGTGCCATTCTCGGCGATAACATTTACTTCGATCACCTTGGAAAGCAGATACAGAACTTTAAGAGGGGCGGCCATATCTTCCTCAAAGAGGTATCGGACCCTGAGCGCTTTGGTGTTGCGGAGCTGAAAGGAAACCGCGTGGTTTCCGTAGAGGAAAAACCCCTCAAGCCTAAGAGCAACCTCGCGCAGACCGGATGCTATGTGTACGACTCCCGCTGCTTCGAAGTCATCCGCAATCTTCAGCCTTCAGAAAGAGGTGAATTGGAAATCACAGACGTAACCAAGTGGTACATGGAACACAGTGAACTCACCGCAACCATCCTGCAGGACCAATGGATAGATGCCGGCACGTTCGAGAGTCTGCACCGGGCTGCCGTAGAAGTGCGCGCACGCAGGAAAGATGCTGCAGAGAAGGCCAAGAATGTGGGTGTGCAAACAATGGCCCCTACAGCGGTAAGCAGTAAGCAGTAAGCGAAAAGCAACAATGAGCTTGCGCTGCTTCCTGCCTATCGTTTCCTGCTGACCGCTTCATAGACCACCGCATACTTCTCCGCAATCTGCGACCAGTCGTAGTGTGCCGCGTGCTGCAGCCCTGCGGAGCCGAGCGCACTGCGCAGCACATCATCACTCAGAAGTTTTTCTATAGCATGCGCAGCCTGTGCGACGTTATCCGGTTCCACGAGTACGCCGTTCTTCCCGTCTTCCACAATGTCCGGAATGCCGCCCACGCGCGTGCCGATGACTGCGCACTCCGCAGCCTGCGCTTCCAGGAAGACGTTGCCCAGCGCCTCGCTGCGGGAGAGTCCACAGAACACCTGCGCCTCCGCAAACTCCTGGTACACATCCGGGAGCGGCACATACCCGAGGAACGTGGTGCGGTCTGCAATTCCAAGCTCATCGGCAAACTTCTCATATGACTTCTTCTGCGAACCACTGCCCACGAGATGGAGATGCGCGCCGGGATGCCTGACCTGCGCAAATGCACAGAGAAGCGTGTCGATACCTTTCATCTTCTCATGCCTTCCCACGAAGAGGACGCGACCCGGCACCTTGGCTGCGCGGGGAATATCCTGCAGCGTAAGGCCGTTGGGAATGAGAGTGATGTCTCTCCGCCCACACTTCCTCGCACGGTCCACGAGAGCGGAACTGATAGCCGTCACGGCATCTGCAGAGCGGTGCATCGTCCGCACAAGGAGCTGCGTATTCGTACTCTGGCACGTGAGTACACGCTTGGCTCGCGGTGCCGTGAAACGACAAAACACGAGTGCGAGCCCCGCATAGGATTCCAGTACGGCATGGATGATGTGAGGATGCTGTCTCGCAGCGGCAACGGGTGCAAGGAACGGGAACAGCCATTTATCAAGTTTGCATCCAAACCCCAGACGGAGAATGGGAACACCGCTCTCCAGCACTCCTCTCCTTGGAAGATTGCTACGCATCCTCGCAGTGATGAGCACAAGGTCAAAGCGATCCTTCAGGACAGAAGGCACCTCTTCGCTGCAGGCTTCGGCTCCGCTTCGCAGTGGGGTCGCGAACGCCGAGAGAATGACGATGCGTTTCTTCATAGTGCCAGAAAATCCTGGAAGAACTGGCCGTACTGCTTTCCAATGGCATCCCAGGAAAAGTACTCCTCTATACGTGCACGTGCTGCCTTCCCGAGGGAACGGCATTTGGCAGGATCATCGAGAAGACGGCGGACATGGGAGCGCAGAGCCTCCCTGTCCCCTGGGGGGAAGAGGAAACCCGCTACGCCATTCTGGATGAGGAAACGGTTCCCTCCCACATCGCTCGCGATGCAGGCGCAGCTGCTGCTCATGGCTTCCATGAGTGCATTGCTTAAGCCCTCACTGTAACTCGGGAGTACGAAGATCTCTGTGGTAGAAAGCACCGCAGGAATGTCTGCACGTAACCCTGTGAAGGAAACATCGCCACCGTACCGGGCAACAAGCGAATGCCCCTTCTTATGCCAACCGACCACCTGCACTTTGAGATGGGGATAGTCCTTTTTCAGAGGAACAACCGCCGCAAGAAAATCATCGACTCCCTTCACGGATTCCAGGCGACCGATGTACGTGACGATGGCCCCCTCCCGATGTGCATGATCATGATGAAACGGCACAGGATCGATACCCGTCGGGATGACATGAGTCTTGCGTGCAATGCCGAGCAGACGGAGGAGCCTCAGCGGCTGCGGATGGAATGTGATGACCTGCGATGCGAAGAGGAGGAGGAGCCAGCCAAGCGTCCAGGCATAGAGAGCGCTGCACACACGTGGGAACCACCCCCTCGGCCACCAGGTCATGCCGACGAATGCGTCCGTTGCGAGGAGCACTTTCCTGCCTGTGAGACGGAGAGGGATAATAGAGAGGGAAGACCAGAAGAGAAGCTTGTTCACAACGATGATGTCCGGGTTTTCTTTCTTCACAAGACGCCGCACATATCCCGCAAACCCCAGGGCGATGCCGTAGTTCCAGGGATCGGGCAGAAAGAAATCCTTCCGGTAGTGGACCGTGAGCGTGTCTGAAATCCGCTCCACCTTCGTCTGCGGCCCCATGCACACGGCGGTGACACTGTAGCCAAGGCGCTGCCAGAGATCCGCGAGCTTCACTGAGCTCACCATCCATCGGTGCTCTTCTTTCCAGTACGGCGATAGCAGGAGAATTTTCCTCATCATAGGAACGAAAGTGGCGAAGGCAGGCTCCGCCTGCCTGGAGCCACACCTTGAAGGGAAAGGATGGCCCATGGAAGGAAAACCGCAGGTTTTCCTTCCATGTAAGACATATTAACGCTTATCGTCCTCCTCTTCGACAGATAGCCCTTTCTTCTGGAGAGCGATCTTGCGAATAAGGCGTGTCTGACGCTGTTCCAGTTCCTCCAGCCGTATGACGAGGTAGAAAACGATGAAGAAGAGGATACCAAGGAATGTCACGAGCACGGCGTTCTCCCTGTTCTTAATGCCCGTCACCATCGTGAGGTACGTGATGGAATCCGGCTCAATGGCAATGTACGCAATCGCAGACCAGAACGCCGTCCACAGAATCGCCTCCCACACCGTTTTCTTCTGCTTGAACACAAGATTCCATGCGTACACAATCGCAACAAATGAGACAAGGGGCGCAATGATTTGGTATGCAGTGAGGTGCATGGGACCGATTGTATCCCGGGAAGGGGGAATGCACCACCCTATTGGCCCGGACGGGCCAACCCTACCGCAGGAAAGACCGCAGTAATATTTTCAGTGCCGTCTTCACGCCGGAGGCAAAGGACTGGCCTTTCGCCATCGTGTACTCCGAATAGATGACCTTCGTAGGGATCTCCTTCATACGCCAGTGCCGCTGCACGGATTCCCGGACAATCTCGGTACAGAATTCATACCTGCTCATGCGGATATCGATCTCGCGCACGGCCCTCGGCCCGAATACCTTAAACCCGCACTGGCTGTCGGAAACCCATTTCCCTGTGACGGCAAACGTGAGAATGTTCCCGATGCCATTGAACACACGGCGGATGAAAGGGATGCGGTTGCGTACGCCAAAGCGATTGGCAAAAACAATATCTGCTTTGCCATCGAGCACCGGCTGGAGCATGGCGGGAATATCGTGCGGATCGTGCTGCCCGTCCGCATCGAGCGTAATGACAATGTCGGCTCCCATCGCACGCGCCGCCTCAATGCCCGTCATTGTTGCCGCACCGGCACCACAATTATCCACATGTTGAATAACGAGCGCTCCCGCTTTCTCCGCCACCGCAGGCGTACCGTCTTTTGATCCATCCGCCACCACAATCACCGTATCGACGTACTCCATTGCGGAAGTAATGACATGTGTCACTCTCGTCTCCTCATTGTACGCGGGGATGACAGCGACGATACGACGTTTCTCGCTCATAGGATTATGGGATGAGGATAAAGGATACCCCCGCTCCCGGATCATTCAGAACAATCTGCATACCACTCTCGGGATTGTTGAGGTAGTTCACAAAATCACTCACCTTCTTGTGGAGTGTCCCCTGCGGATTCCGCTCAATTGTCGCCGTGTTCGTATCGAAGATAATGCTATTGAATCCGAGTGATTTGAGCCTCGCCGTGGTAAGCTTGGGATCCCGCTCCTGGTAGATGCAGTTGAAGAGGTCCAGCTGGTGGTCAGCCGCTCCTATGATCTCCAGATTGCGCGGAATAAAGTACGGAATGAATGTCCCGACACGGTAGAGGTACGGGCGATCAGATACTTTCTCGTACCGATCCAGAACAATATCAGCAATGTCATCGTAGTGCGGAATGGTGCGTTCGCGGAGCGTTTCGTACGAGACCTTGCCCATAGGGTACTCAAAGAGGTTCTTCTGCATGTCGTACTGCCAGAAGCGATTGTTGAAGACGATGAGAAGCCAGAAGCAGAGGAGCACACTCATCACGCTGCGGCTTGGGAGATCGGGCGCTTTGATGAACAGCACTTCAAGGCCGATCACCAGACCGAGGAATGTGCCAATGCCGTACCAGGGAATACCACGCGCCAGGAATGTCCACTGCAGCAACATGAAGAGCGTGCCCGCAAAGAGCCAGCGGACCCACCTGTTCTCCTTGCGCCAGAAGAACGGGAGGAGAAGGAGGAGCGGGAAGAGCAGGAGTCCCGGCATCGTCGTGACGTAGTACCCTGCACTGTCGAGATTCATCACCAAACGCCACGGCAGCTTGAGGTAGTGCCCCCACCCCTGACGGAACCCCCAGTACCGGCCAAGTTCTTCCTTGTCGCCTGTGGGAGTACAGGCAGGATCACTGAGATCTACTTTCAGATCCTCGGGCAGACTCCGCACTTCACGGTGGCCCTCTGCACTCGCGGAACCTGAAATGTCCATGAGCGGCGTGAGGTAGTTGGGTGCGCCGAGTTCCATGCGGGGAATGATGTTCCCCATGAGGAAATTGTTATGCACAATCCACGGTGCAATGGAGAGAGCCATGGCAGCCATGAGGACGCCGATGGACTTCAGGGCAAGCGGAATATTCTCTTTCCGTTTCACAATTCCAAACCCGATCATTGAAATACCAAGGATCAATGCGACGAGAACAAACGCATTCTGCGAGATGAGATCCGGATTCCCGGAAATACGCTCGAGAATTTCATGAACGCCAAGGAGCCCTCTCTTACCGAACACAGCGATGACAAGAAGCACCGATCCTATGAACGCGTACCAGTGGAACAGCGCACCCATGAGCACGGCACCGGCCGCTGTAATGACCATGATGGTTGTCGGCTTGGTTGCAAACGCAAAACCAAAGAACACGCCGCACAGAACCAGCCATCGGAATGTACGCACCGGTGCGGATTCTTCCGATTCCCCCTTGGGAAAGAGAAAAAGAAACAGAGTAAGCATACCCAGCGCCCCCCACATGAAGACAGCGTTATCGATCTTCATGTCCGCGAAGGAGAAGTGACCCACCATGGGCAGCGTGTAGTAGAGCACTGCGGCAAGGATGCCCCGCCCGCGACCAAGGAACACCGTCCCAAAGGCAACAACAGTGAGAACTGCAAGGAGACCGGCCATCCAGTTGATGAGCATGGATGCCGTAGCACCGAAGACGCTGCTGTACCCGAAGAGGAGGAACCCGAGCGAGGAGAGGTACTCCCACACAAACGGCGCCATGGAGAAGATGAACTTCCCATAGCTCACCATGAGTCTCGGCCGGTTGATGTAGCTCCCAAGATCATCCCACCCGATGGGGAACGGCCGTACAACATTGAGGAAATTGAGCGCGAGATAGCTCACAAGCAACCACACGAAAAAGACAGAGGCACTATGCCATGGCTGGCAAACCGGAACGGACTCCTGAAAGAATGCACGCACCCAAAAGAGCACATGGCGGTAGCAGAGGATCGGCAGCGCGACAATGAGTACCCAACCGGCTGTCGCAGTGAGTATACCCATGACCGCAAGTGTCCAGAGGAATACAACCCATGCACACGCCCCAAGGGCCATGCTCAGCATACCTTCCACAAAAAGGCTTTCGTGCCGGAGCTTGAGCAGCGTGAAAAGGAAATGCCCGAGCACGAGGAGTTCGAAGAGGACGAGAGAGATAAAGAACACTTGCAGGAGAACCTTCGAGATGAATGAACCGTAGATGCAGCGGGGTGAAATGAGGTACTGCTTTGCAGCAGACGTGAACTGGCCATCCGGCACAAGGCACCCGGCATCCTGCAGCCGCTGGAAGTTTCCCTGCAGTAGTGCCAGAGATTCAGGACCGACATCGCGGTATACCTGAGGATTCGGTTCCACTATCCGCCGCAGCGGCACGGTCTGCATGCCGGACGTTGTGGGGGCTTCCGTGCTTCCGAGGCTGATGGTGGTGAAGATGCCGAAGAGCGCGAGGAGGAAGAACGCCGCCACATGCCACGGACGCAGCCGCATTTGTAATGCAAACCGCCCCGTGCGCACACCCATCCAGAAAAGGAGCGCTGCATAGATTACCGCGCTGAAAATGCCGTACCACAGCAGAGGACGCAGGCGTTCAAATGTCCGCCCGACCATGGGGAAGAGGGCAAAGAGCCCGCGACATGCGAGCTCTTCCGCTTCGCAGAACTGCTTCAGGCGCTCCTGCGCTTCCCCGCTGAGAAGCACGGAATCGTGCACCGGCACACCCAGGTACACGAGCAATGTGTAGATTCCCCACAGGAGGAGAGAGACGAAAAGGGCAATGGAAAGTCTTTGGATTGTCTTCTGTTGCATAGAAAAGGAGACGCAGTAAACCTGAGCAAGCCTAGCAGAGAAAACGGGAGAAAACACCTGTAAAGAGGCATGAGAGGCACCAAACATGCTACCATAGGCCTCTATGGCACTCGATGTCCAGGCGGTGCGGCGGCAGTTCTCGGTGTTCGCAGGGAAAGATGCCCCCCTGTATTTCGACAGCGCCGCCACCGCACAAACACCGGACGCAGTCATAGAAGCGATGAACGAGTACTACCGCACCTACTGCGCGAACGTGCACCGCGGTATGCATGCACTGACGGAACGGGCCACGCTCCGCTACGAAGAAGCCCGCAAGACAGTAGGCGCATTCATCAATGCGAAGTATCCCCGCGAGATCGTCTTCACGAAGAACTGCACCGAATCCATCAACCTTGTCGCCCGTGCATGGGGGGAGCAGAACCTCC
>DATDVK010000011.1:0-13071 GCA_035290085.1 Candidatus Peribacteraceae bacterium
CTCTTGGCGCGCACGCGGCTGCTCAGTAGATTCCTGCCCTGTGAGGCGGTCGAAGAGAGCGGGTTTCAGCATATCGCCGGCCTGCTGCTTAACGCGTTCAGCAGCCCGTCTCGCTTCTGCCTCTGGCTGGGTGGGTCGTGGGGTGGCCATGGAGTGCAGAGAGAAGGATTACGGTGATGCAGCCGGTGCTCCTCCGCCTCCTGTGCCTCTTGCTTGTCCCGCTTGTCCTGTACCTGTTCCTGTACCTCCCAGTTTGTTTGTCAGTTCTGTTTTCTGGCCTGGGCTGAGGCGGATGCCATCTTGTGCAAGGGCCGCCATGACGTTTGCAATCTTTTGCTCGGCTGAGAGATTCTTATTGAAGTTGTCGCCCAGTCTGTTCATTGCTTTTATGAGTTCGTCCATGTTTCCGTTCCTCGCTGCGCTCTTTGCGTCGCCGAAATTCGAGGATCTGCGAATATCTTTTACAACGTTTTTGTCTGCCATTCCCTGGTTCCCCTCATTCAGGAGTGCCATCACTGATTTGGGATCGAGACCTTTGCCCTGTTTTGCGAGGCCGCTCAGGCCACTGACAAACCCGGATGCTTCTCCGAGTGATTTCCTATCCATCTTGCCGGTTGCCGGGTTGATCGGGCCAGGGAGGAATGGGACATTCAAAGGTACGCGGGCGACAAAATTGCCGAGGCTTGAGCCTATGCTCTTTATCCCCTGTGTGGCGTTTACATAGATTTCATCGATGGCGAGTGCTGAAAAGAATCCTTTCCAGATGAGAAGAATCGTCGTGATCTGCCACAGGAGGACCCAGAGGTTATCTATGCCGGGGAGGAACCTACCCTGTGATTCTCCAAGGATGGTTGCTGAGCTTACGGGCGGGGAGAATGCAATGGCATTGAGGACAATGAATCCCACGGTGAACGGGATGGCAACTATTGCAGGCAGGAAGGCTGCAGCGACGAATTTCTTGAAGATTTTCATGGTGTTGAAGTTTCCCATGAGGTCGCCGACCACGAATCCCAGGAACATGAACGGCATGAACGCCATGGTGAGCCACAGGATGGGGATGCGTATGATGAATGCAACCATCATGGCTACGAGGGCGAGGGTGAGTGCCACGGAGAGCGATATCAGGAACACGGTGTTCAGTAGGAACATGAGGAAGAACGATATCTGATCCAGTGGGTTCGTGGCGGGCGTTCCTCCGCCGTTGAAGTTCTGCACTTTTGCGAGGTCCGGCAATTTTCCATGGTTGAAGATGAGGCCGCTTAAGATACCTGGGGCAGTGTTTGTGTTGTTGGCGAGCCCCTGTACGCGGTAGCAGACTACTTCCAGAGGACATTCATATCCGAGTGCGGCTGCGGTGGGTGCAATGGCTGCCGCTTCATCGAAGAATCTGAAGTCGTAGGGGTATTTGCACGGTGTCTGAATATTGCCATTGATATCGTAATACCGGCAGGTGGTGGAGACGAGGTCGGGGAGCTTGTAGATGGTGGCGGCGAGCACGTTGCCTACGTCCAGGATGATGCGCGGGAAGAACCAGGAGAAGTTGACGAGAATAACTCCGAGGACGAATTTGATTGCAAAGCGGCTGATAATGTCTTTCTTGGCAGTCACGACGGTAAGACATGCCCCGACGACGAGCATGAACGCAAAAATAATGTTCATGATTTCCCTGGAGACCTGCCAGATCTGATGGATGACGGTTTCATTGGCCCCATGGAGTTCCAGAAAGAACCGGGGATTCAAAAGAACTTCCAGGATGGGGAACACGATGAAGCCGATGAGATTAGCTGCTGTAACAACGAAGGAGAGAAAGCCTGTCAGGCCTGTGAAAATCTGGCTCAGGTCTGTTGCAGCCTGTGCCTTTGGTATTCCCATGTGCAAAGCTTCCAGTCCGTGTGTTCCTCCAATCCAAAGGAGAACGGCAGAGGCAAGCGCGCCAGCGACAATTTTTTTTTGTGTAGGCATTCATGTAATTATAGCAAAATTCCCCTTCGGAGACAATGTATGTACCTATGCGATTCTCGCAGAACCTCCTGTTTGGGGGGTGCCAAGAATTGTTTCCAGAACACATAATGCATTCAAAGATGAGTATTTTTTTTATTCATGACAGGGGGCTATTTCAGTGATATATGTGATGTTTTTGCTTTGTATAAGCGCTAAAGCTTGAATAAAAATTTTATTCATTATATTGATCACTTTTCTTGCACTATACATGTGTTCATGAGTACAGTTTGTGTACATTTCCATTCCCCCCATAGGGCAGGTATGGCTTCCACTATTCTGAAAGCATTGTTCAGTTCGCAGACGAGAGTGAAACTCCTCTCGACGTTCCTCCTTCATCCAGAGGAGGAATACTACATCCGTGAACTCACGCGGCTGCTCCATGAACAGATCAACTCCATCCGCCGGGAGCTCGAGAACCTGCGCCGCATCGGACTTGTGCGTGCCAGACACCGCAACAGGAAGAAGTACTACCGCATCGATTTGGAGTTTCCGCTCTTCCCGGAGCTCAAGAGCATGTTTGCCAAAGAGGTGCAGGCAGACAGCCCCATTGTGGCCAGTCTCAAGAAACTCCCGGGTGTCGATCTCATCGTCCTTGCTGGTGTGTTCGTCGGAACAGATACGAAGGTTGATCTCTTAGTTGTGGGAGATGTGAAGAAGGAGATGCTCGAGGCGCTCCTCCTCCAGGATTCGAGTCTGAAGAATGTGAAGTATTCCATCTTCTCCCAGGCGGACTTTCTGTACCGCCTCAGCCTGAAGGATCGGTTCATCTCCGACATTCTCAGCGATCCCCGCAATTTGAATGTGCACAACGTCATCCAGAAGCAGATAGATGAGGCGAAAGGAAAGCAGTAGATGCTGGAGGGTTAGGATTAGGGCTAGGAAAAAATGCTTGGAATTTGTTGGACACGTAAATTTGCTTCATGCGTTTTCCTGAAGGTTTTCAGCTAAGAACAACAAGTCCACATCCTCATCAAAACCTAATCCTAGCCCTAACCCTAACTCCGTCCTTCCTGACTTTTTGCTTTACACGTCCTTTGGGCATCGGTAATCTATTTCGGCTTTGGCAAGCGTCTTACACCAGCAGGCGGCTTCGTATGTGAAACAGCGACCCGACATACGGCCAGGCTACACTGTGCGCGTGCATGAGCGCATTCTGGAAGGGCAGGAGGAGGGCAAGGAGAGAATCCAGGTGTTTGAGGGGCTGATCGTTGCTGTGCACAAGGGGGCTACTCCCACGGACAGCACGTTCACGGTGCGCCGCATTGCCTCTGGAGTGGGGGTGGAGAGGGTATTTCTTCTGCATTCACCCTTGATTGAGAAAATTGATGTGAAGAAGGTGGCGGCTGTGCGCCGTGCCAAGCTCTTCTTCCTCCGTGGCCGCCACGGGAAAGCGGCGCGACTGGGCGAGCGCTTTACCACTGCGGAAGAGTTCGCAATTGCTACTGCTGTAGAAGAGAAGAAGGAGGGAATTGAAGCGGTGGAGAAAGTGGAGGAAAAAGAGGAGGAGAAGGCAGAGAAGAAGAAAGAGGCACAGTAGCTATCCATGGGTTTACCCGTTCAACAAAGTGCGGCTGCTCTGCCCCGCGTGCTTCACAAACAGAGCGTTCCGAAAATTGAACGATAGCCGATCTCGCCGGCCGCAGCCCCGCGTCCCTCGATAGAGCATGTTTTGATGAGCTGCGCGGAAGGCTTGGAATGACATGCGGGGCGTAGGCTGGTGAGCGGAAGAACGGTATAGTGCGGGAGTGACATATTTGCTCGTCGGAAATTACGGCGTTGGCAATCTGGGAGACGAAGCGCTCCGGGAGTATTTTTTGTTGCGTTTCCCGCAGGTACAGTGGCGTGTTGTCTCTGCACATCCAGGGCGGGAGGAACTGCCGCGCCTGCCCGGGGGAGTACGATCACTGCTCTCTCTGCGCTGGCTGCAGACGCTCCGGGCACTCCGGGGGAGTGATGGCATAGTGCTTGGAGGGGGATCGCTCTTCACCGACACGGAGTCGGTGCGGGCGTGTTTTCTTTGGTGGGTGCATGTGCTTTCTGCCCGTGTCCTGCATAAGCGCATCATCCTCGCCTACCAGGGAATCGGGCCTTTCCGCACGAGGATGGGGGAGTGGTTTGCACGGTCCGCCGTTCGCTCGGCGCACTTCATTTCCGTGAGGGATCCCCTGTCTGCTGTACGGGTGCGAACGTGGAGGTGTCGCGCGGATGTGCAAGAGACATTCGATCCTGTTCTTTCGCTGGTGGAAGAGCAAAAAATCGATCTTAGTGCGCAGAAGGTTCTCGTAGTCATCCCAAGGAATAATTCCGATGCACTCCTCAGGGAACATCTCAGCCGGCTCCTCCAGTCTGGCCGCTTTGAGCACGTCTGCATTCTCTCACTGAAGCCGGATGATTCTGCCGAGAGCGCATACTGCCAGTCCCTCCTGGCATCTCTCCGGATTCCGGGCACCGTTGTCCCCGTGCGAACACTGCACGATTTGGTTTCCTCCGTTACCCGGGGATCTCTTGTCCTCACGCAGCGCTACCACGGTGCCATTGTTGCCCTGGCTCTGGGATTGGAGCTCGACGTCATTCCGCAGGCAGAGGGGGATAAGTTGGATGCCCTGCGCGCGCTCATCTCGGAGACACCCGCACACGGCAGGAGACAGCGCCTCTGGCAGAAGGTGGAAGCAGGTGAGCGGGTACTCAAAGAAGTCTTGTAAGAGGCAGGTAAATTGCTATGCTCGCTTCGCATGGCAACGCTCTACCTTCGTCCTTCTGAGCGGGAGCTCCTCGAAAAGTTGCCTTCTGCTCTGGCAGGAGCATGTGCTGTGGAGGATGAGGAACTCACATCGTTCGAAAGCACGTCGGAACTTGTCGTACGGATGCGTCTTGTCGCTTCCGACGCGCATCCGGAAGTACGCGATTTCGTACTCAGCGTGCTTGGCGATTTGCAGAGAGGGAAGGAGATCAATCCGAAGGCGCTGGCCAGGCTCCCGCATGAGTCGCTTCCCGTCGTGTACTTCGGTATGGGTGCTCTGGGTCTCTGTGCGCTCATCGAAGTGCTCTTCCCCTCCGTGCGGTCCCGGGAAGATCTGGAAGGTCTTGCGGGTCTCACAAAAGTGCGCCATCTCCTCCTTGAGGCGAATGCTTCCGTTCCCGTCTGAGTATGCCTGAGAATGCTCCAGCACCACAGGCTTCCTGGGAGCAGCTTCCTGAGCAGAGTGCCGCCGCGCTGCGGCAGGCGCTCATCCGCAGTCTCGAGCTTGAAAATCCCCGCTTCGATACTCCAGAAGCGCTCAGAGCAGGCGTGAAGGAGGCTATAGCGCAGGATAAGCTCCAGGAGGTTCAGCAGCTGCTCCGTGAGCAGACCTCCGAGGAGAACAGGTCCGAACTCGAGTCGCTCCAGGGACTGCTGAAGCAGGAGGCTGTGCTGTACGATTTCCAGGGGCGCATGGAGAAGCAGATGACACCGGAAGAGGAGAGTAAAGTTATGGCATTCCTGAAGAAGCACCGTCTGGCCATTGCCGTCATCGGTACGGGGTTGCTGATCGGGTGGCAGGGAGCGGCGATCGTTGCCCTCTTCAACGTTCCCGGGATCATCAAGGAGGTGGAAGGGTACTTCCGTTCGGCATCGGAAACGGTGCAGGGATGGTGGAACGGTATGAAAGAGTGGTGGTCCGGAAGCGGTGGGGAAGAGGCGCAAGTTGCTTCCCAGACAGAGGCGGGTACTCTTGCCGAAGAGATTGTGCAGGGAGAAGTGGAGGAGTACGTCTCGCTGTCATCTTCCGACGGCGAGACGAAAGGCACGCCGTTTCCCGGTTCAGAGAACGCGGGGGGCGGAACTCTGTGAGCGATCTTATCGCATTATTTCCGGAGAGACGGTAGGCTGTTTTTGGCATGGAAATCAGGAACTTCTGCCCTTCGGCTCCCCTCGACAAGCTCGGCGTCGCTCAGAGCAGGCATCATAATACTGTCGTATGGAAATAAGGAATTTCTGCATCATTGCGCATATTGATCATGGCAAGTCGACGCTGGCTGACCGCATGATCGAGAGTACGGGGACGCTCCAGAAGCGGGAGATGAAAGAGCAGCTCCTCGATACCATGGATCTGGAGCGCGAGCGCGGCATCACTATCAAGCTGCAGCCTGTGCGCATGCAGTATAAGGGTGTGCAGCTCAATCTTATTGATACGCCCGGTCACACGGATTTCCGCTACGAGGTGAGCAGATCGCTCGCTGCCTGCGAGGGGGCTATTCTCCTTGTGGATGCTTCGCAGGGTATTCAGGCGCAGACGCTCGCTGTGCTCTCCATGGCACTCGAACACGATCTCGCCATCGTGCCGGTTCTCAATAAAATCGATCTCCCTGCCGCGGATCCCGAACGTGTCACCGAGGAAGTACTGCATCTCCTCGGGTGCAGGAGGGAGGAAATTCTGCGGATTTCTGCCAAGGATGGGAGGGGAGTAGAGGATGTGCTCAAGGCAGTCATCGATCGGGTTCCGAAACCTTCTGTCTCCTCTTCTGCCGATGCACGTGCTCTCATTTTCGATGCGGTCATGGACCCGTACCGCGGAGCGGTGGCGTATGTGCGCATGGTGGAAGGAAGCCTGAGGAAGGGGCAGAAGGTATTTCTTCTCGGTACGCAGTACGAGTCGGAGGTGCTCGATATCGGCCATTTCGCTCCGAAGTACGCCTCGGATCCAGGACTCTACGCGGGTGAAATCGGCTACGTTGTCACAGGCGCGAAAGATGTCGCCAATGTGCATACGGGAGATACGATTGCAGGCAAGAAGGATCTCCAGCCTCTCCCGGGATATAAGAAGGTGCAGCCGATGGTCTTCGCAGGACTGTATCCGTCCGAAGCCGACGGGTATCCGCAGCTCAGAGACGCACTGGAGAAACTTTCGCTGAACGACGCGGCACTCTTCATGGAGCCGGAGCGCAACGCGGCACTCGGCAATGGTTTCCGTTGTGGTTTCCTGGGTCTTCTGCACATGGATATTATCCAGGAGCGTCTGGAGCGGGAACACGACTGTGATTTGGTGATCACCGCCCCCAGCGTGCAGTACGAGGTACAGCTTCAGTCCAGGAATCCCGGAGAGGTGGTGCGTACGAGTCTGCTTAAGGCAGACGAACCCGCGATAGCCCTCATCAGCAATCCTGCGGATTTTCCTGATCCAACGTTTATTGGAGAGGTGCGCGAACCGTGGGTGGGATTGGAAGTGCTCTGTCGCAAGGAAGATGTTGGTCCCGTAATGCAGCTTGTGCAGGACCGCCGGGGAATGTACCAGTCTCTGGAGTATCTGGATGCCGATCTTGCACTGTTGCGCTTCGAGGTCCCGCTCCAGGGTATCATCCTTGATTTCTTCGACAGGCTGAAGTCGGCAACTGCAGGGTACGGTTCCATGAGCTACGAGCCGATCGGGTGCCGTGCAGGGGATCTCGTGAAACTGCAGATTCTCCTTCTCGGAGAGCCTGCGGAGGCTCTGAGCACTATCGTGCACAAATCAGAATCCCATAGTGTGGGAGCAATTATCTGTAAGAAGCTGAAGGAAGTTCTCCCCAAGGCTCAGTATCAAATCCCCATCCAGGCAGCGGTGGGGGCGAAAGTCGTAGCGCGGGAGACCTTGTCCGCGTACAGGAAAGATGTGACGGGGTACCTGTATGGTGGAGATGTCACCCGGAAGCGCAAGCTCTTGGAGAAGCAGAAGAAGGGGAAGAAGCGCCTCAAGCAGATGGGGAAAATCACTCTCACACAGGAGGCGTTTCTGAGTGTTCTGAAGAGATAATGCGCCCGGCGGCGGCAGGGGCTGCCTGCACAACCGTTCTCAGCTGCTGCGCTGTGTCTGACTGGAGGGCATCTATGTCCTGCAGGAAAGTGTCTGCAGACTGAAAACGCGCGGGTTCCTGGAGAACGCTGCTCTGCTCAATGACCGCGGCGAACTGATCCCAGTTTCCTTCCAGTTGGAAGAAAATGCCTGCGCGCAGGAACAAGCCGAGGATGAGCATGTGAATGCCTCCTTCCCGTATGCGGCGGATCGTATCCTGCTGGTTACTGTCACGCAGTGCATCGAAGAACTGTTGCACAAGGGGGCCTTCGTAGCGTTTGATGGGTGCATTCCTCTCCATGGGGGAGGATATTGTAGCGGTTCGTGCCACGGAGTACATTTGGTTTGTCTGATGTTTGCTCTCTCTTTTCCCCTGAAACGGGTGTTTGTTGCTCTCCCTCTTGAGCGGGAAGCAAAATGGCAGTTCCAGGCATTGCAGGAAGCCCTGAAACCATTTGCAGATATCCTGCGGTTCCAGAATGCGGCGTCACCGCATCTCACGCTCCAGTTCTGGCAGGAAGTGATGGAGATTGAGTACCATCAGATTGTGAAGCAGATGGAGAACATTGCCTTGAAGAGCAAACCGTTCACCATGAAGTGTACCGGCGTTTCCACGTTTGGATCACGCCTGCGTACCGGATCGCACTCCGGCGTGCAGGCACGGGGAGAGGACAGGGTGCTCTTCCTCGACATTGCATTCTCCGAGGAGCTTGCGAGGCTGAGGAAGCTGTGCCCCTGGCCGAGCGGGAAGCCATTCTCGCCGCACATCACGCTCGCCCGCATCGAGCATCCTCAGCGGTTCGCGGTGCAGAAGAAAAAAGTTCTCAAGGCACTGGAGGGCTCGGCATTCGCTATTCCCGTAGATCGCCTGCGCCTCTTCGCGGAGATCGATGGCAGGAAACAGACGCCGATTGCGGAGTATCCGTTCCCTACTCTTCCTCCTCCGCAGGCATAGCCCTGGGTGATTTCTGCTGGATGAATGCCTGTTTCACCGTGGCAATGAACGGTTCGAAGACTGCCTGGAGAATGCTTCCTGTGAGCGGCTGGATTGTCTCGAACTTCTGTTTCTTCCCGTGGATTTCAAAGAAGTCTTTCACGACGAATGTGGAGAGCTGCAGCACGGTTCCATCGATATTCTTCTCGTCGATCATGAGCTGCAGGAGAATTTTCTCCGGTGCGAACGAGAGCACGAGCTGCATGCGAGTAATCCATGCAATGAGATCCCTGTTCATCTGCGGATCGAGTTCTCCGGATGTGGTGATAGCAGTACTTTCGTCCACCGTTTCCTCGGCAGATTTATGCCCCATGCTGTGGAGGTACTCTTTCACTTCTCTCAGGCATCCTTCATGTATGAGCGAGAGAACGGCAAGAATGAAGATGCTCGGACAATCACGGGCGACAAGGCGGGAGATGAGGACAAACAGATGCGCGTACTTGTCCTGTCCGAGGAACTGGATGATGGTGCGGGCAACCTGATCGTCGCGTTTCCTGGATTGCTTCTCCTCACGGCGGATTTGCTGCATCGCTGCGGCTGCGGCGGCAAACCGCTGCTTGGCTTCTTCGCTGAGTGCTTCAGGAGCACCTGCGACCCCTTCATCGGGTGAGCCGATATCCAGTCCTCCCAGTTCAGTCATAGTGCATCCATGCTACCTGATACCGGGGGGCAAGAGAAAATGGATTGTTCTTTGAGCGGGAAGCGATACGCGGTGAGCAGCAAGCGGCTTACTGCTTCCTGCTTCCTGCTTCCTACTGTGCGCATGGTTCCACGCGCACAAATGTGCAGTGCTCTCGTTTCCCGTTGAATTTTTTCATCTGTTTCTTGCTGAATACCACCATGCCATCCACGGAGGCATGAATGGTCCAGTCCTTTCCCACATGTGTGTTTGCACCCGGCCGGTACCAGTAACCCTTCTGGCGGATGAGTACTTCTCCTGCGCTCACAGTTTGGCCTCCGAAACGCTTTACGCCGCGGTACTTTGGATTGCTATCTCTGCCGTTACTAGTAGATCCGCCAGCTTTCTTATGAGCCATAGCCAAACCATTCTACGGAACTCCACCGTCCATGCAAGAAATTTCTCCCCCAATACGCGATTGAAGTAATTGGTTGCGGGGGCCGGATTTGAACCGGCGACCTCGAGGTTATGAGCCTCGCGAGCTACCAGACTGCTCCACCCCGCGTCGGGAATGGAGTATGCATGAGCGTCAGGACACCCGCAAGCACTTGCAGGGGAAAGCTTCAGGAGAACTCCGCTCAGAGCGCCCTCTTCAGTTCTTCGATTTTCTTGTGGTGGAAGAGAAAGAGCTTCCAGTGTTCGATGACTGGCATCTGCCGGAGGAGTTCCAAGTACGTGGCTTCCTGCTGTTCAGCATTGAGGATGCCGGAGTCAGTGAGAGGGAAGCTCACTACGTTCATTTCTTCCGTGATGACGAGTGCTTTCTCGCCGGGGCTCATGAGTCCCAGGTTCTCTTTCGCGTACTTATCTTTATACTGTGCAGAGCGGTAGTACTCGAGGTCTCTGTACCCGAGAGTGATTTTCTCCCGCAGGAGATCGTTCTGGTTCTGGATGTTTAGCAGCGTCTGCTCGAAGAGCGCGTTCCGGTAGTAGGAGAGTGCCAGGCCGAACGCCATGAATCCCACCACTGTCAGTCCGATGACAATGGTCAGCTGCTTGCTGATGGGTTCGGTTCCCTGGTAGCGCATGGGGCTAGAGTACTAGAATACTAGAGTACTAGGATGGAGAATAATGCGGGAGCTTTTTCTCCCGGGGAGTTTCTTGTCCTAGTATTCTAGTACTCTAGTATTCCCACCACTCATGAAAATCTACTGTAGCGGCATCGGGGGTATCGGCCTCAGCGCGTACGCGGCGCTGCAGAACGCGTCCGGGCATACCGTGATGGGGAGTGACAGGACGGGGAGTGCACTCATAGAAGATCTGCGCAGTCAGGGGATTGCTGTGTTTCTGGAGCAGGATGGTTCGCATTTCCCCGGGGATCTGGATCTCTTCGTCTACTCCGAGGCGATTCCGAAAGATGCTCCCGAGCGGAAGCGGGCTTCCGATCTGGGTGTGCGGCAGCTCTCGTACTTCGGTGCTCTCGGGGAACTTTCCAAAGATTTCCGTGTGATTGCCGTGTGCGGCACGCATGGGAAATCTTCCACCGTCGCCATGGCTGCACGGGTGCTCATGGATGCGGGGCTCGATCCTTCCGTCGTCGTGGGTACCAAGCTGCTTGAGCTCCAGGGACGAAACTGGCACAGAGGGGAGAGCGATCTCTTCCTCCTCGAGGCCTGTGAGTACCGCCGCTCCTTCCACTTCCTCTCGCCGGACATCGTTCTCATGACGAATGTAGATGGCGACCACTTCGATGCGTTTCGCTCGGTTCAAGAGTACCAGCAGGCATTCCGGGAGTTTCTGGAGCTTCTGCCTGCCGAAGGCACGGTCATTACGCATCTGGGTGATGCGGACTGTGCTCACACGGTGGAGGGGCTGCAGCGCCCGGTGTTCGATGTGGATGATCTCCCGCTCCCCGCGCTGCAGACGCCGGGCCGCCATATGCAGGAGAACGCGCAACTGGTCCTGGGTCTGGCGGATATCTTCCACATCGGCAGGGGAGAAGCGCTCGCTGCGCTTGCGGGGTACCGGGGATGCTGGCGGCGGATGGAGGTGAAAGGGGAGTGGGGGGAAGGTGTCACTGTCATCGACGACTACGGCCACCATCCGCGGGAGATCCGTGCGGTGCTCTCTGCGCTGAAGGGCGCGTACCCGGGCCGCCGGCTTGTCTGTGCGTTCCAGCCGCATACGCACGACCGCACCATCAAACTCTACGCAGATTTCGTCGCTGCATTTTCAGATGCAGATCAGGTCGTCATTGCGGATGTCTACGAGGCACGATCGGACATCGAAACAGAGAAAGTAGACATGGGGAAGTTCGTCTCTGACATCGCGGAGAAGAGCGGGGTCCCGTGCAGAGCAGGTGGGTCTCTCGATTCCACCAGGGCACTGCTTGAAGGTGAGATTCTGCGGCCGGGAGATGTGCTGCTCACTCTTGGGGCGGGAACGATCACACAGCTCTCCGATGAGTTCGTTGCCTAGGATGCATCTGTTTCGATATACAGGTCGGCGGACGTGCTGATGATTTTGGACATCTCTGCACGGTTTACCGGGCGGTCAGGTCCGAACTCTCCGGTGGGCTTGCCTTCCGCATCCGTAAAGCCGCTTACAATGCCGTCCTGAGCTGCCGTTTCGATGCAGGAAGCATAGGGAGTGGTTTTCCGGACATCTCTGAACAGGTCACCGTGTGCCCAGAAGCGGCGCACGTCGAGCGCCTGGAGGAGGGTAGCCACCACTTCCCCCCGTGTTGCGGAGCGTTAGGGATCTATGCGGTGGTCACGGAAGACCTGCCAGTCCAGGTTCTCCGCCGAAGCGAAGTACTGTGAGAACCACGTGTTTTCTGCACGGGGGTTCTTGGAAGGGGTGTATGTCTCCGTTTCATCGATGCCCGCAAGTTTGTGGGCAATTTTCGCAAGCTGGGCAATGGTCACATTATCCCTGGGGCCGTACTTGCCCGTGGGGTTCCCGGCTTCGTCCTGGTAGCCGGACATGATTCCGGATTTCAATGACGTATGCACGAACGGTGCAAACCACTGGCCTATGGGGACATCATCGAACGTGACCTGTACACCATTGATTGTCGAGGTGACGTACTGGAGCGACCGTTCGTATTCCTCCTGCTGATCGATGTTGGCTAATCCCTCGCAGGCGAACGTGATGGAAAAGTTTATGCGGCTGTCTGCAATCAGCTTGTCCGACTTGGGTTTTGGGAGAGGGCAGCCCTCAATTTTGTCGAATGTCACGGTGTACTGTCCTTCTGGCATTGCAGAGTAGGAAGCGGGGGTTTTCCCTGTGAGTTCGAAATCGTTCGGTCCTATGAGGGTAAAACCTATTCCCGGTGGCTGGCTGTTCACGCCGACTGTTCCCACGCGCGTGAAGGTGTACTCCACGCGCAGCCGGATGTGTGTGTTCTGCTCCAGCGTGAACGATGCCTGAGGCTGGCTGAAGCTCTCGAGCATATCCTGATCTATGAATACACGCACGGTGGTGATGGCACCCGACGGCGGTTCCACGAGGAGCGTGTAGTTTCCGAGAGGGGCTTCCTCCAGCGTGTAGGATTCCTGGCGGAGCGTGAGGCGCTTGTTCCCGGGCTTGATGAGAATCCATTCGCCAAATATCCCGTTGGGGCTTTGCTGTTCGACGGAAATAGT
>DATDVK010000012.1:0-7765 GCA_035290085.1 Candidatus Peribacteraceae bacterium
CTCAAGAGTTCCACTGTGGCGTGCACATCACCGAGTGCGCGGTGCATTGGTTCATGGTTCAGTGAGAGGATGGTACTCATGTACCCGAGCGAGTAACTCTCGAACTCCGGGAATACGAGCGAAGCGAGCATGGAAGTATCAATCCATGGGCGACCGCTGAGGTCGATTCCTTCTCCCTTGAGCATTTCCATGTCATAGGTGATGTTCTGCCCGACGATGATGGCATCTTTGTCTATGTGCTTCAAAATATCTCCGCGCACATCCTCCAATCGTGGCTTCCCCTGGAGGTCTGCTGTTTTGATGCGCGTAAGTACTTCTACATGCGGCGGAATCGCTTCTTCCACAAAAATGAGCTGTTCATATTCATCCTGCATCACTCCGTCCCTCAGCAAGACGGATGCGAATTCAATGATCCTGTTCACGCGCGGGAGAAGGCCGGTCGTTTCCGTGTCGAGAACAACAAGGGGGATGCCCGGAAGTTGCATGAACCGATGGTAGCGCTCTCGCTACCATCGGGACATGGTATTTCTTGCCGAATTATTCTTTCTTTCCATCCTCCTTTGTCTCACCGGTATCTTCTTTCTCCTTTGTTGCCTCTGGTTCTCCGCTCGCTTCTTTTTCTTTCTCAGGTTTTTCCTCTGCAACTTCTTTCCCTGCGGCGGCCTTCTTGTCCGGGACGGCTCCTTCTGCAGGCTGTTCTGGGTTCATTCCCTGCATTTTGAGTGCATCGGAGCCCGTGAGCTCTGCTAGTTTTGCTTTAAAGGCAGGCAATTCCTCATAGTTGTACATGTCCAATTCGTAGCCGGAAAGCTCAGTGGCCAGGCGAATGTTCTGCCCCTTCTTTCCTATAGCCATAGGGCGCTGGGCTTCTTCCACAAAGACGGCGGCGCGCCTTTTGATGCGCCTTCCTTCTTCATCGAGATTCTCTGTGTCATTCACGATGATGACAGCGGAAATAGCTGCCGGTTGTAACGCAGTGGAAATGAGGCGGATAGGGTCATCAGACCACTCAATCATGTCAACACGCTCCCCATTGAGTTCCTCCATCACTGCCTGGATGCGTACGCCCTTCTGTCCCACACATGCTCCGATGGGATCAATCCGCGGATCGGTGCTTACAACAGCGACTTTGCTGCGGAAACCAGGATCGCGGGCGATGGCTTTTATCTCCACATCTCCATTGCGCACTTCCGGAATCTCAAGCTCGAGGAGTTTGCGTACGAGGCCGCGGTGTGTGCGGGAGATGCGCAGCTGTGGCCCTTTCCCTGTGAGCTCCACCTTATCAAGGTACACACGGATGCGTTTTCCTGTGTAGTAGTGCTCGCCCGGT
Organism: Candidatus Peribacteraceae bacterium; assembly: GCA_035290085.1. Taxonomy (GTDB): domain Bacteria; phylum Patescibacteriota; class Gracilibacteria; order Peribacterales; family Peribacteraceae; genus GWB1-54-5. The sequence continues at coordinate 1,331 of DATDVK010000012.1, forward strand.
ATTTGCTCTTTCCAAGGGAGACTTACGGTCATTCCTTCGATCTCAAGTGTCACCCAGTTTGGTTCCACCTTTGTGACTGTGGCGGTGAGCAATTCCTCCTCGCGGTCCTTGAACATTTCGTACAAGCTCTGTTTCTCTGCCTCCTGCAGTTTTTGCAGAATGACTTGTTTTGCTGCCTGTGCGGCGATACGACCGTACCCTGTAGGAGTAACGTCAATTTCGATTTCGTCACCGACGTCCGCATCCTTTTTAATTTTCCTCGCATCTTTGATACTGATTTCGAAATTATCGTTTTCCACCTCTTCCACAATTTCCTTCACAAGGAGGATGGTGGGCATGTCTTTGCCCTCTTCAAGCTCCACGCGGATTTCCTGCTCACGGTTCCCAAAATCTTTACGGTAGGCAGTTGATATAGCCTGCCTGATGGCATCCAGCACCTGTTCGGGACTCACATTCTTCTCCGAACAAATCTGGTTGATTGCGGCTATGAATGATGCACGCATGGCGAGGGGTGGTAGAAAGTGGAACTGTGAAAGGAAAAAAACCACCGTTTCAGTATCAAGTGAAACAGTGAAAACTCTACTTCATCAGTGTTGAGTATATTGTACCCCTTTCAGGAGACGAAGCAAGCATCAGGGGCGTATGCTTGGGGCATATGCATCTGTTTTGGGGGTCATTCATCCTCAGTTTTCTTGGGAGTATTGGCTCTGCGGTGCTTACGGAGCGTTTTCTCGATGAGCGCGTCGCTCTCATTGGTTCGTTTGTTGGGTTGCAGAAATCTATGAATACGGGAGTGGCTTTTGGGCTTGAACTGGGGCTTGCGGAGCCAATTTTGATTGCGGTTGCAGCAGTGGCGGTTGCCGTGATGGCCCTGAGAACCGCCCGTAGCGCAGAAAGCCAAGTGGGGTTTGGGCTCCTCCTGGGAGGTGGCCTCGCAAACATTGTGGATCGTCTTCACAATGGGACTGTGACCGATCTGTTCCAGATCGGCAGATTCCCCATTTTCAACGTTGCTGACAGTTGCATTACAGTTGGGGTTTTGCTGCTCTTTGCGGAGTTGATTTTTCAGAAATTCCGCGCTCGAAAGCGCTGCTAATACTTGCTTCTTTAAGCAGAAATGATACTTCTGTTGCCTCATGGCTGTTGCCCCTTTCCCCGGCACGTTACAATGAGTCACCTCATCTTCATTCACTCAGCATAGATGGACATTCGATACAGCGTACAGGGAGGCATTCCACTGCGCGGGGACGTGACTATCAGCGGCTCCAAAAATGCGGCTCTACCCATGATCGCAGGGAGCCTGCTCTGCAGCGGGGAAACGGTGCTGCACAACGTGCCGGATCTGTTGGATGTGCGTTCTTTGCTTTCCATTCTTGATTTTCTGGGAGCAGAGACATCATTCCAGAATGGGACTGTGCGCATTCGCACTCACAATGTGCAGAGCAAACCCATTCCCGCTGAATACGTTTCAAAATTGCGCGGGTCTATTGTGCTCCTTGGCCCCCTCCTCTCCCGTTTTGGAGTTGTGGAGATGGCATATCCAGGGGGGTGTGTTCTCGGTAAGCGTCCCGTTGGTGCGCACATTAGTGCTCTGGAGCAGCTGGGGGCGGAAAACATGAGCACGGAAGAAATCCTTCACCTGCAAGGAGGGCTGGCGCCCGCGCATGTTATCCTCCCGGAGTTTTCTGTCACTGCGACAGAGAATGCCGTACTTGCCGCCGCACTTCTCCCAGGCGAAACGCGTATCGATATCGCAGCTGCCGAACCACACGTGCAAGCCGTGGAAAGATTGGTGCAAGCTATGGGAGTGGATGTAGAGGGAATAGGTACTCATACTGTTATTGTTCGTGGCCGGCGAGATTTGCAATGTGTTTCTGCCACTGTTCCATTCGACTACCTTGAAGCAGGTTGCCTCGTTCTCGCGGCTATTGTGACCAAGGGCAAGGTGCGGCTGCATGGCACAGATGCAGGACACCTCCTCTCGTTCCTCGATGCAGTACGGCGGCTGGGGGGCATATGCAAATACATTGACAATAGTGTGCTTTTTGTCGATGGAGAACTTTCTTCTCTCCGTGCCCTGAGCATAAAAACCAATGTGTTCCCTGGATTCCCTACGGATCTCCAGGCGCCTATGGGGGTGGCACTCTCGCAAGCCCATGGTGTGAGCAGGATTTTTGAGCGTCTCTTCGAGGGGCGCATGGCATATTTGTATGAGCTGGAGAAAATGGGGGCACACGTGGAAGTGCTCAATGCACATGAGGCTCTCATCATTGGCCCGACACCTCTGCGGGGGAGAACAGTTGCCAGTAATGATATCCGGGCTGGTGCGGCCATGGTCATTGCAGCTCTCTGTGCGGAGGGGGAAACGGCTATCACCGATATCCGGTACATTGAACGCGGGTACGACCGTCTCGATGAAAAATTGCGTAGTCTTGGCGCAAAGATCCAAAAAATTGAGACCAGTGGGCAGGAGGAGTAGGGGGCTTTTAGTCGGAGGGGGAAGTCATGAATTTCTTTTGCGTGGAGACTGGCCTCCAGTATCATCTACGCATGCTTGTACTGAAGTCACCGAAAGGCGCCGCTATCCGCTGTGAATGGGGGAACAGATCTGTTGTTGTCTTTCCGGAGAAACAGGAGAAGGCAGATGCGCTTGTGACGCTCTTTCGGACGCCGGAGGAAGCTCCGCAGAAAGGAACAATTTCCTGGCCGGGTGAGTATGACATTCAGGATGTGACTATCCGTGGCATTGGGCACAACGAGGGAGCACAAATTTCCTATATTGTAGAGCTTGATTCTGTCCGTTGCGGGTTCCTTTCGTCACCGCTCCAGGAATGGAGCGACTACGAACTGGAACTTCTGGGTGACATAGATGTGCTGGTTGTTCCTACAGACGACCCCAAGCGTGTGCAGAAGCTGGTAGATGAGATTGATCCCCGTGTTCTCATTCCCGTTTCCAATGGGGATGAAGGTGCGTATGCAGAGGTATTGGGTGTCTGTGGTGCGAGGGGAAAGGAGGCCGTACCGGAGTACAAAGTGAAAGTGCTTCCTGTGGAGGGGCGTGAGGTTGTGGTGCTGAAACGCGTGTAATAAATTGAGTAAGGAGAAAGTGCTATCAATGAAAAAGATGCTATCGCTTTCCCTTTTTCCGCATTTCCATTTACCATTTCCTTGCGGCCCCGTAGTTCAATGGATAGAACAGCCCTCTCCTAAGGGGCAAATGCAGGTTCGATTCCCACCGGGGTCACCATTCGACTCGCACTCGCTACGCGAGATGCTCGCTCATGGTAAACCACGAGGGTTATTAGCAAGCGAGTCGAATGACAGTGAGCGAAGCGCCGCAGCGCGAAGTCGAACTGCCCCGTTCAATGGAGTTGTTCCAAAGCCACTGTTTCTCTTCTGTATTGGATATTATACTGTCGCCGATGCGACGGCTGCTCATCACTCTCGGTGCGTTCCTCATCCCTCTGGGGGCACAGGCTCTCGACTACCGGGATCAGAGCCTGATGTACCTGGATGCCCCGTTCCAGCCTGCAGAGGCGGCGGGTATCAGTGTGCTCACCACTCTTGGTGCTGTGGAGGGCAATCCCGATGGCACCTTTCAGCCGCGGCGCACCCTCAACAGGGCGGAGTTCCTCAAAATTGCTCTCGCGAGTTACCCACGGATCGTTGTTTCCCTCTCCGATGCGTCAGGATGTTTCCCGGATGTTCGTGAAGAGGATTGGTTCTCGAGGTACGTGTGTCTCGCAAAGAAGCGCGGTGTTGTTTCCGGGTATCCCGATGGGTTCTTCCGTCCGGAGAATCCGGTGAACTATGCAGAGGCCCTGAAGATGCTGGGAGAGCTGTACGGCTATACCGCGTATGCAGATGCGGATGCAGAATGGTTTGAGATCTATGTGCAAGCAGCACAAAACCATAAAACAGCCCTCCCGGTGAATCTCGCCTATGACCGCTACCTCACGCGGGGGCAGATGGCGCGGCTGGCTGCAGTGTTCCGTGCGGAGCATGAAGGAGAACTGGCGTACTACAGGCGTGCAGAGCTCGGTGAAGATGTTGTTGTCTCGGAAGAATCGGAAGAAGCAGAACCTGAGCCGGAGGAGGAAGAACCACTTTCTCCATCCCCACAAGAGGAGAGTGTTGTTCCTGTGGAGAGCAGCTTTCTTATGGTAGGCCAGAGGAAGCCCATTGCAGATTTCCAGCTTTTCGCGCGGGAGAATCCGGCTGAGCTGCGCATCGTCAAAGTCACTCTGGAAAGGGAAGCTCGCACATTCTCGGGTATCTATCTCTTCACCGGAAGTGGGAAAGAAATCGCCAAACTCAAGCTGGATGTGTACGACCGGGACGATGAAACATGGATTGTCTCATTTGAGCCGGGGCAGAGCGGTCTCATACTCCCCGAGCGCAAAGGAAGCACGTTTGTGTTACAGGCACAACTAAGGAGGCTTCACGAGAGAGGTTTTTCTGAAGAATGGATTGAAGTAAAAAAGATGTTTGTGATGGTCGGGGAAGTAGTAGATCCAACAGTGCAGTACCAGATTGTTCCGACGAGCGCACACTACCCTGCGCACCAGACTGTGCAGGCACGTATTACACAGGTTGAGAGCTTTCTGAGTGGTACAGGGAGTCTTGACCAGGGTGCCGGGAAACATCTGGCCTCCTTTTCCTTTGAGATAGAGAAAGATCCGGTGGCCGATTTCCGGGTACGTCATCTCCGCTTCCACGTGCATAACGCGCCGGGTATCCGAGTCACAAATTGGGAATTGCGGGGAGAAGGCACAGAACGCCGCCATGCCTGCAACACAGAAGAGTCAGATTCCCAAGAGCAGAGTATCGTCGACTGTTCCGCCATTCCCGAGGAGCTTGGGAGACTTGAGGTACTGGATCTCTACGGCGATACAGATCTTTCGCAGGCTTCACGGGGAGATACGCTGCAGGTGAATTTGGAAGTTCCAGGATCTCTCAGCGAGAGCGGAGATGTGCGCTGGACAGACGGTTCCGCTGATTACCAATGGATAGAGTCTCCTGCTCCCGTTGCAAAGGGGAGAATCTGGCGGTACTAGGCACGGCAGTGTTTTTCGGACATCTCTGAATAACCCGTAGCCTTGCTCTCTCCTCATGCTCACGCAGGAAAACGCTGCCGTGCCTAGAAAAGTTCTTTTAGTTGTGCTGCCATTTCCTGAGCGGCTTTCCGCGCCGCCTCCTGCCAGTCCTTTCCTTTACTTGCAAAGATGATGCCGCGGGAGGAATTCACAATTGCTCCGGTGCCATCCGGCACAAAGCCATGTTTTACATCCTCAGCCGTACCGCCCTGTGCACCGAAGCCGGGGATGAGAATGGGCACATGGGGCATGAGTGTGCGCAAGTATTTGAGTTCCTCCGGATAGGTGGCACCCACGACTGCACCAATGCAGGAGAGGTTGGATTCCGGGCCAAGTACTTGTGCAGCCCAGCTTTCTACAAGTTGCGCCATGTGCTCGTGAACCACTTCGTCTCCTGTCGGGAGATCCTGTAACTCACCGGAGCTTGGGTTGCTGGTCTTTACCAGCACGAAGATTCCTTTATTGTTTTTACTGCATCGTTCTATGAAGGGTTTCACCCCATCTGAGCCGAGGTACGGGGAAACTGTGAGGGCGTCTATGGGGCTCTGTGCGTTCAGGTATGCGTCGGCGTATGCCTCACAGGTGGAGCCGATGTCGTTTCTTTTACCGTCGGCAATGACCAGTAGTCCTTGCTTCTTGGCATATGTGCATGTTTCCCAGAAGACTTTCATCCCTTCCCATCCGAGCACCTCGTAGTAGGCCATCTGGGGTTTCACACAGGCTGCGATGTCTTTCACAGCATCGATAATTCCTTTCGAAAATTCCAGAACGCCAGAGACATTATGGGAAATCCCTTCCGGAAGTTTGGAAACACTCGGGTCCAGCCCCACGCACACGGGGGACTTTTCTTTGGTTGCTCTGGTGAGGGCGTCTGCGAAATGCATTGGCCACACTATTGCACAGCTAGCGCAGTGAGTCGATCCATTGGATGAATTCTCTGAGGAACCGTTCGCGCCGTTCCAGCAGTTCAGGAGTCAATGAGCCAGTGATTTCACTTTTTTTGTCAGTAAGAGATACACCATCCCACCGGTTCACTACACGGCGCAGACCAATGAATGGTGTGCAGCCATCCCAATCTTCGGGGAGAGTGAGGAATCCGTAGGTTTTCAGAAGTGGATCCCATGTGATATCGAGATCAATCCATTTCCCGCCTTTCCCTCATATCTGGACGAAGTTATGTCCATGAACCCACTCACCCTCATGAAGAATTTCCTGAAGGGCGGAAGGGAGATTGATCTTCTGCTCTCCCCAACGGAACGTGCAGACGACAGGCCGGTACTCTATGCCAAGCTTGTCAAAACAAGCTTGGAGTAACAGGTGCTTTCCTGTACATGTGCCG
>DATDVK010000013.1:0-35325 GCA_035290085.1 Candidatus Peribacteraceae bacterium
CCGCGTGGTGAACTGGGATATCGCCCTCCAGACGACCATTTCAGACGACGAAATAGAGTACAAAGACACCGAGGCGGTGATGTACACCATCGAGTATCTCACTGCGCAGCAGACAGGAGGGGATCCTGTATATGTTTCCACCAGCCGTCCCGAGACCAAGCTTGGCGATACGGCTCTTGCCGTGCATCCTGATGATAAGCGGTATGCGCATCTCGTCGGCCGTGATTTCACGGTGGAGTGGCCGGGAGGGCAGGTGATTGCCGTCACGGTGATCGGCGATCACAGCGTGGATCCCGCAGTGGGGACCGGCGTTGTGGGTGTCACGCCGTTCCACAGCAAGATCGACTACGAGATCTGGCAGCGCCACAAAGAAGAGATAGAAGCGACTCCCATGCAGGTCATAGGGGAAAACGGGAACATCCTGTCTTCTGTGAAGGGCTATGGAGGCTTGAGTATCCAGGAGTGCCGTGAGCAGTTCGTCGGTGCGCTGCGCTCCGCCGGGCGTATCCGTTCCGAGGAGGCGTATGTCCAGCCTCTCTCTGTGTCCTACAGGTCCAAAATGCCTGTGGAGCCTCTCCCGAAGTTGCAGTGGTTCATCGATGTGAACGGGAAGGTGGTGAAGTGGAATAAAAAGAAAATGAGCCTGAAGGAGGTTATGCAGGATGTGATCCGCAAGGGGGACATCAAAATCATTCCGGACCGCTTCGAGAAGACATATTTCCATTGGATCGATAACCTGCAGGACTGGTGCATCTCCCGGCAGATCTGGTGGGGGCACAGGGTGCCTGTTTTCTACTGCCCGAAGTGTAGGAATGAGCAAGGAGTGTCTGGGAGCGGGAAGCGGTTAGCGGTTAGCCCTTCGACAGGGCTCAGGACAGGCGGCCAGCACGTATCGGTGCAACCGCTGAGTGTGTGTCCGGATTGCGGTGGTCCCGTGGAGCAGGATCCCGATACCCTCGACACGTGGTTCTCCTCTGCCCTCTGGACATGGAGCACGCTGGTGGATGAGAAGCTGACGGAGGATTTTTCCCTTTCCCTCGAGGAGATTTTGGAAAAGAGCCCGGATTTCCAGAAGTTCCATCCCACACAGGTGATGGAGACGGGATACGACATCCTCTTCTTCTGGGTGGCCCGCATGATCCTCATGACCACGTACGCCACGGGGCAGATCCCGTTTAAGACGGTGTACCTCCATGGCCTCATCCGCACGCGGGAGGGCAAGAAAATGAGCAAGTCGGATCCGGAAACCTGCATCGATCCTCTCGAGATCATCCCCAAGTACGGGGCGGATGCCCTGCGCCTCTCCATGATCGTCGGGCAGAGCCCGGGCAACGACTCGCGCCTGTTCGAAGAGAAAATAGCCGGGTACCGGAACTTTATCAACAAGCTCTGGAATGCCTCACGGTTCGTGCTCATGAAATGCGAAGAAGCAGGCGTGGATCCTCATAAGGCGATAGTTACGTACGAATCTCCCGATGAACTTTCCCTCGCGGATCGTGCGTTACTCCATGCACTCGATTTCCTGCGGGATGATGTGACAGAGGGGTTGGAAGCGTATCGGTTGAGCGAAGTAGGGGAAAGGCTCTACAGTTTTGTGTGGGACTACTTCTGCGATTGGTATCTGGAGCTTTCCAAGGGGGAGGCGAACCTTGCGCTTTTGGTGCAGGCGATGAGGATCATTCTCCAGCTCCTCCATCCGTACTGTCCGTTCGTCACGGAAGAACTCTGGTCTCATTTCAAGTACAAGGATGCAGAGATGCTTCTGAAGATGCCATGGCCCGGAGAGAACAAGAAGACGAAAAAATTCGCTGATGCCTACAAGCAGCTCCAGCTTGTGATCGATGTTATTTCCTCCATTCGCAAGATGCGCGCAGAACAGGATATAGAACTGGGTATGAAGATTGCCGTTGCCATCCACACGAAGCATGTGGATCTTTTGGAGAAGGAGCGGGAACACATTCTCCGTATGGGACGTGTGGAGAAGCTCACGATCGACGATCAGCCGAAGCAGCATACGCACGCTGCGAGCACGTTTCTGCACGGTACGGAGGTGCATATGCCGCTTGAAGGTATCATTGACCTTGAGAAGGTGCGGGAAAAGCTCACGAAGGAGCAAAAGAACCTCGAAGATTTCCTGAAGGGTGTTCGATCGAAGCTCGGGAATAAGAAGTTCGTTGCGAACGCGCCGGAAGAAGTGGTGCAGATTGAGCGGGAGAAGCTGGAAAGTGCGCAGGAGAAGCTTGAGAAGGTAGAGGAGCGGCTCAAGGCCTTAGCCTAAGATATGCAGATGTGGTTTTCCCGCACTCTTCGTCGGGAGTGCCGATCCACGCAGGATCGACGAACGTCCAAAGCGCTCGTGGAGCTCATCCAGCTTCTCCTGCATTTGCTCGCTGGAGCCCGCGTGCTTCGCGTCTTCGAAGAGCGAGAACTGGAGCGATCCTTTGGATCGTAAGTTACAGAGCGCGAGGCCCGTTTGCGTGCACCGGGGAGTTTTTTCGTACAGTTGGGCGAAGCACTCGCGCACGTACGGCAGCATCTGCTCCTCCGTATCCATAGGCTGGGGGAGCTTTATATTGCGCCCGTCATGCCTGTACTCGCCGTCGCGCAGCCACACGCAGAGTTCCCGGCACATGAGGCCGTGCCTGCGCATTTTGAGCACGGTGTAGCTCAGGTGGTCCAGAATGGAGGAGAAGATGCGTTCCTTGTTCTCCGTGGTGCGGAAGCTGCGGCAGCGGGAGACGGATTTCGGAGGCCCTGCGTTCTCTTCCACCCCATACACGCTGGTGCCGAGGAGCTCGAGCTGCATTTCCCGTCCTTGTTTTCCGAAGAGGCGCTGTATCTGTTCCTGGTCTGCGGTAGCGACGTCCCAGGCCGTCTGCCAACGGTTTGCTTCTGCGTGCAGGGAGCGGCGCCTGCCGATGCCGGGGATGGCGGCTGCGGGTCTGTCTCTCAGGAAGGCTTCCAGATTTTGTTTTGTGATGAGCGTCACGCCGGCAGGCTTGTGGTACTCGCTCGCCATCTTCGCGAGCAATTTGCTGTGTGCAATGCCGGCAGAGACGGAAATGCCCACACGTTGCAGCACGTTCTTCTGCGTCTTCTCCGCCCACCGGAAGAGATTATCCGGCAGGCCGCCCTGCATCAACCGAAGGTCTAAGAACCACTCATCCACCGACATCTGCTCCATTACCGGGCACTGCTCTTCTAAAACAGAGGCGATCTGCCTGGAAGCCACAGCGGTTTCCTCAAAATCCGAAGGCATTTCCACCGCCCCTCTGCAGAGCTTGCGCGCATCCGCCAGGCGCATGCCTGTCTTCACCCCCTTGGCTTTCGCCTCGTAGCTGGCTGCAATCACGCAGCCGCCTCCCATGCCGAGCGCGAGCAGAGGCTTTCCCCGCAGTTTGGGGTGTTTGCGCTGCAGTACGGACGCGAAAAAAGCATCAGCATCGACGTGTGCGATCATGCGGAGAGGGGAACTAGTACTTGCGTATCACGCCTCGGACCACTCCCGCCACTTCCAGCTCTTCCAGGGCATACATGTCCGGGTAGTCGGCATTCTCCGCCTGGAGGTAGTACTTTCCCTTCTCCTTCTTCAGACGCTTGAGCGTAAATTCTCTGTCGAGTACGCCCACGACAATGTCGCCGACTTTCGGGGTTCTGCCGCGTTCCACAATCACCAGGTCCCCCTCAAAGATTCCTGCCTCAATCATGCTGTCGCCCTTCACGCGCAGGAGGAACGTAGAAGCCTGGTCCCGTACCAGGTAGTCATCCAGCTTCACCAGTTCTTCCGCCTGTTCTTCCACCGGAGCGGCAAATCCTGCGGAGATGGGACCGAAGAGGGGGAGGGTCATGGGCTGGGGAAAATCCTCCGGCTCTGTCATCTCAATGATTTTGATGCGTCCCTTTGGATCCTTGTCCAGGTGTCCTTCCCGTACGAGGACATTCACCACTTTGGCGATGGCGTTCTTGCTGCGCACGCCGAACGCAAGTGCGAGATCCGAGAGAGACGGGGAGTACCCGCGCTTGTGCTGAAACTCACCGATGTAAGTCAGCACTGTGCGCTGGTGAGGGGTGAGGGGGGACATGGTCTTGAGGGGAACGAACGTCCACCATAGTAGGTGGACGATTGTTCACGGTCAAGAGTGTTTCATACCATTTTACTCTTTAGGCATCTTATGATTTGTACTTCATTATTTCTGGAGCGAGTCCACCTTGACGTATTTCTCTTCTTCTCCTTCAACGATCTTGATGTATTTCTCGTCCTCTCCCTCAATGATGTCGAGGTCTTTCAGGGCGCTCAATTCTATGTATGTAATGGTCCACACTGTCTGCCGGAAGATTTCCAGGTATGCGAAGAAATAGCTGGCGAATCCGATGATGATGAGACCAATGATAGTCGTGATGCTGTAGCTGAGTACCGGCGGAAGAAAGGAAGTCAGGAGGAAGCCAAGGCCGAGCACAAGCCCGGGGATCAGGATGACCATGAGGAGGTTTGCGACAATGCGCAGGATGATGACGAAGAGCAGGAGCATGAGGAACACCACATGGCTGAGGTAGCTGATGACGAGTTTGAAACTCTGGTGGATCCCCCCGCGGATGCCTGTTTTCTTTATGACCACGGCTTCTTCTGAGAAAATCCAGAAGAATTCAAAGATATTGGAGATGAACCATGCGGTCACCAGCAGTATGGCACCGATGGGCCCCGCTCCCGCCCCGTAGCGCAGCATGAGGGAGCAGAGTGTAATGACAGTGGTAATGCTGCTGAGGAAGAGGATCTCGTGGAGCGCGAAGAGGGGGAAGAAGTTGTAAATGCCCAGTACTAGTCCGCCTTTCACTTCTTCCTTGCGGTATGATTTGGCGGCAAGGCCGATGATTGCGCCTTTGGCCAGGTTTGGGAAGAGCCACTCAATGAAGAGGAGAGCGAAGAAGAAGGTGATGATGCTGATGGCAAGCCAGAGGGGGAGGTTCTCGAGGAGTGTGCGTTCAATGGTGAAAAAACCAATCGGGTTTTCCAGAATGAAGTACGAGTAGATGAGCCATGCCTGGAAGAGGAAGAGCTTGGCGTTCAGGAGCGTATGGAGCAGGGCATCGGCAAACCCCCATTTGCGCAGGATGCTCTCCTTTTTTGTTATGGCCCATGCCATCGCAATAATGTCTCGTGGTTTCATGCTTCTTTAGGAAGTGGGAACGAGAGTCTGGATGGGGGTGTACTTGTATTCCTTCCCGAGAATAATGGTGATGTCAGCAACCTCCCCTTCGGGGAGTGCGGCCGGTTTCTCCGTTTTTGCGAACTTGAGAAGCGAAGCGAAGAAGAGGGCGAGGTTCTCATGCCCCGGTGATCCCGCGAACACCAGCGACTGCATCTGTTCTTCGGGGAGGGTGGCGTTCGTAATGAGATCCACATTGAATCCGTACCGAAAGAGCTCTGTTGCCAGTATGCGTGCTGCACCGCTCGGTGCCCCGTTATTCAGGATGTTCATACGGGGATTGGCGAGATACGCTGAGCGCGTGTGGAGCAGGAGCTTCACGAAGGCCTGCGGCTGTCGCCATGTCACGGGGAATTCCGGGATGGAGACGGGGAGGAGAACTGCAGCGCCGTCGAAGAGGGAACGAGGAGGGGCATAGAGGAAACCACCGGGTTCCACGAACCCATCATAGAGAGCATTGCGGTCATTGAGCTGCAGGGTGATCACCCGGTCCCTTTCAAGCTTCTGTGCCAGGTCAGCCAGTCCAATCATTTCACGGAGGGACATGGTTGTTTCGACGTTCTGGGAGAGCGTACGGATCATCTGTGTGATGAAGTCTGGGTCCTTGAGGTAACCGCCCTCCTTTGCTTTCTGGCCGATGGCTTTGATGAGTTGCTGTTGCCGTGCAGAGCGCGAAAAATCGCTGGTGGAGTGTCGTGATCGCGCGTATTTGAGGGCTGTTGCACCATCCAGATGCTGCATCCCTCTGCTGAGGGTGAATGTTTCGTATCCGTAGTTCTCGTCAGGGTACTCGCTGTCAGTGATATCCTCCGGTACGTCAATATCTATGCCATCCAGAGCATCGACTGCTTCCACGAAGGCAGTGAAGTTCACTTTCACGGTATGGTGGATCTCCATTCCCAGGTTTTGTCCCACTTCTGTGCCGAGTTCCCGGAGGGCTTCTACTGCCGCGTCTTCCGGTTCCATGCCCTGGCGGTACTGGAGGTAATTCTTGTAATCCCTGTAGAAGCTGTTGATTTTCCCTTTCCCCATTTTAGCAGTCTTGAGGAAGAACACGTCGCGGGGGAGCGACAGGAGCACCACGCTCTTGGAGTCATTGGGGTCGATGCTTGCGACAATGATAGTATCAGTCAGATCTCTTCCCTCGTGGTCTCTGTCTCCCTGGCCGATGAGCAGGAGGTTGATGTATCCGTTGGTATCCGTGGGGAGTTCTGAGCCGGCAAACGAAGTGATAGTCCCGAAACTCAGGAAGTGCACGGACATCAACGCTTTCACCGTTCCTGCGAGCAGGAGGAATGCGAAGAAGATTGCGACCAGAACGAGGAGCAAACGCTTGAGCGCCATGACCCGCTGTTTTTTCACATGCTCCTTCTCCTTCCGCTCCTTCCAGAGGCCATACCAGCCCATGATCGGTTTCCCTATTTCGAGGGCACCGACGATGAAGCTCCGCCAGCGAAGACGACGTCGGGGTTCCTCCTCTATCCGACGGACGTGGAAAGACATTGCGTAAAGCGTACGTGAAATGCTCTCTTCCGTCACGGTATTCTTTTGTGGATTTTCCCGTATGGTGTACGAGCGGTTACCATGACCCTTTCCGCTCAAGCTAGCGTTGCACTCAGTATCCCAATCAGCAGTGGTTGGTGCAGCATGTACAGGAGGAGTGCATGTCTCCCCGGGAGGGTGGCGAGGTACACGGTTCTCCGGTGTTCTTGTGCATAGGTGTGCATGGCAGGAAGGAGCAGGTGTACAATCAGCGTTCCCATGAGCACGATTCCAAACCACGGGAAGAGAGGAAAGTAATCGAGCGTTGAGAATTCTTTCGGTGTGATCCCGAGGGGGAGGAAGAATTCGTTGGTCACATGGAGGAAAGGGGTGGCCTGTCCTATGCCGAGGATGATGGCTGCAGCGAGCATGCGGAATATTCTGCCCTGCGGGAGAATAGTGAGAAGTATCAGGCTTGCTGCGATGCAGTGGAGGATTCCGAATCGTATGTAGGTGGTTGGATCCCAGTAGTATGTCACGCCGGTGATGAGGAGCGCGCAGAGTACGATTGTCCCGATGCGTTTCCACCGCTTGTTTCTCCCCTGTGCTGCAGAGAGTTCGAAGCTGCACCCTACAAGGAGCAGGAAGAGGATTGCGGTCATACGTGCGAAAAGCCACCAGCCTGTGCTGAGCGGATCGATAGAATAGTGCAGGAAGTGGTGCAGATCGTACACAGTGTGGTAGAGCACCATCATGCAGATGGCCAGCGAGCGCAGCAGATCAATTTCTACGAAACGGGAAGAAGGGTGCACTTCCGTAGCCTCATGGTTCTTCCGGCAAAGGTCAATGGTTCCTGGGCATCAGCAGTGCAGTGCTTCCTATGAGCAGCGCAAGTGCAATGGTGCGCAGGAGAGGCAGGAAGGGTGCGAACATGACAAGGCTCAGGCTCGTCCCGAAGAGTGAGATAGGGAGGAGGAGGCATGCCGGGCAGAGGAGAGTGAAGGCACCCATTGCACCTCCCAGACTTGTTGCTCTCCGCGTTCCCACGGGGCATGTTCCTTTCTTTCTCCTCCAGTTAAAGAGTCCTGCATTCAGTGCGAGCAGGAAGGTGAGTGCAGCAGTGAAGAGTATCTCTCCTCTCCTTGCATCAGGGCGCGGCGGAGAGGGGAGAAAGGGAAATACCCCGAGTTCCCATGCGAAGAACACACTGCAGAGCAGGGCAACAACAATTGCCCAACTCCAGAATGCACTGCTGCGGAGAAAGCTGAGATTCACAGGAATATTATGATTCCTTCGAGTGGCAGTTGCCAGGACAGTTTCTGGAGCATGCTCCAGAAGAGCAATTTTGGATGTGCTCACAGTTTCCCCCTTCGCAGAGTTCTTTTGCCGGGCATTCCCAGGCAGCGAATATCTCTCCTCGCTGCGCCACAACGACACTGTAACCAACAATGAGGCCCACGAGGAGCATCGCAACGAGAGACCAGTGAGAATGCAGGATCTTTTTCAGCACAATGCCTATTGTAGCGTCATTGACAGTTATTATCAATTAGTCTTTCTTATGATTTATGGCCTTCATCTTCTTCTTTTCTACAAGCTACAACATGCCAGCTACAAGCTTTAGATTGTAGGTTATAGCTTGTAGGGAGATCCAAAAGTGAAGGCACAAGGCACTCCAAAGCTCTAGTCTTCTGCACGGCGCTGATAGCTCTGCACGCGCTCCAGATTCTCCTGCTGGCGTTGCTCTTCTACTGCACGCGTGCGCAGACGCTTGGGACTTATTTGGTCATTCACGCGCACACCACGCTCGCGGTCGGCGAGGGGACAAATGCCCTTCCGGCTGAGGAAGAGATACTCGAGCGAATCCGGAGAGCCTGTGCAGGGGATATCTTCTCTCGGTTCCTGCTGGCGGCTTGTTCTGCGAGGTTCCCAGACTTCCTCTCCCGTTTCCTCGTCCACTTCCTCTTCCCACCAGTCGCTCCCGTTTTCCCAGGTATCCCCTGTGTCTTCCCCGGGCAGAACTTCTTCCTCCGGCCACTCCAGGAATTCCTCTCCCGGGAATCCGCTCTCGAGCAGCTCGAGTCCCTCGAATTGGGACAGGATGTTCTCCCCATCAAGGTATTCGAGGAATTCTTCCAGTGTCATGATGTGTGCTTCCGAAGGCACTTCCACGTACACGGGTGTCATCTTCCGTTGCACTTCCCCCTGTGTGACGAAGGAGAACCCGGGGAGTACGGGAGACTGCGCTGCAAGGTAGAATTTGGCGAACAGGAAATCCTGAGCATCATTCGTATTGATTTTGATGTGGAGATTCACGGCATTGCGGATCATCGCTTCTGTCTCCTGCGTACTCGGGTCATTCACGAGGTCTCCGAGCCCCAGATCCTCACCATCTATCGCCGAGAAGAATTCATTGAGCACGAGGAGCGTTTCGTAGAGGAATCCATCCTTCAGCCGGAGAGAGTATGCGTGTCCTCCTGTAAACTGCGTGTACTCCATAGAGAGGAGGGCGTCCACGAGACCGTCCAGGAGCTTTTCCACCTGTTCTTTCTCCACAAAGATGCCTTCGAGTGCCATTCCGTCCACGAAACCTGTAATAAATGCATCCCTGCCTCCTACCTGTGCCTGTTCCATTTCCAGTGGTATGGAGATCCATTTCTTCTGCAGCACGTCGATGGAAGCCTGGAGCACAGCGTCCTCCACATTGGCATTGAACTCATCGATCCGGACATAGACTACTTGCTGATGAAGTACCATAGACAGCTTCATACGCATCTGCATGCCTTCTTCTGCAAAATCAACTGTGGCATGCCATTTCCCTTTCATAGTGTCTAGTGTGCGGCCTTCCCCCTCGCCGTTCATCCAGAGTGAAGCGTAAGTGTCTTCCATGCGCGCATGCGCTTCCATGGTGAAGCTTCGCGGTTTTCCATCGAACTCCACTGCTTTCAGAAGGGCGCTTGGCTGAGTGAAGTATGCCAAAGCAGCAAGAGGGGTCACCAAGGAGAGGGTCAGACCCAGTAAAAAAGGGCGGCGCATGGAAGAAAAAGGGAAGGTTGATGCCTATCGTATAAGTTTCTGCCGTCTCTATGCAACTGCCGCATGCCAAAACCCCCTGCGCCTGGATGACCGCGGGGGTTTTGGAGACTCCGGACGCTCGTGGAGTCTTACTTATTTAAGGGTCACTTTGGCGCCGGCTGTTTCCAGCTTCTTCTTCATCTCCTCTGCCTCTGCTTTCGGTACACCTTCCTTAAGCATCTTCGGCGCGCCGTCGACGGCCGCTTTTGCCTCGCCGAGGGCGAGACCGGTAATTTCGCGCACCACTTTGATCACGGCGATTTTCTGTGCGCCGGAATCAGAGAGTTCGACGTTGTACATGCTCTTCTCCTCTGCGTCGCTTCCTGCGCCGCCAGCGGCAGGAGTGCCTGCTGCTGCGACAGCCACCGGAGCAGCTGCGGAGATGCCGTATTCAGATTCCATGAACTTTACGACATTGTTGAGTTGCACGACGTTCAGCTTCTCGAGTGCATCGATTACGGCTTTCTCCTCTTTGGAGAGTTTCACCGTCTTCGCCTCTGCGGTTGCTGTGTCATCGGACATGGGAATAAATGGGTAAGGAATAAATAAAAGGAATTTATGATGCTGGCTGCTCAGGAGAGGGAGCACCTGCTCCTCCGGGATGTACCCCGCCTTTCTCCGCGAGTTGCTTGAGTCCGCGTGCGAAGCCCGAGAGTGGGGAATTGCACATGCCGGCAAAGTTGATGAGTGGCGAGCGGATCATGCCGACGAACAGAGCGAGCAGCGCCTCACGGCTCGGCATCTCTGCAAGTTCCAGTGCCTCTTCTCTCGAGAGGATTTTTCCGTCGTAGAGTCCGCCGAGAATTTGCACTTTGTCGTGATCTTTACTGAATTTGAAGGCAACCTGTGCTCCTGAGAGGGGATCGCCAAAGCTGAAGATCATCGATACTGCCCCTTTCATGGCATCTTCCCCGAATTCCGGGAGACCAGCTTCCTTGGCTGCAATTTTCATCAGTGTTTTCTTCGCGACCTTCATTTCTGCGTTGCCCTTGCGGAGTTTTGACCTGAGTTCACTCACCTCGGCCACACTCAGGCCGATGTAGTGAGCGAGTATGATGGACTGCGCGGAGCCTATTTTCTCCGTGAGTTCTTTCACTTGTGCCTGTTTTCTGTCTCTTGAGAGTGCCATGAGATGAGAAAGTAAGGAGTAACCCTTCGACGCTTCGGCTGTGCTCAGCGCAGGTAAGCTCAGGGTTCTTTCTGCGTTTTGCGCAGAAAGAAAAAAGGTCTCCATCCGGGAGACCAGCGAGGCACACGACACGACGCACCAAGCGTAAGCCGAGTGAGCGATGCTGTATGCCTCGGAGGGGCTTACTTTCGGCCATCAGCCTAATGCCCTCGGTCTTCGGACGGTAAGTGGAAGTTTACTTATATGTGAAAAAGTGTCAAGAAATCATGACTGTATTTATCTGTTCAAACAGTAT
Organism: Candidatus Peribacteraceae bacterium; assembly: GCA_035290085.1. Lineage (GTDB taxonomy): Bacteria > Patescibacteriota > Gracilibacteria > Peribacterales > Peribacteraceae > GWB1-54-5. The sequence continues at coordinate 11,183 of DATDVK010000013.1, forward strand.
TGGATGCTGACTTATTTCATAAATATTGTATAATTCTATAATTAGAGATTCTTTTAAAAAAAATGCAATATCTCAGAAGGGTCAGAAGAGAGGAGGGAGAAAGGAGATCCTTCCCGGTTGTCTGTTTTCTCTCTTTCTCCCCTCGCGCTACTATCTGTCTATGCGCGTAGTGTTGCAGCGAGTATCGGAGGCATCGGTGAGCACAGGAGGTACCTTGTGCAGCTCCATAGGGCGTGGCTACATGCTCCTCTTTGGAGTGATGACCGGTGATACGGAAGAGCAGGCGGCATGGCTCGCCGGGAAGGTACTCAAGCTCCGCCTCTTCGATGGTGCCGATGGCAAGATCAACGACCGCAGCGTTGTAGATATCGGTGGGGGGATTCTTGTCGTCTCCCAGTTCACACTCGCCGGGAACCTCGAGAAGGGGAACCGCCCTGATTTTCTTCGGGCGGCACCTCCCGATGAAGCCAGGAGACTCTATGAGTTCTTCGTGGGGCGTCTCCGTGGGAGCGGGCTCACTGTCGAGATCGGAGCGTTTGGAGAAATGATGCAGGTTTCTCTTGTGAATGAAGGGCCCTGTACCATCCTGTTGGAACACTGAGTGTTCCTGTCTCTATTCAGGGTTCCGGTGTTGTGGTAGAATTTTGAGTCCACATTCTATTCTATGAGTGTTCTGAAGGTCCAAACGTACGATTCTCTTGTGGAGCGGATGCAGTCCGCGGAGGTTACGTACGATGCCAAACGCCTCTTCCAAGTGTGGAAGACGGCACAGGAAGCATACAAGGACGAGCAGCACTGGACAGGTCTTCCGCTCATGGAACATACGATGGGGGTATTCGAAGTGCTTCTCCCGTACAAGCCCGATGAAGATACGGTGGTTGCGTGCCTTCTCCATCATCTCCTGCAGTGCAAAGGTTGGACGCTCACAGATATAGAAGAGTGTTTCGGCGAGAATATCCGTGAGCTTGTGAGTGGCCTGCATCTCCTCTCCCATGTCACGCTCCGTGACCGGCGGCGGTCTGTGGAAGACCTGCGTCTCATGCTGCTTACGGTCTCGGATGACATACGCACAGTACTGCTTGTCCTCTGCGACCGTTCGTTCCTTCTTGAATGCCTCCCCCGGTTTTCCGAGGACGACAGGAAACAGGTGGCACAGGATGTGTTGCAGCTTTTTGCCCCGGTCGCTGCGCGGCTCGGCATGTACAAACTGAGGTACGAGCTTGAATCGCGGGCATTTCCTGTGGTGTATCCCCATGATGCTGAACACATTACTGAGCAGCTTGCACAGGTGGAGAAGCAGTATGGCCGCTCCCTCGCGGATGCGACGAAGAAACTTGAGAAATATCTGGAGAATGAAGGGGTGCATGTTTCTCTTGAGATGAGGCAGAAGAAGCCCTACAGCATTTTCCGCAAGATGCAGCAGAAGAGCCTCACCCAGGTGAAGCAGCTGTATGATCTCTTCGCAGTGCGTGTGATCGTGCAGACGGAAGCAGAGTGCTACCAGGTGCTGGGATTGCTGCACAAAGCAGGGCGGCCGGTGACGAACCGATTCAAGGACTACATTGCGTTCCCAAAGCCAAACGGATACCAGAGCCTCCACACCACGCTTGTTCTGTTGCCGGGGATGGAAGATGAATCTCTCTTCGTAGAGGTGCAGGTGCGCACTATGCAGATGCACCACGATGCGCAGTATGGTGTCGCTTCCCATTGGATGTATAAGGAACACGGTTCAGCAGTCCGCGCATTGCAGAAGGTGCAACTCCAGAGTGTGCTCTCTTCCCAACAGTCGCTCGAGGGAGAGGAGGAAACGAACGCTCTCGCTGACCATATTTTTGTGCTCACCCCTCATGGGGAGGTTGTGGAACTTCCCGAGGGTGCAACACCGCTGGATTTTGCTTTCCAGTTGCACACGGATCTTGGTCTCTCTTTCCGGAGTGCAACGGTGAACGGCAGCATTGTTCCGCTCGATTACCGCCTGGAGAATGGTGATATTGTTGAGGTGCTCAAGCGCAAAACACCCCAACCTTCTTCGCAGTGGATGCAGCTCCTCAAGATGGCTTCATCCCGCTCCAAGCTCAAGCGTTTTCTCTACGCACAGGATCGCCCCCGCCTGGTTGCAGAGGGACGCGAGTTTGTGAACATAGAACTCCGAAAGTACAAGTTGCCACTGCTCGATGCCGATCTCTCCATTCTGCGTATCTGCGATGGCATCGTACTCACCATGAGCCAGCGGGAAGATATCCTCATGAAAATCGGCCAGGGGTCTGAGCGTGCGCTCTCGCTTCTGTACCGTCTCAAGGCTCTCGAGGGCATGCTGCCGGTGAAAGCATCGTCCAAGCGTTCGCAGGATGGACAGAGAACACAGGGGAAGAAACACGGCGTTCAATTTGAGATAGAGGGTGATGTGCCCTTGCCTACGCGCTGCGCGAAATGCTGCAAGCCGGCAGAGTGGCCCCATAGCCTGCTGATGGGTGTGATAGGACGCAATGGAGTAGTTGTTGTGCACCGCAGAGAGTGCGGGATGCTCAGGCATGCCAATACTGAACGGACCGTGCGGGTGTGGTGGCCAGATAATGCATGAGAAGGCAGTGGACAGTACTGACTTCTGCCTTCTGCCTACTGTTTTCTGTTCATTCCTGAATGATCTCTTCCAGCAGCTTGTCCACTTTCATTTGCCACTGGAGTTGCTCGTACGCTTTCTCCCCCTTGGCGTAGGCGGGAGCAATGCTGAGACGCTCTTCTACTGAGAGAGGGGAGAGCAGAGTATCCATGCCTTTCCTCATCTCTTCATCCGAGATATCGATTGCCTTCTCTTCGATGAGCGTTGAGATCCCCAAACGGAGTGTGAGGCGCTTCTCTGCCTGTTTGCTGAGTTCCTCTTCCATCTGTTCTGCTGTTTTTCCTGTGCGTTTCATCCACTCCTCAAAGCCCATATTCTGCCTCTTCAGCTGTTCAGCGAGATCGTCGAGGAGTGCCTCTTTCTCGTCAGCCACTAATTCGGGCACCAGTTCCACCGTTGTTGCCTCACGGATTTTTTCGAATGCCTCCTCTTCCGCCTTCCTTCTCTGCAGTTCTTCTTCCCGTTTCTCCATGGGTTCCCTCACCCGCCGCTTCAGTTCCGCAACGGATTCGACCTGAAGGTGCTCCTTCGCGAATGCATCTGTGAGCTCTGGCAAGGAGATTGCTTCCACTTTCTGCACAGTCACATGGAAAGTGACGGGTTTGCCACGGAGTGCTTCTGCCTGATGTTTTTCCGGGAACGTCAGTGTGAAGTTCTTCGTGTCTCCTTTCTGCATCCCGATCAGTGCATCCTCGAATCCTGGCAGGAGCACCTTACTCCCGATGACAACCTGGTGGCCGGTGGTGCGGATACTCCCCACCTCCTTCCCGTCCTGCGACTCTCCCCAGAAGTCCATTGTCACGCGGTCTCCCCCCTTAGCAGCACGGAGTGCCTCCTCGGTTTTCTGGTGTTGTCTCAAGATGTAATCGATCATCTTCTGAACGTCTTCTTCCCCCACTGCGGCTTTCTGAACCTGTACGGAGAGCTTTGAAGCCTTCTTTACCTTCACGGGCGGCCGCTCCACGAATGTCACCTTCACGGTCACGGGCGCGTTGTTCGTAATCTCCACTTTCGGAGGAATGATGGGGTGGATGCTGTGTTCCTGCACCAGAGCAGTAAATGTGTCCGGCAGGAGTTCCCGTACCGTTTCCTCAAACAATTTGCTTGTATCGATTTTCTCTCTGAGAAGAGCGATGGGAGCGGTTCCGTCACGGAATCCATCGATGCGTATGGAAGAGCCTATTTTCCGGAGGGCTTTCTCTTCGGAGGCGGCGGTTTGCTCCGCCGTAAAAGCAACGGTGCAAATGACTCTCCCGTTCTTCTGTCGTTCGATGGTTGGGGGGATGCTCATGGAGAGAATATGGATGCTAGCGCCGTGTTCTGTTCCTCCAGTAGACGAGAATCGGAGTGGCGACGAAGAAGGAGGAGTAGGTGCCAATCACTGTGCCGATAATCAGGGCGAGGATGAACCAGCGGATACTCTCTGCTGCGAAGAAGAAGAGCACGAAGAGCATGATGAGAGCGCCAGTACCGGTGTTCAGTGTGCGCGATACTGTTTCCTTGAGGCTGCGGTCCGCGAGCACCGCGAAGTCCTCTCCCCGGTTTCCTCCCTCGAACAGGTTGCTGCGGATGCGGTCGAAGATGACGATCGTATCGTTTACGGAGTATCCCATAATACTGAGGAGTGCCGTGACGAAGAGCGTATCCAGCTGAAAACTTGTTGTGTGGCTGAGGATCGTGAAAATTCCCAGGGTGAGGAGTGTGTCGTGGAGGAGTGCCAGAATGGCGGTGATTCCGAAGCTCCAGGGGCTGAGTCTCCCCGGTACTCTCCGGAAGACCATCGCGAGGTAGAGGATGATTGCGACAGTGGCAATGAGCAGTGCCCAGATCGAACGCTGTTTCAGGCTTGCGCCCACAGTGGGTCCGATTGTCGTGAACTGGCGAACTGTTATTTCCCCGAGTTCACGTTCGAGGTGCCCGACGAGAGCGAGATGCTCTTCGTTGCTCAGGTCGCGCATACGCAGGAGGTAACTTCCGTCTTTTGTGCGGGAAACAGCGATGTTACCGAGTGGTGTCTCTCCGGGGAATGTTCCAAGGACAGCGGAGAGTGCGTCTTTTGTGATCTCTTCGGGGGTCGAGACTTCCATGAGCGTTCCTCCGGTGAAATCAATGCTCAGCACCGGGCCCGGCACAAACAGGAGCACCACGCTCACGAGGACGAGAGCTGTGGAGATCGTCAGAAAGTATTTTGCAGGTCGTAAGAGAGACATCGGTGCAAGAGGGTAACGGGTTTTCAATGGCGAAGCTAGCAGAGAGTGAGGTTTTTACCATCAGCTTCCTGGTTGCAGCATGATTGTCGTAAGGGGACCTCTGCGGTCTGTGGACCACAGGATGACTGGGGGGAGGTCTGGGAGGAGGGGGAGATTGATCTTGCCAACAAACAGTGGGAGGTGTGTTTCCATGAGGGGGAGCACTGTAGCCTTGGACAGCCAGCCACTGCTTTGCCTTGTGTTTGAAAGCAGGCTTCTGCTGAGGGGGGCGGCGCCCTCTTTCTGCGTTGCCGGGGCATCGAGAGCGGAGAGCAGCTCCTCTGTGTTCGTGATGGCAAATTCACCTTTTCGGGTGGCAGTAAAGAGGCCTGTAGGGCTATGGGCAGCCTGCGTACTCCGGATCTGCCAGTCGCCCTGCATGGAGAGTTCCTCCTTCCATTCGGAGGAATCTCTCCGGATGTTCCGCGTAAAGAACTTGTTATCGAAAGAGTAGTTTCTCACTGTTGCCGTCGGAAGGCGCAGGCGCATTCCCCTGTGCAGGCGCTCCATGATGAGGGCAAGATGGTCACTGTCATCCATTTTCCCTCTGGCCAGTACGAGGAGTGTTCCTGATTCGCTGCGGGTGAGGAAGAGGGAACACTCCTTTTCAGTGAGGGGGAGCACATCGTACTGCAGGCTCACGGCTTCCCCGAATCCGCGTTGCACCAAGTATTCCACTGTCCCTTTGAAAATGATTTGGTGTTCTTCGCTCATGCTCTCCATCGTCTGTTGCCAGATTTCCTGTCCCTGCCGGATGGTCATTGCCAGAATATCGCCTGTGTGGCTCTTGGGGAGGGGGTGTATTCCCGTCCTGGGTGGATACTCTTCATCCATCCCTAAGAGTGTGATGGTCTGCGTATCTCCTTCTCTTACAATCGCGAGTGCGGTGGATCCTTGGAAGAGCAGAGCCTCAAGGAGTTGTTGGGGCAGATCTTGTGCGCTTTGCAGCACCTGCCGTCTCACGAATGTCCACGATGAAGACCGTTCCCGTCCGTTACTCAGTTGTCTGTAGGCTGCGTCTTCGGAGAGAGGAGTAGTCGCACCCGCTGCGAGGAGTTCCAGTGCTTCCTCTGAGGGGGAGGTTACGATGTACGCGCCGAGGTCGAGGGAATGGCCGGCCTGATGATCTGCTGTCCGCCAGAAGAAAACGGGGACTCGCTCTGTCTCAGAGAGCGCAAGCAGTGCTGCCGCTTCCACGCGCATCATGTCACGCAGCTCCGGGATGAGGTCATTTTCTTCTCTCGGAGGATTGTGCAGCAGCGCAAGCGTGGTCTCTGCAGGGAGGAACGATGCCGCTGTTTTGTCGAACAGCGTGAGCATGTTTGTGGCGGCGGAAAGCAGAAGCACGAGCACGGTGCTGCCTGCTATCGCTAGGAGAACGATACAGAAGCCGTGGAGGAACTTTCTCACCTTCATTTTGTGCGTATTGTAGCGTGTTCTTTGCAGGTGACACCCATGGATTTCACCTTGTTCGGAACGCGGAAAACGAGTACAATATTGTGATTTGCTCAGAGTGCATCTGTCAAAGAAACACTCTGAGCAAATCTCCCTAACCGCTCTCACACACAAACGAAGAACCGCTGCAATGTTGCGAGGAGGATGCGCATCCTTTCAGAGGTGCTCATTCTTCTCTCTGCTCTGTGATGTCGTGTTGTACATGGGAGGTTGCTGTACAACATGCCCATCCCTATTCCCCAGTGTTCACTGACCGCGCTTATGCCGAAGTTTAAACGAACCGGTACGGGGACCTCGCCGGGTTGCGAGGAAAAACAAGAAACCTCAACAAGGCAGAGAGCCGAGGACACCTCTCCTCAGTCATTCTCCGTTACACGGCTCAGCAGCGTCACTTTGTATCGTTGTTGATAGCCGAGGAGGATAGACAATACACAAACAAAGAAGGCCAGAGGTTATTTCTGGTCTTCTTTGCTGTGAAGAATAATAGGAATGAGAATAATAGGAATGGAGGGAAGCTGTGTCCCAAGAATCCAAGGTAGCCAAGGGCCAAATCCTGATACTCTCGTTCCTATTATTCTAAAGCTGCTTCATCCTCTCCTTTGCGCTCGTGAGGTACGGGTTTAAGTCCAGGGCCTTCGTGAGTGCCTGCTTCGCTTCATCCTTCCTGTCCGATTCCAGTGCTGCCCAGCCGAGCAGGTCGTGAGAGATGGCATCCTCCGGCCAGCGCTTCACTGCTTCCTGCGCCATGAAGAACGCCTCTTCTGCTCGCCCGAGCGCAATGCTTGCGGTCACATACCCTTCGTAGGGTTCTATGGTGGATTCAGGATCTTTGGTCAGTGCGTCGTACTGCTGCAGTGCCAGATCTGCGTTTCCACTCTGCAGTGCCGAGTTTGCAAGCTGCCGTCGCACTTCGGATTCGGGTTGGAAGCCATTCTGCAGTGCGTACTCAAAGAATGTCATGGCATTCTTGTGGTCGTTCAGGGCGGCGTAACTCCGTGCGAGGAAGTACTGGATCTCCGGTTTCTGAGGGTCGAGATTGTAGGCCTGTTCCAGAGAAGAGAGTGCCTGTTCGGGCCGTTCCGTTGTCAGTTCGCAGAATCCCTGCACTATCCACGCATCACGGTAGTCATCTTTTGCCTGTGTGACCTGCACGAGGAGCGGGAGGGCGAGCTCACATTCCTGCACCTGTGCCAGTGCCCGTGCGAGCAGTGTGATGAGGTGGATGTTCAGGCTCTCTTCAAAGAGGGCAAATTCCTGGTAGGCGGCCATGATGGTGCGGGCATTCGAGCGCAGCACCGGTTCCCACCCATTGATCACTTCCTGCAATTCAATCTGTGCTTGTTCATGATTGCCCTCAATAATGGAGAGCAGGGCGAGGCCATAGTGTCTCTGCGGCGAATCTTCAGCGTTCTGCAGGAGCCTGCGTGCCTCAAGGAGTTCGCCGGTTCGCAGGGCAACGATACTTTCGAGCAGCAGGAGGTCTTCTGTTTTTGCTCCCGCTTTCTTCAGCTGCCTCAGAGTGGATTGTACACCGTTCATATCCCGGCGCTGCAGTTGTGCCTGTGCAAGTTTGCGGAGGGCCGGGAGTCCTCCGTTCGCGTCCACAGCTTTCTCGTATTCCTCCTGTGCTTCTGCCCATTGCCCGCGCAGGGCAAGCAGGTCTCCCTGTCGCAGGTGGAAGAGTGCCTGGTCTCGTGGGTCCACTGCAGCACTCACTGCAGTCGTTGTCTGCGGAATGACGGGGGTTTCCACTGTTTCTGTTGTCGCTCTTCGGAGGATTTCGGTTGACTGTGTCAATTGCCACCACAGGAAAGCCACCAGTGCTGCGGCGCAGAGGAGGGCACACACAATGGGGGCGGTGATGCGCGCGGGGAGGCTCATGTGTATCGAGGGATGCTTACTCTTCGTGAACGGCGGGGCTCAGTTCTCCGTCTGCTTCTTCTACCGCTGCGTTCCCGACAGATCTGCGTGCTGCTGCTTCGGCGAGTTGTTTCGGAATAACGGCTTCTATCGCTCCCCATTTTGCGTCCTCTCCTTCCGGGAGAAGAATGGTGATCTGGTCGCCAACTTCTGCACGGTAGAATGTGACTGAAGCGAGGAGCACACGGTAGACTTTGCCTCCAACCAGCACTTTGTACTGGCCGTCCTCCTGAATGAGAACGCCTATTGCAGAGAGTCTCTTCACAGGTGCGATCTGCTTGTAGATGAACTTTCCCTCATCGGTAATCGTGAGTTTCATACCGTCTCCTTCCACGAGCTTGCTCTTGCTGGCGTAGTTGGCAGGAACCGGATACGTCTGCCCGTTCGCGTCCACCATATTCTGCCCGTCGAAGATGCCTTCTACTACTTTCCCGCTCACCGAGGAAGAGACATGCATTGCCCCTGCTCTTTCCGAGTGCCTTTCCAGACTTGTGTCTGTTACTCCTGTGATCGAACGCAGGAGGGCTTGTGCGGTTCTGAGTGATGATTCCGCTGATTCTATCAGTTCCTGAATGTGGAGGAGTGTGTCTTCGGACATGATGTTTGAGAGGAAAGGGGCGAGAGCTACAGAGGCTGAACATCCACGTCGAGTTTTGTCTCTTTGAGCCTGCGTTGCATCTCGGTATCTGTGAGGAGTCCCGCCTGGGCGCCAATGGTCCCTACGACACTCGCTGCATTTATGGTACCCGCGCGCAGCGCTTCTGACAAGGGAAGGCCGCTTAAGAGAGCCCATGTCATGCCTGTGCCGAAGGCGTCCCCTGCACCTGTGGTATCGATGACTTCATTGTCTTCCACCACAGGGCAGTGGTAGAGGTTCTTTCCGTCGGATGCGTCGGTTCCATTCTTTCCGTCGGTGACGACGACGTTCTTCACTCCTTTCTTCAGGAGTGTTTTGATGGTTTCTTTCACTGTTTCTGCCTTTGAGAACTTCAGGGCTTCCCCTTTGTTCAGCTGCAGCAGAGTTGTCCGTGCCAGCAGCGCGGAATTGTTCGCTGCTTCCATGCCTGCCTCTATCTGGCATCCTCCCGGGTTCCATGTGAGGCGGGGGCCGTCCTTCTGTGCAAGCATGCCGATGATGTCATCCTCTATGACACAACTCTGTTCCTGGATGTGATTGAGATACACCCAGTCTGTTTTCCCCGCACGTTCCCGGTCGAATGTTGCATCGTGGAGATGCTCATTTGTACCCGGGTCGTAGAGAATGACACGTTCTCCCGAGTTTGCTGAGAGGATGATAGAAAAACTGGAAACCTCTCCTTCCACGACGGTGAGGCAGCCTGTGTCTACCCCTTCACGTTCGAGATTGAGCCGCAGTTTCTCCCCCCACTGGTCGTCTCCAATGATTCCGCAGAATCCCGCACTGCAACCAAGACGGGCGAGTCCGACTGCCGTATTAGAGGCGCCCCCGCCGCAGGTTTCTATGACTTCCTGCACGCGGATTTTGTCGCCGAGTGGCAGCTTGAGAGCATGTTCACCGCTATAGGCTTCTACGGTGCTGCGGTCGAGCCGCACAAAGACATCGTAGGTGGCTCCACCGATGGAGATGGTTCGCAGAGACATGGTTTCTTATGTTCGGTTATAGTGGGATTCCATCGCCTGCAGAAAGGCTGTAGTTGCATGCAGCTTGCGGCGGCGATTCCAGAAGAACATCAGGCCTGCGGCTGCGCTTCCTGCGAGTGCCCACCACGCGATGGTGGGAAGGCCTGTTGCTGCGGTGTGCGGAGCGCTCCGGTGCGCATCTGGCGGGGCAACGGTTGCTGTCGTTGTGTGTGTGATTGTTCGTATGGTCGTGTCGAACGGCACCTCGTCTCCTGGAGTGATGCTGAATCCTTGTCCGTTGGGAGTGCCTTCAGCGGTTGCTGAGAGATCTTCTATGATCTGTCCTGTCACATCCACTGGCGTGAGCTTCAGATAGTACTTCACCTCATTGATGAGGTTTCTGAGGGTGTAGTTCCTCAGTTCGCTGTTGAGGAATCTCTTCTCGGTGAACTTCTCCGGTTCCGCCCCGTATTCAAGGATGAAGGAAGAGAGGGGAGTCTCCGTTGCAAGAGTGGACCAGTCGATGAGCAGGCTGGCATCCTGCGGGGTCACGGCGAGACGTATCCCTTTCACCATGGCGGAAACAATATCGAACTCAGCGCTCTCCCGATTGGCTTCCAGTGCAGTGACAGAGAAGAAGTACTCTGTTCCGGGCCGCAGGCCGGCTACCTGTGCTGCGGTAGTGAGCATCTCTGTATCGAGGCTGAAGTCGAATTGCATTGGTGATTCTCCCACATAGATGCGGTAGGCATCGATCTTCTCGCTCACGATGGGATCCCACTGGAGTGTTACAGCATTGATCTCCGAGAGTGCTTGTATGTTTTGCACTTTGGGCAGCCCCTTCTGGTCTACTTCCAGGGACATCGTATGCTGGGCGGAGTTCCCCGCGCTGTCCGCCACGGATACCAGCACCTGGTGGATGCCTGCGGCGGGAGCTGTGAAGAGGTGTTGGTAGGTGCCTGGCTGATCGGGGACTGATTCCAGGGGAGTGGGGGCCCCTGCGAATTGTGCTGCGATCTCGGCAATGTTCTCTTCCGTATGCACGACGAGGAGCACATTCGTATTCTCCACAGGCTTTTCGGGAGAAAAAGTTGCGTCGATGATTGCCGGTGGCTGGTTGTCGAGATAGATGGTGAATTCTCCCGAATCCAGTCTGCCGAGTCCATCCTTGTCCTTCACCCGGAGAACGTGCTCCGTCTGGTCTGTACGGAGCGGCACGGGGATAGAGAAAGCGCCATTGATATCCGTATCGCCCTCTGCATCTCCTCTTCCTCCTGTGACAATGAGGTTCACGAAGGGCTCGGATGTCCCGGCCACTGTTACCTGTGGGATGTTGACCGTACTCCCTGCCGTAGGTGAGCTGACCAGAATTTTCTTCGCGCCGCCTGTAGTACTGTCCCCCCCTGTGACTGTGACGTATGCCTGTCCGCTGATGTCTGAATTCTGGCTATCTTCAGCATAGAGGATGTGTTCGTCCGCAGTGCGAAAACGCAGGCCAAGCGTGAGTACTTTCTCCCCGAGGTTCCTTGGCTCGAACGGCACTTCTCCGCTCACGGGCAGGAATGCAAGAGGGTCTGTGGACGAGAGGTAGACGGTACCGGTGTAGTCCTCAACGCGGTTGCCGTTTCTGTCCACTGCCGTGATGCGGATCGTGGCATCTTCGTTCACCTCCAGCTCTGCTGGAGCGGTGATTTCAAAATGGTCCACGAGGCCGAATTGCGTAGTGACCTGACCGTAGAGATTCCGACCAAGCACATTCGCGGCAAAGTTGTTGCCATTCTGTGCTCCATAGAGCTGCCGGTTCCCTGCAGTTGCAGACTGTGGACCGCCAACAGCTCTTCCCAACGTACCGGCGTACACCGCTGCTTCAGCGTCGATGAGTGTGCCGCTGAGCAAATCTATCGCTCTCAGGAAAATGGTTCCTTCCTCTCTGGTGGAGAGGGAAAAATTCTGTATTCCCCCTTCGTCCGTTTCACTCTGCAGTGAAGAAATCCGGTCACCTGCACGACTGGAGATGAGCTTCAGTGGCCTGCTGGGCAGGGGATTTCCAAACTGATCGCGGAGGATGACGACAATGTCCACTGTGTCTGTTCCTGTCGGCATTAGCACGTCGCTGCTGAGCTGGATACTGCTCGTGAGAGGACTGATGCTGTCAGGCAGAACTTCGAATGTGGTGGATATTCTCAGGTCGGTGCCTTCCTGTCCCAGGCTCACCCGGTACATACCGGCAATCTCGGTGTCTCTTCCCTTGAGCTGGAAAGTGGCGTTCCCTTCATCGTCTGTTTGCACCGGGAGGGCCATCTCCACGCCGAGCGGGGGAGTAATCACTACTGTGAACTCTGCACGCTGCTCTGCCCCGAGAACAGCGATGTCTGTTCCCAGTCCTGCGACTGAATCATCTGCACGGAGGGCCACTGCTGCATAGGCGATGTGTGGCAGCAGCATCGTCAGTGCAACGATGGCGGGGAGCTGTCTTTTCATAAAAATCATACTATTGTACCAGTTTGAGCCATTTTCCTCAATTCACGAATAGAATTTCTACAACCTTTTCACTATCTGTCTATCACGTTTGTACCGTGTCTGAGAGTGCCAGACCTTCTCATCTGTTTCTGAGACGCGTAGGATACTGTCCATATGAAAAATCGCGTGTTTGCTCTCACAATGACGGTTGTCGCTCTCACTGCCTGCAGCGGCGGAGACAGCGGTGGCATTGCCTGCAAGGAAGATTACTGGGATGGCGTGTTCGGGACGTGTCTCCCAAGTGACTGGGTGGTGATAGACGCAGAGACGCTCCGGCAGCGTGGTGTGCCGCAGGACACTATTGTGGCGTTCCAGAGCACCATCCCTCTCTCCGGCCAGTTCCCGACGGTTGCGGTAACGCGGGAGGTACTCGCAAGCGTCGTGTCTGCTCAAGCGTACAGCGAAGCGAGTGTGCGGGCTGTCACGGTGCTCCCCGGCTATGAGGAACTCGACACGCGGGACCTCCGTGTGGCGGAAGAGAAAGTAAAATTGCATGTGTTCAAAGCACAGCCCACCGCAGATGAACCGCTTCGCCGGTTCTACCAGGTGAGTACGGTGTCGGATGGAATGGGGTACAGCATCACCGCGACCACGCCTGTCTCTGTGGAAGCCGATCTCGAGAACCAGGTGCTGCTCATCCTGCGGGAGTCTGTGTTTGCAGAGAAAGCTGCAGCGCAGAAAGAGTAAGAGGGATAAGAGTAATAGAATACTAGGGATGAGGGCTCCTGTTCGTCCCACTTCGCTTTCCTAGTATTCTCGTTCCTAATACTCTCGTCTCTCTTTCCTCATTTTCTCTCTTGTTCTATTCTCACCACACTCGTGGTGCCGTAGCCAAGTAGTAAGGCAGGGGTCTGCAAAACCCCCATACGTGGGTGCAATTCCCACCGGCACCTCCACAGTTGAATTGCAGACGAACAAGGAGCCGAAGGCGACGCAGGGAGTCGCAAGATACTGTGTGCTGAGCGAATCCGCGAAGCGGATGAGCGCAGTACTACACAGAGCAGGATGTTATGAATGCAAAAGCGAAGATACTGTGTCCCCGAAGCTCGCGGAGCGAGTGAAGGGGGACTGTGTGGACTAGATGTCAGGCCGTAGTCCGCCGACTTGTCCCTCGTAGCCCAAATGGCGAAGTGGGAAGGCGGACGGAGGAGGGCAAAACAGCAACAAACAATGTCGGCAAGCCATCAGCCTTTGCTCTGCGGAGCTACGGCCGACCAGTCAAGTGCACAGGTGGGCATATTCTACGAATTCCTTCTGTCTTCGGTTGGCAAGTCCCGTCGCACACACTTCAGTACGTTCTCTCTTGCCAAATTCTGTATCACTCCTGTGAGAAACGTTTCAAATACCTGACGGCGATCGAAATCACTCAGTATACCCATCAGCCTCTTTCCCTCCTGCGGATCAGCGATAGGAATACCGTACGGATACTCAACGACATGCAATCTTCTTTCTGCATCCTCCACCTCATCCAAACCAACTTTGATGGGCGTTTGCCGGTTCTGAGAGATTTGGTGATCCGTAAGCGCTTTGAGGACTACCAGAAGATTTTCCATGGTTGGAACATAGATCTTCCTCCCGGTTTGCAGATGTTCCTCCATTTTCTTTGAAACGACCAGCCCGTTAAGGGCCAGCCTTATCGCGCCGCGATCAATGATGAATTTTCCGGTTTGAACGGCCGCTTGTTCCGTTTCCTCACTCGTCATCTCCACTCCGCCGAACATTGCATAGCCAATCCACGGAATTCCGGAAGATGAAAGTCTGGAAACGGCGGCATCAATATCCCTCATCGTCACCTCTTTCTGATGCCGCAATAACAGTTCGTCATCCGCATACTCCACTGCGACTCTTATGCGCAGTTCCTTACCCAAAAGATTCTTTCGGATCATCTGGAGTTTTTCCCATGTCGAATCCAACAGAAGATATTCGACTCCGACTTCGAATTCGAGTGCATTGCAAGCGGGACTGTTTGCCACTGCCGTTGGAACATCCTCAAGAATAGTACGGGGATGCATTTCAGCCGGATGAAACATGTTGCCATCATTGGTGATGAAGAGAACTTTGGCATCCCCCGCCACGCTTTGATTGACTCTCCTTGCAACAGCCTCCTGCCATTGGTCATCGATCTTCAGACCCGGCACACCGGTACCCGCATACACACAAAAACCACAAGACTTTTTTTTCTTGCAGCCGGAGGGAGGAACCGTGAGATAACAAAAAGTTTCTTCGTTGATGTTGATCACGGACTCGAAGAATTCCGCATCGAGATCGGGTGATTCGCATTGCCGAAGATGGGATGGGAGTTCAGACAGAGAAATGAGGTAATTACGCGCGGGAGGGATAGGTTATGAATGGCAAATTTTCTGTCAAATTCATATCTCTTGATTGGCTTATAAAAGCCAATATTTGTGCTAGTTTTTCTTAGTAATGACACTATTGTTGTCACTTTCTTGTTCATATAGTATTCTCAAGCCATGGATTTACAGGAACCTATCTGTCGATTAGGACTCACGAAGCGTGCGGGGGCTATCTATCTGGCTTGTTTGGAGCATGGCCCGGAAACAGTCGCTGCTATCGCGCGACATGCAGGCGAGAAACGTTCCACCACCCGATACACGATTGACGAACTCCTGCAGCGGGGGCTTCTCACACTCATGCGCAAGGGGCGACGAACCCTCTACGATGCACAACGCCCACAGAAGCTTCTCACCCTTCTTTATGAAGAGGAGCGCGAGCTGAAGCATATCCTTCCACGACTCGAAGAACTCCGTGGCAAAAGAGAGCCCATAGGACGTGTATACCTTCAGGATGATCGAGAGGGACTACGAACGCTCTACCGAGAAATCTACGACTACATCAACACTTCCGAGGGTGTTTGCTTCCTTACTTCAATGAGCGACCTTTCCAAATACGCTCCGTTCGCGCTGGATATCCACCTTCAAACGCTGAAACAGCGGCGCTCCTACAACATGCGCGAACTGATACTGGATGAGCCCGCTGGGCGTCAGTGGCTACGAACGATGCGTTCCCATCACGTCACACATCCGTGTCGATTTCTTCCTCCCACAGCATTGATCGCGAACGACCTCGCACTCTTCGGTACAAAGGTCGGCCTCTTCTCCTTCCGGAAACGATTATCAGCCGTGGTTATCGACGATCCTCGTATTGTTCAAACACTTCGTGCACTCTTTGATATTGTTTGGGAGCATGCAGAGGATATTCTCTGAAGCCGTCAGTCCAGCCTGCGGGATCTTCATCGGGAACGCGCCACTTACGCTATTCCACTGTGCACCCTTTCTTAGAAAAGCATGATGAGCTATCGGTATTTACTGATAGTTGGAAGCTCGTTCCCCGTCTATTGAATTTTTGCACCATTTGTGCTTTAATGTGTGTGTAAACAAAACTAAACATCCTTCCCATTCTTCCCATGGCACACCATCGCGAAGTGAGTATTGCTGTCTGTGGCATTGTCGTCGGCACCATGCTCGGTGCAGGCTCTCTCATACTCGGGCGTGATGTCACAGCGAGCGTGGGCGATGCGGACGCGCAATTTACCACCTACCGTCAGGGTATTATTTTCGACAACCAGTACCGCAGACGCGCGATTTCGGAGGAAGACCGTCGCACACGGCCACGTGCGGAGGTGCAACAGTTCAATGAAAGTGAAGCAGCTCCTGATGTCGAGCAGGGCACAGTAGTGGATGTAGAGGAGTGCAGACAGAGGGTGCGGTATGCAGAGGAAATCCGGGCTTTCGTCATTCCGCTCATCCCCGGCCGTGCCATCGATCAGCTCGTGCGGTCTTCCATGCAGGATGCGTTTGATGCCTACATTGCAGACTGTCTGCCGTATGTCGGAGAGGAGGAGGTACAGGAATCCGAAGCGGGCGCTGACATGGAAGTGCAGCCGGATGTGCTTTTCGACGGTGATACTGAGTACTGTTACCAGTACACCGGTTCACGCCGCAGCCGCTGCATCGTCGAACAGCGCGAGAACGCAACCCGCTACCAGGATCACAGATAGGGTTGGGGGTAGGAGTAGGGTTTGAGATTGTGGGTTTTCAGCTTCTAGCTTTCAGGAGATAGCTTATAGGAAAGAGCTGCAGTGCTTGGGACCCTAAGGTTTGAAAACTTAAGGATTGACGATTCAAAGCCATAAATTTTAAGAGCTTTGGATTTCCTGAAAGCTAGAAGTTACAAGCTGAAAGCTATTGGAAGGTCAAAACTTCCGGTGCGAAAACCAACAGCAATCCCAGTCCATACATCAGGCATCCCCCGAATATCAGGGTGAATCGCTGGTACTTCGTTGTGAGTCCTGTGGCGTGCAGTGTGTATATTGCAATGGCGAAAATAACAATGTCATCGATCATGTAGAGCAGGATGTAGAGGGCCATGTAGCTGTAACGGGCGAGATGCGATACTTCGTTGAATGCCAGAATCTGTGTGAAGATGGCAGGGATACCTGCAGTGCAAACCAGCTCGATGGTGTTCACGGACACTGCGAGAATTGCAACGCCCAGAATCATCGCCGGCCAGGCGGAGACCTCCAGGATATGCTTCATCTTTGCAACGGTTCTCTGCCGTTGTTTCATATTCGTGACTTTGCACTCGTTGGGATTTTTCCCGAATGCTTCGTACAGGTAGAAGGCGCCGCCGCAGACAGCCACGAGTCCTATGATTTTCTGCACGATGAAATTGAAGCCAATGAGGAGGAACACATTGAGCCATGCTGCAATGAAGAGGTAGTAGATGGCACCGCTCACGAAGAGAAATGTTCCGCCTATCACCCACACTTTCCGCATGTCGCTCGTGCTGATGAGCAGAGTGAGCAGCGTGATGAGTACCCACATGGCGCACGGATTAAATCCATCCAGGAATCCGAGGAGAATGGAGAGAGCGGGGAGGGAGAGCAGTGTGAGATCCACTTCCCCGATGAACCAGAGATCAAACACGTATTTCTCCAGCGGTGAGTCGCATCCTTCCGTGCAGGTTCCCTCTGCGGCACTCTCCAGTTCGGCGACGGCGTCACTCGCAATGAAATCCTCGTACGGGAGGCAGCCCGCCGCATCCTCCCGGCATGTGTCAACTATCTCCTTTAATTTCTGCCCGGTGGTCGCATCTGTCTTGTACCCCTGGAGGACGTGGCCGTTCACTACGAATGTAGGCACACCCTGATTCAGGGTGGGTACATGCTTCTGCACATCTTTGAACATGTACTGGCTCTTTACTTGTGTGATCTCGCGGTAGTCGATTTCCCATCCCTGTTCCTGTGCGAAGGCGTGGAATGCCGCGCAGTGCGGGCAGTTCTCCTGTACGAAGGCGACAATGTCTGCTCCCGGATTCGGCTGGTACTTTCCTCCGGTGTTTTCTCTCCCGTCCAGGAATCGGTTGGGGTAGAGGAACGCAAGAACGACGACAGGTATCAGAGCGATGCCGAAAGCAATTGAGAGACGTTTCATCGGAAAAATGGTGCAGGAAAGTATAGCATTTCCCCTGGTGTTGCCAGGAAGAAAAGGTGCGATGCAAAAATAGTCTCTGTGAGCTACAGATTTTTGGCTTACTGGAGCCAGAACAAGTCAACTATTCCCTTGAAAAGAACGGTAGTCGGTGTAGCATCGCGCGGTATGGGCATGCGCCATCTCGACGGGACGGAAGTTCATTCTGATGAGTTGGGAAGACGGGTACTAGCTGATGAACTTATCTGGATGGACAGATTGCTGCATTACTCCGGTGCTGAGCCGGAGGCCGGGCGCATCCTTACCGTGACGGAAGATGCATTGCGCCCCGGTTCTGCGAGGAGACCGTACTGGCAGGCGGTGGCGAATTTTCAGGAAAGACACCGGGCGGAGCTCGAAGCCATTCTGCATTCGGATGTCGCACTTCCTCTCGTGGAAAGTTTTCGCGAGCGTTTTGAGTGGCTGTTTGCTCTGGCGGAGGAGTTGGATACAACTGAGCCGGTGGAGGAATTCGACGAAGAGTTCCAGAAGTATCTGGATGAGGTTGCAGCGATGATTCATGAGCTCAAGTATCTTTTCGCGGAGAAGAATCCCGATGGCATGAAGGTGCAGCAGGCCCAGGCACTGGCGCAGAGCAAGGTTGTTGCCCGTGCGTGGGATGCTCACCACCAGTTAGTTCTAGTGAAGCAGGCGACGACTCTCCCGGTGATGGAGACCGACGGTATTCTTGGGGAGGGAAGATCCCGTCCCGCGATACTGGAGATGGGGAGGGTGGGGAGTGTGGAAACGTCCCCAGGGAAGCGTGCTCACGGGCTCTGGTTCCTGCCGGGGTATCTGCGACCTGCGGTGTGAGGGTTTCCGACTCCCCGCATTCCGCCGTTTTTGCACGGTTCTTTTGACGATCTTGTGTGGCGTTCTGCCTGTGGACACAACAGAAGAATAGCTTGCCTGATAGGTGAAAAAGGTGTACATTTGCTTAAATCCCATGAGCAGGACCAAGCCCATTCTGCCGGCTTCCACTAACCCCCGTGACTTTGTCATCGCGACCCTCGGCAGCCACAGCGCACTCCAGATTCTCAAAGGGGCGCAGGATGAGGGTATGAGGAGTCTTGTCATCTGTAAGAAGGGATCGGAGAAACCCTATGAGAGTTTCGGCGTTGCCGATGAAATTCTCTCTGTGGATGACTGGACGGAGTGGGACGAGAAGATCGAGGAAGAGCTCATCCGCCGCAATGCCATCATCATTCCTCATGGTTCTTTTATCGCGTACATCGGGCATGATCGCGTGAGGGAGATGCAGGTGATGTACTACGGGACGAAAGAAATACTCCAGTGGGAATCTGACAGGAGAATGGAGAGACAATGGCTGGAGAAGGCGGGGCTCAAGCTCCCCCGTGTCTTTGAGAAGCCGGAAGATATAGAGAAGCCTGTGATTGTGAAGTTCCACGGAGCGGGCGGAGGGTTTGGGTACTTCATTGCCAAAACACCTGCACAGTTCTATGAGGTGAAGAACCGCAAGTATCCCAAGGAGAACGATTACGCCATCCAGGAGTACATCGTGGGTGTGCCGATCTATGCGCACTACTTCTACTCGCCTCTCACCAAGGAGCTCGAACTCATGAGCTTCGACAAGCGGTACGAGAGTAATGCAGATTCCATCGGGCGCATCAGGGCGGAAGACCAGCTTGCGGCAAACATCCACACGAGTTACACCATCGTCGGGAACATCCCGCTCGTCGTGCGCGAGTCACTTCTCCCGCAGTTCTTTGAGATGGGTGAACGTGTGGTGCAAGTGAGCAAGGATCTCTGCGGCAAAGGTTTGTTTGGTCCGTTCTGCCTCGAATGCATTGTTACCAGGAAGCTGGAGATCTTCGTGTTCGAGATCAGCGCACGCATCGTTGCCGGCACCAATCCCTTCATAGAAGGGTCGCCCTACACTGCACTGAAGTACAAGGAACCCATGAGCACCGGCCGCCGCATTGCCAGGGACATTAAAGAAGCCATTACCCAGGGAAAACTTGAACAAGTATTGGGCTAGCAATGGCTATGGCCGGCAGGCCGGCCGCCGCATTGCGAGGGATATAAAGCAGGCGATAGAGCAGGGGAGGCTGGAGGAGGTGCTGGGTTGATCTAGAGTAATAGGGTTTAGAATAATAGGTAAAGTGAGGACACCGGGAGAGGGATGCAAGAGCTTTGTCCTATTATTCTCATTCCTATTATTCTCTCTACTATTTATTATCTTCTCTCAACCCTCTACCATTTCCATCAATGGACTTCACAGCACTCCTCAAGGGCTACGATTCCAAGAACATTACTGTCGGGATGCTCGGGGGACACAGTGCGCTGGACGTCGCTCATGGTGCGAAGAAATACGGGTTCAAGACAGTCTGTGTCGCGCGGGAGGGGCGCGAGAAAACGTTCACCAAGTACTATAAGACGCGCGATGGGCGCGGGTGCATAGATGAAGTCATCGTCCGTCCGCGGTTTTCAGATGTGCTGAATCCGGATGTGCAGGAGCAGCTGCGTTCCCTGAATACTGTGTTTGTCCATAACAGGTACTTCTGGGTGTACTTCGATGATTTCTCTAAAATTGAAAATGATTTCAACGTTCCCATCTTCGGCTCACGCCATCTTGTGAAGGTGGAAGAGCGCGATCAGCCCTTCAACCAGTACCATCTCCTCCAGTTCGCGGGCATCCGCGCGCCGCGCATCTTCGCATCTCCGGACGATATGGATGGCCGGCTCTGCATCATCAAGGCCAGCGAGGCGCGCCGCGGGTATGAGCGTGCGTTCTTCCTTGCGGATAGCAAGTCCTCCTGGGAGAAGGAGGGGCGCCGTCTGGAGAAAGAGGGGCTTGTGGGCCCCAACTGGCGGACTGCAACCATCGAGGAATTCGTGGTCGGTGCCCCGGTGAATTTCAATTTCTTCTACTCCCCCCTCACGGAAGAGCTGGAACTGCTCGGCACAGATACCCGCAGGCAGACAAACCTGGATGGCTTCCTTAGGCTCGCGGCGTGGGAGCAGGAGAAAGTGCGCAAGCATGTGGATCTGAAGATGATTGAAACGGGGCATCTTGCCTGTACGGTCAAAGAGTCCATCCTTGAGAAGGCATACGATCTCGGGGAGAGGTTCGTTGCAGAAACGAAGAAGATCTCTCCGGAGGTCGATCCCGCCGGGAAAGGCATCATCGGGCCGTTCGCGCTCCAGGGCGCAGTGACAGCGGAAGAGGGGAAAGAGGACATTGTCATCTTCGATGTCTCGCTGCGCATCCCCGGCTCGCCCGGCATACGCTCCACGCCGTACTCGGGGTACCTCCACGGTGAGTCGATGAGTGTTGGTGAACGCATCGGGCTGGAACTGAAGAATGCGGTCGCTGCGAACGCGCTGCACAAGGTTGTAACGTAAGGATGGAGGAACACGTGCACTGCAGAAAGGCGGTTCCCGGAGATGAGCACACCGTGTCTGCTCTTGCGCAGCTGCTGGAGATCCACGAGGGGGATAATCCTTCTCTTGCGATGCACCGTGGATTCCTGTTCTACGCCAAACCCGAGGAGGTCTACCGTCAGCGTTTCTCCATTTCACAGTACTGCTTCATAGCCGAGCAGGAGGGGGAGATCGTGGGAGTTCTCGTCGCGCATGATCGGGGGGAACTCGAGGGACTCGGTGCATCTCTGAAATATCCCAGGGCTCTGGTGGAATACCTCTTCAGTCTCCCGTATCCGCACTGGATCTACATCGATGAGCTCGCCGTGCATCCCGGCCACCAGCACCACGGCATCGGGCAGCACCTGTACGATTTCGCGTTCGGGAATGTGTCGGGGAGCATCCTCCTCGCGGGGATTTCGCACGATCCTATTCCGAATGAAGCTTCGCTCCACTTCTTTACGAAGAACGGGCACACACTTCTCACCGAGCTGCAGGAAGGGGAGTGGCTGTGTGGGATATATGGGAGAACGATCAAATAGAACCAGTGGAGAAGGATTGGACTGTCATAGACCTTCACTTGCCTGTGCTGCGATGTTGCATTGTTCCACTGGTTGCCTGGTAGTACGGTCGTTTGGAACCGCAGGAGGTTCCAGGTAGAACTGCTTCAGTGGGTGGGTGCCTCGCTTCCGTGATCCACCAAGTACATGTCCGATGCGTGTTCTCGTGTGGAGCGCATCCCACATTGCCCTGCCATCCGGGAAGACATCTGTTGCCACTCCCGTCTGCAGGAGGTCTTGTTCTCCGAGGACGAATTCTATCCTGTGATTCGTGGGATCCATTTCTGCGGTCCGGATGATGTTCTCGATGTGTGCCTGCTGCCCGTTGCCTTTCGTGATTCTCCTGAGCCGGGGCTGGTAGATCTGTTCAATGTCATGCACAGCTCTCCCGCGCAGCTGCCTCTCGTTGTCACCGTTAAACCTTCTCCCGTGGATGAGCACGCTGGAGCCTCTCTCCATCCACCGCTCGTTTCCAAAGATGTACATCCCTCCCGCTGCACTGCATGCCTGGCCCCGCACGGCAGCTATGACACTTCCCCCGAACGTATCGATGTCATCTATGGCTTCGATGACAGTTTCCATGGTCGTGATGCTCCCTCCTCTCGAGGAAAGCTGGTTCACGAAGTTGGCATCGCCGGCTTCTATGGCTTCCATTGCCCGGCGGGTTGCCCCCTTCCTTCTGCTCGTATTTCTGAGCTTTTGCATGGTGTCATACTGCCTGGTTGTCTCTGCTAATCTATTCTGCTGCTGGGCGATCACGGACCGGTGCAATGCAGCTGCGAACTCCACCGCAAGCCAGCTGATTCTGTCTATTGTGTGTCTCTTCGGTTCGGCGAAGAAGATCATCTGGTCGGCTGGTTTACCTCCCACAAGTCCTGAGAATACTGTGAAAATAGTGGTATCCCGTTGCTTGTTCCGCCGTTCCATTGGCTGCGCAATGTAGCACGTGAATGTTCTCTGTCAACGCGGGGGATAAAGTTGTTGAATTCCCACGGTTTGATCAACTAAAAGTTGACAGGGCGGAGTTCTGGTACTAAAAATACCTTTCCTATGGCTACACCAGATGGTGAACCCCGGCTTGGAAGAAAGGAACTTCTGCTCGATGATCCCGCTGCGCTCGACCATTTCAGAAAAATACTTGGGAAGAGGCTCAGGGTCCATGGGGATCTCTCCGCAAGGGATCAGGCGATGCTGGCGAGTGTTGTCTCCTCCGTTGGTTGTGTGGGACTTTCCCAAACGACTGAGGCAGATGCGTATGGGGACATGGCTATGATAGCTGATTTAGTGGTAACAGCGTTCGACGCCAGATCGGTGGTCGATGTCCTGCCGCAAGGAGGTGCAGCGGGGAAACCTGATATAGAAGCTCTTGCTGCTCAAGTCGCTGGGCGGGTCGGAGAACAACTCCGTCCGCTTAATGAGCGTCACGGAGGACGCTTGGAACGTCATTTCCAGTTGGTGCAAGCATCCAGAAGCGGTGCACCAGCAGAGGGAGCAGAACAGAGAGTTCTCCCCGATGTCGATCCTGAGGCTGCAGGGCGAGTGGCGCAGAGCATCCATGCAATGGTCATGACTGCTCTCCAGCAACCCACACTGGCTCAGGGGCTTGCCGCCATGCGCGATCTCGCGGGGGCGTTCTCACGCAGTGATCCACAGAAGAGGATGATTCTCCTCCTCGGTGCGTGCAGCCCGTCGGATGAGGGTGCTGAGTAGAGTTTTCAAGAAGATGTTCTCTTTGGTGGAGCTGAGGAGACCGGCTCCACTCACGTTTCGCCGAGTCTCAGGTACAAACCATCTCGGCGCAGCGCAGCGAAGACGGATGGTGGAGCTGAGGAGAATTGAACTCCTGACCTCCTGCTTGCAAAGCAGGCGCTCTAGCCAGCTGAGCTACAGCCCCACGAGCGAGGCAATACTACCGAAAGAATCAGTGCTGCAAAAACAAAAACTTCTTTAGAATGTCGGCGGCGGGGCCTCGATCGTTTTCGGGAAGACGCTGTAAATCGGTGCCATAAGGATCTTTGTCGTGCCTGTCATCCTCGCAAGGCCGAAGAAGAACATGAGCACGCCTACGATGACGACGAACATGTAGATGCCGCCGACGTAGCGCATCCATTCCGCTTCTCCGAACATATCCGCAATGCGCTCACGGAACTTGATGAGTACGAATCCTCCGATGATGAGGAGCATGTTGATGATAAATCTTCCCATAGCGCGGGGAGGAAAATACTTACGCGGCGGTATTGAGCATTTTTTTCACATCCTCTTTCGATTTTGCTCCGACGAAGCTGTTCACAGGCTCGCCTCCTTTAAAGAGGATGAATGTGGGGATACTCATGACATTGAACTTTCC
>DATDVK010000014.1:0-4794 GCA_035290085.1 Candidatus Peribacteraceae bacterium
CCCAGTAGCGCTGGCGAGAGATGAGCCAGTCGCGGATGCGGTAGTTCACAAGGCGCTTCCCCTGCCCCTCCTTCTCCATGTGGTCCATAATTTTCTGTGTGGCAGTGTGGATATCGAGCCCATCCAGGAACTGTGAGTTCACCATCGTTCCCTCTTCTTCCTGCACCTGTTCTATGGAAGTAATAGGTGACATATCGCCGTCTGCAGCTCTGACTACACGGATAACTTTCAGGTCGTATTCCTGCGCAAATTCGAAATCACGCTTGTCATGCCCCGGTACGCCGACCACTGCCCCCGTTCCAAAGCCTCCCAGCACGAAATCCGAGACCCACACGGGCATCCTGTACTCCGTGAGATTGTTGATGGCATAGAACCCCGTGAACACGCCGGTCTTCTTCCGTCCTTCCTCCTGGCGCTCCAGCTCTGTCTTGTTGAGTGCTTCCTTCACATAGCCCCGTACATCCGCTGACCGCCTCTGTCCCTGAGGAACAATCTCTTCCTCCATGACTTTCCGCACGAACGCATGCTCCGGTGCAAGCACAATGAACGTGGCACCGAAGTTCGTATCCGGACGGGTGGTGAAGCATACGAGCTCCTCCTTCGTTCCTTCCACTTTGTAAACGATATTGATCCCCTCTTTGCGGCCGATCCAGTTCCTCTGCATGATCTTTGTCTTTTCCGGCCAGTCGAGCTTCTCCAGACCAAAAAGCAGGCGGTCCACGTAGTCCGTAATCTTCCAGAACCACTGTTCCATGGGCTTCTGGACTACTTCCGCATCGCACCGCTCGCATTTCCCATCCCATACCTGTTCGTTCGCCAGCACAGTCTGGCAACTGGGGCAGAAATTCACGTTGCCTTCCTTCTTGTATGCCAGTCCGTTCTCGAACATCGTAAGAAAGAGCCACTGTGTCCACTTGTAGTACTCAGGCTGCGATGTGTTGACCATCCTGTCCCAATCGTACATGCAGCCGATGCGCTTCAGCTGCCTGATCATGGTCTCCACGTTCTTCTTCGTTGACGTATCGGGGTGAATGCCGGTCTTGATGGCATAGTTCTCCGCAGGAAGACCAAATGCGTCGAATCCCATGGGTGAGAACACATCCTTCCCGTGCATGCGCATGAAGCGGGCAAAACTGTCTGCAGGACCGAAATTGTACCAGTGCCCCACGTGGAGCTTGTCTCCGCTCGGATACGGGTACATGACGTGCGTGTAGAACGGCTCTTTCGCCTTCTCAAGATCGACCTTGTAGACCCTGGCCTTCTCCCATTTCTTCTGCCACTTGGCTTCGACTGCTGCTGGATCGTACTGTGACATAGCGCAGACAGCGTAGCGAGAACCGCAACATTTTCCTACTGAGAAAACACACATAGCTAGAGGAAATCTGCTACAATGACCGTCTCCTATGTCCAAGCTGCCTACTGTCGCCATTGTCGGCCGGCCCAATACCGGAAAATCGACGCTCTTCAACAGGCTCATCGGCCGCAGGAAATCCATTGTCAGCGACATCCCAGGCACAACGCGGGACCATGTTGCACAGAGAGTGGAAGGACAGCAGGTTGATTACCTGCTCGTTGACACCGGCGGAATGGGAGGAGGAACGGAAGACAGCGATCTCGAAGGCGACGTACACAAACAATCACTCCTGGCCCTCGAACATGCAGATGTCATTGTCCTCACCATCAACAGCCGCGAAGACCTCACATCGAGCGACTATGCAATCATCGATACGCTGCGCAGGAGCAAGCGCGCCCACGTGCCGGTCATTCTCGCGGCAACCAAATGCGATAACCCCGAGGAGATAGAGAGAGCACTCCCACAGTACTTCGGACTTGGTATTTCAGAGAATATTCTTGCCACCAGCGCTCCGCACAAAGTAGGGATTGACGACCTGCGGAACGCCATGGAACAGGCACTTCTCTCCCTCCACTTCCGGAAAGAAGAGACCAGAACACCTTCCCAGAAACCGAATATTGCCATCATCGGCAGACCCAATGTCGGCAAGAGCTCCATCGTGAACGCAATGATGAGTGAGACACAACGAGCCAAATCACCTCTCCTGGTCTCGGAAATCCCCGGAACCACACGTGATTCCACAGACACCGTGATCCGTTACCACGATCAGGAGTTCGTCTTCATGGATACCGCCGGAATGAAGCGTCGGAAACAGACTGTCGAAAACGAAATCGATATTCACTCCTACTTCCGTAGCGTGCAAGCCCTGGAATATTGTGATATCTGCGTGCTGGTACTCGATGCACGGGAACCGATCTCAAGGCAGGATAAGCGCATTGCCGCAATGGCAGTGGAGGAAGGGAAAGGGCTCATCATCCTCCTCAACAAAACTGACCTGCTCCCCACCCCCCAGAAACAGGAAGCACTTGAGTTTGCAGGACGTATGCTGCAATTCTGCCGCTTTGCCCCCATCATCCCCTGCTCCGCAGAAACACGTGAAGGACTCCTGAAGCTCTTCGATGCAATTGAATCCGTGCTACGCAACCGCACGCGGAGGATACCCACGAAGGATCTCCACCGCTGGTTCCAGGACGCAGTTGCAGGGCAACCAATGGGATCTCTCGCAACATCCAAACACCTTACACAAGCCGAGGAATTGCCACCCACCTTTGTCATTTTTGTCAAAGACCCGCAGAAGGTGCAGATCTCGCAACTCCGGGCGCTCGAAAACAATCTCCGGCGTACCTACGCTTTCGAAGGAACACCTATCCGCTGGATCACGAAAGTAAGCAGCTAGCCTCGCGAGCCTGGTTCTGCACTCCTCGTCTCCTCCTCGAGAACCCCTTCCAGCTCGTGCCGTTCCCGCCGCCCCTCCGGCTTGTTCTCATCGATGACACGGCCATCTTCGTGAATGGGGAGCGGATATTCCTCAATAGCTTTCTCCAGCTTGTCCATCAGAATCACAGGATCACCATCGAATACCATATTCGGAGCTACCTTTCTCTGGCAGAGATCTTCAATCACATGAGGAATGGAATCGCTGATTCCTCCAGTCCCTGTCAGGACACCAATGGGACGCCCCTCATCGTACGCAATGGTCACTTCATTGAGCGTACCGATTCCCCCTCCGACGATGACGATGGCATCCGATGACCGGATATTGATGATGTCACGCTCCATGAACCCCATGCCGGTAAAAAGGATCATGTCATGACTGTGCGGAGACTTGTACTCGTGGATGTGTGCATGCTTGGAAAAAGCTGGAGAAACACCGACAGTGAACCCACCCGCCTCCTTTGCGCCTAGCAGAGCATCGTTCGGAAGTCCCGGACAGGCGCCATTGATGAAGATGTGCCCGCGTTTCCCAATTTCCTGGCCCAACTTGCGGGCCATCGCACGCGCATGCTTGTGCTCAATTTGCGGACCGGAGGCAGATCCCATCACTCCAATCTTGAGCTGATGTGTTTTCTCTTCAGCCATAGAAATAGTGTAGCGGAGTAGAAATTTCCTTCAGACCATTATAGCTCAAATCCATTGTTTCTTCAACGCCGCTTAGCGCATGAACAAATGGCGATTGATGTTGTGTTCTTCGTTCGTCACTGCGTAATGGATTTCCCCGTCACTCCCGTGAAGGTAGTACCAGTACGCACTTTCCTGGGGATACAGCGCTGCAAGGAAACTCGCAATCCCCGCATTGGCGATGGGACCCGGGGGGAGTCCGCGGAACTTCCGCGTATTGTACGGGGAGTTCGTGTTCAGATCGGCCTGGGTGATGGCATCTGACTGCTTGTCCAGAATGTACCGTACCGTCGCATCCACACCGAGTCCCCGCCCGTCATCGAAACGCTTCCAGAGAATTCCCGAGACTACCGGACGCTCAGCGTCTGTGAGCGTCTCCTCCTCGATGAGAGATGCCATGGTGACGAGCTCGTGCAGGCTGCGACCGGACTCCTCGATCACCGGTTCGTACGGTTCCACTACTTTCTTCCGGAATGTCGTGAGGAGGCGCTCAAGGAAGAATTTTGGGTGAAACTCCTCCCTGGTGACAAAATACGTATCCGGATAGAGGTATCCCTCCACCTTCCCACCCCTCTGCGCAAGACCACCCACGGAAGGCAAAAACTCAAACGAGGAGAAGCCGCATTCCTGCGCGCAGCGCAAAATCTCCCCTGTTGCGCTGAAGCCGCGTTCTGCCATCAGTGCATCGATCTGCCGGACGGTGTACCCCTCCGGGATGGTGATGACCGCTTCATCTGCCTTCCCGCTCTGCAGCACTTCCACTATCTGTTCCACGGCCATGGAAGGCCGCAGCACAAACTTCCCCGCCTGCAGAGAACCGGTCTTCCCCTTCAGGCGCACGTAGAGTGTGAAGGCAAAAGGGGATTTGATCACTCCCCGCTCATGCAGAAGATCTGCGATCTGCCGGACGGAAAGGCCTGCTTCAACCTTGATGGTACTTCGCTCCTGGCTTGTGCTCTCGACGGGTGCAAGCGCTTGGAAGTACCAGAATACGGTGCCGCAGCCGAGAACGAGGAGAAGGAGAATGAGACGTCGCATAGCGATGATTCGTTACTTCCCAAGACCCCGCATGCCCTCTTCTGTCGGGAGCCCCATATCCCCCAACACCCCCTGCATCTGCTCAGCGGCTACAACCTGCGCCTTCTTCAGTGCGCGGTTGAGCGCATCGATGAGGAGCGACGCTATCGATTCCCGTGGTACCCCCACGGCGATCTTAATACTCACCACTTCCTGTTCCCCGTTCACCACCACTTTCACTCCCTCCGCTTCCGCCTCCACATGTATTTTCTTCAGCAGTTTTCGCACTTTTTTGGCTTCCCGCT
>DATDVK010000015.1:0-5665 GCA_035290085.1 Candidatus Peribacteraceae bacterium
CCGTGAATGCCTTGAGATCCGCACAGGAGCTTGCTCGCTGCGGGGAATCGGATGCCATGTTCACCATGACCTCGGGGTACTTCACGTTCAGGTACCCCTTGCTGGGCTCCTCCGTCTTCTCCTCCTTCAGCCGCCACATCATCTCCGCCATTTCCCCGCGGTTCACCTGCTGGTCCAGTTTCTCAATAGAGAGGGGAATGGCCTTGGAACTCTCCAGTGCTCGCACGAAAGGTTCGTACCAGTCCGGCGAGTATTCCTGGATGCTCTGGCCGTAGGCGCGTGCGAGGATCTTGGATGCTTCTGCGAAGTTAATGGCTTTCTCCGGTTTGAAGGTTCCGTCCGGGTATCCCTCTATAATTCCTTCCTGCTTCGCGGTGCAGACGTATTCTGCAAACCACTGCTCCCGGACGTCCGGGAAGCAATCGTCGCCGGAAACTTTTGTTCCGCGGCTCTCGAGGATGATCTTGAGGAATTCCGCGCGGTTGATGTCTGCCGTTGGCTTGTACGTTCCGTCTTCGTACCCTTCCACCACTCCTTCTTCCTGGAGGAACTGAATGGCTTCGGAGTAGGGGGTGAGGCCAGGGCGCACATCATTGAAACCGAGCGCAGGGGCGGGCAGCGCGGAGAGAACTATCGCGCAGAGGCAGAGACGTGCAGTCGTGCGGAGAGATTGCATGGTGGATGAGAGGAAAGGGTAGAGAAAGACTACCAGAATAGGGGCAGTCTCCAAGGGGGAAGACGGGAGCGGGGGATAGTTCTTACGGATTTGTGCCGTAAAACTGAGCAAAATATTTGTTCAATAGAACAACCATCCTGCGCAAGTGGCAGGAGGATTTTCGTTTCTTACGGCCAGCTACCTCTCGGTGCTGGCACTCGTGGTGGGGGGCTTCTCGATGGTGTGGTTGTGCTGTATGCTC
The DNA here is from genome assembly GCA_035290085.1 of Candidatus Peribacteraceae bacterium. Lineage (GTDB taxonomy): Bacteria > Patescibacteriota > Gracilibacteria > Peribacterales > Peribacteraceae > GWB1-54-5. The sequence goes on from DATDVK010000015.1 coordinate 918, forward strand.
AGGCTGAGCGCGAACAACACGAAACCAGCGAGGAAGAGGAGCCCAGCGAATGCGAGTCCCCAGGGAGAGTTTCTCTTTTCCATTTCTCTACCTCATCCTTCGGTTACGAAGAGTTGTGCTGCAAAAAAACGACACTGCAGAGCAGTGTAGTTAGCATATACATTTATTGAATAAAGTCAAAATATGTCAATAGATTGACCAGCCTTCGTTCGCTGTGTGCGAACTTCGGCCGGCGGGATCAGCCAGAGTCGTTTTCTGTGGGTGTTGTGGGCCTGAAAACTCTGGATATCTCCAATCTAAAAGCAAGTTGTCGTGTTGACAACTTAGATGACTGGATTACTGTGAAACACTTTCCTATAACTCCCATGCTCAAGCAGTTCCTCTACGCCGTTGTCATCAGTCTTCTGTTCTCTGCTTCTGCGGCAGCCGCCGCGGGATTAGAGGGGACACACCCGTACGACCAGCCAGAGCGCATCGTGCGCGGGAACACCCACCGCAACAACAAGCACACGTGGGGGTACCGGGAAATTCAGCGGTTCTACGCAAGCCGCTACCGCACCTACACACACATGCTCCACCCGTACTACCGCAAGGCTCCGTATCAGATGTATGGCCGTATTCCCGACAACCAGTTCAACGAGCCGTACGGCACCTTCGCCTCCGAAGTCATACGCCCGGACCGGGTCTACGAAAGTCGCTCAGAGAGTTGATTCGCAATTGGAGGAGGATTAGCTTCCTATGATGCCGGGTGTCTCTGATGCCTGGTATACCGAGCGGGCTCCCATCCGTTATTCCCTGTTCTCCAGGAGCCCGCTCACTTTTTGCTGTGGTTGGATAATTGACGGGACACTGAGATGACAGTATTTTCCTGCAGACGAGCGGTTTGGCCACCGTTCGCCCTCCGGCTGGTCCTCGGGCTCAAGTCCCGGGGACCAGCTTCATTTACAGACCACAGGTACGTTCTTTGTCATTTCTGCCTGCAAATAGGGGATTGCAGGATATTGACAAATATATCATTTATTATACAATATTACTCCATTTCCCTCCCATGTTCTTCGCGACTCTCCATCATAGGGATACGAAGCGGCTTCTCGCCTGTCTTTTAGTTTTCCTGCTTGTCTTCACCGTGAGTGTGCAGGCGGACGCCGCCACCCAGTGGCGGAGGTATGAAGATCCGGAGACCGGTCTCTCCTTACGCTTCCCCTCATACTGGGGCGCAGATCCCCGCGAGAAGGAACAAGATCCCAAGCTCATTGTCACGTTCCTCGCACCCGTGACGGGCGAGTGGACAAACAAGGAGCAGCCGGCAACGGTGGAACTGCGTGCAGTGAAGACCGAATCGTCGGAACTCGCGGATGTCCGCGGGCTCGCTGACGGATTCCAGCGCTACTACCTGGACCGCGAGCACATCTACCGCGCGTTCCAGCGCGATGATATAGAGGTGAACAGCAGACCTGCCGTGGAGTTCAGCTACACCATGCTCGGGGAAGGGGAGACCCGGTACGTGAAGGAGATCTGGCAGGCGGTGGGCACGCTGGCTGTGAGCATGCGCTTTGCCACCTACGCGGATGCAAACCACCGCGAGGAACACTACGAGGAGATTTTCCGTGACATGGTGCAGTCCCTCATCCGCGTGCACGACAACGATACTCTCACACCAACCGACAATCTCCTGTCCCTTGGAGGGGAGCTCTCGGACTGGGCGGAGCCTCGCACGCGCAGCGCGATCCCTGATCATGAGCTCCCTCGCGTGTACTACATGAAAGGCGGCATGACGGTGCGCTACCCCGAGGAGTGGATTGCCGAGCCTCTGTACGAGAACCTCTTCTCCGAGTCGGCCACTCTCACGGCTGACAAGAAGAATGCCCTCCCCTTCGTCGTGACCGTTACCGATCTCTACGACGTGTTCATTGCGAACGCGGAAGTCTTTCCCGACCGCGAGATGCTCGTGGAGAAAGGAGACGACTTCTGGCTGCAGACCGTCGTCGATGCGCAGATTGCGCACTTCACGGAGCGCGTGCCGGAATTCGAACTCCTGAAGAACACGGAGATGACAGTGGACGGCAGGCCTGCGATATTCCTGGAGTACAGGGGAAAGAACGGTACCGGAGAGCGGCAGACCCGCAGCGAAGTGCTCACGGTGGACCGCCGCGTCCTCTATTCCTTCCTGTACATTCCGGGGACGGAGGCAACAAGGATGTTTGAGAAGATGGTGGAGAGCGTGGTACTGCCGTAGCCAACGAGCGGGTAGCGATTAGCGTGTAGCGGCTAGCAGCTAATCGCTAACCGCTAACCGCTTTAAACAATAGAAGAACTACTCAGATTTTGATCTCCAGAGGATGACACCTCATCTCCCCCGTACTATACTTCTCCACCGGTCATTCTTTCCGCAGTCTCAAGTTCAAGCAGAAGGGAGTGTGCCATGAACGGTCTTGCTGTTCTGGTTACAAGGCAGCCGGAGTCGCCACCAGCCGACTGGCCGACGATTTTTTTCTATTCGGTCATGGTCGGGCTGATGCTGTACTTCGCGGGCCATCTCACGAGGGCCTGGTACGAGACCATCCGCTTCCGCCTCTGGCGGAGCCCCCACATGAATCAACTTGTGGGCTCCACGGCGCTGTGGGTGTTCTTCGTGGCGATGGGTGTGTTCTGCGTTGTGCAACGCGTTGCTGCCAAGTACTGACTGACCGGATCAACCTTTGTGTCACCCTTCGACAAGCTCAGGGTGACCGGCCGCCGCCCATCTCGAAAGGGATGGGTGGCTTGGCATGCGATAGTTCACTTCTAGCAGGCAGATACTCGAGGATTGCAAAATCGTGAGTATGTTGTTTGCTATTGAATATTCCTTCGTCTAGCATTTCTCGCGATGGTTGATTCGGAATCAACAGCATTGAAACAGTTTGCCCCAACCGAGAGAGAATTTTACGACGAGTATGTCGGTAAGAATACTGCGAATGCATTGGATGACTTAGAGGCACTGCGGCCTTCCCTCACGATGTACCCGCAGGCCTATCACCTTACCCGCGATGCGTACTATGAATTGCCCTACGCCGGAGAAGGTGTAACAGAGAAGAAGCCGAACCCAAAACTCGATGCCCTCTGCGCAAGACGCATTGCAGACATCATGTTTTCATTCGCACGCAGAATCAACGCAGTGGGGTTTAAAGACGACTCACTGGAAGCAATCAGATTTGAACATGTAGACCTGAGTGCCGCACACGATGTTTCCCCGGAGGCTCCGCCACCACCCGACGATGCGGCCATACGGGAAAGTTTCATGGGCGGTTCGAACGTCACGGACCGGGACATTGCTGCGCATGGCGACCTCGGCGATCAGCGTGCCATAGATGCACAGCTTGAACGCTCTCAGGAAGCTGACAGCGGGATTGCTGCTGAAGTACTGGAAGAAGTGAATGCAATCATTGAGGAGCTGGGTGGTACGATGCGCGTGAGAGCGTTCTCAGATGACGATGCTACCGATGCGGGAGGCGAGGGAGGAAGCGGGAGAGTGCAAACGGGAACGCTGTACTCCAGCGGGTCTGATCTCGGCGGGGAAATTTGTGCGCGTAACTGTGCGCGGCTTCTCTTCCATGCTGTGCTCAATGGCACACCGAATCGTCCCGGTCTTTCCCGGCGTCTGCAAATACTGACGGAGTATGGAGTGATGGCACCGGCGGAAATTGATCTTCTCGTCCAGACAATACAAGAGCAGGTCGATGAGTTTTGAGCTCTCCTGAGGCGGGTGGCTTGGTGTATGAACAATCTATACATAATTGACATTCCTCTTCTATGGCGTAGAGTGACTTTTCCGGAATTGGCTTCCAATTCCGGATCTGAAGCTTTCTTCAGGCACGCTCTTTGAAACAATAGGTTCTTTCGACGGTAGCACTCTGCGCTTCGTGGAGCGCAGGGTGCTACCGTTTCGTTGTGTGCAACTCAACTTTTTTCCGAGGAGGTGTAGTCCAATGCAAGACTCCAAACGTTTGGCTTTCCTCAATGACCTCTACGGTCTTGAGGGAAAAACCGCCGTGTGTGTCGGCGGCGGGGGAGTGCTGTGCGGCGAGATGGCCATGGGCCTCTCCCTGGCCGGCGCGCACATCATTGTCGCCGACATCGCGGAAGAAGCCGGCCGGGCCCGCGTGCTGGCGATCGAGCAGCAGGGAGGGACGGCGCAGTTCTTCCAGGTTGACGTGCAGAAGCGGGAGGACATGGTGGCCGTGACGCGTGCGCTCGCTGTCCAGAACCGCGAATGCGACGTCCTGGTAAACGCCCCGGGGGTGAATTCCAAGAAGCCGTTTAACGAGGTCGACGACGACGAGTGGGACCGGATCATGGCGATCAACCTGAAAGGCGTGAGAACGTCCTGTCAGGTGTTCGGTGGCTACATGATCCTGCGCAAAAGCGGCGGTTCCATTGTCAACATCGGCTCTGTCACGAGCTTCTGCCCGCTTTCCGGTGTGTCCACCTACTCCGTCACCAAGGCCGGGGTACTGAGCATTACCAAGTCCCTTGCGGCGGAGTGGGCCCCCCACGGCATCCGCGTGAACGCGATCTGCCCGGGGTTCCTCCCGGCGGAGCAGAACCGCAAGGTGCTGAGTCCGGATCGTGTGGAAGCGATCATGCGGCAGACGCCGCAGCACCGCTTCGGCGAGCCACCCGAGCTGGTCCCGACCGTCCTGTTGCTCGCGAGCCCCGTGGCCGGCAGCTACATCACGGGTGCGGCGTACTCCGTGGACGGAGGGTTCACC
>DATDVK010000016.1:0-10249 GCA_035290085.1 Candidatus Peribacteraceae bacterium
AGCGAAGCTCATTGTGGCCCCTCAGGATCCTGAAGTGCAGAAAGCATGGAACGATGCCCTCTGGTGGATACTGCAGATGATCTCCATCGCAAAAGAAAAGAACATTCCATTTGTCATTCTCGCCACTCCGTTCGATTTCCAGCTGGGACTGGAAGAGGCTCACGCGCATCCACAACGCACTCTGCAGACCTTTGCAGAAGAACAGGAAATATACTTCATTGACCTCTTAGAAATTCTCCAGGAGATGCTTGCCTCGCATGTACGTGGGAACAAGGAGAACACAAAGAGCACCGCTGAAATTATCGCCGAAACAAACAGGAACAACCCCGAAACGATCAGAGCATTCTGGGACGAGTTCTTCATTGACTACGATCACCCCTCCCCCAAAGGCCATAGACTCATCGCCAGCATGCTGCACTCTTACATCACAGAAATGCTCCCTTCGGTCTTGCAAAGATAGTGCTACACCTTTGCAAGGGCCTTCAGCGCTTCTTTCACCCTCTCGTTGTACGGCTCAAGCTTATTGATGCGTTTGTACGTTTCCTCCGCCTTCTCCCTGTGCCCAAGTTGCAGGTAGCTCTCGGCAAGAAGGTGAAGAAGCTCTGTATCGCGTGAGAGCCTCATGCAGGATTTCTCAAGAAGGGGCACTGCTTCCCTGAAGCGACGTGCAGCGATACATGCACGTCCAAGCGCGGCACCACGTTCAGGATTCTTTGCGTCGCGTTTCAAGGCCTCCCGGTAACTCCAGCAGGATTCAATGTATTTTTTCTGCTTGTAGTAGGCCAGCCCCAAATTCGCGAAGTATGACACATCATCGTGCTTGGCGATGAGTTCTATGTACATCACTTCCGCTTTCTGTTCACGGCCTGTTTGCAAATAGAACTTTGCAAGCTGGGCCCGGGTATCTATATCATCGGGCAGAATGGTAAGAGCTTGGATATAGTGCCGTTCCGCCTCTTCAATCTTCTCCTGGGCAAAAGACTTGTCTGCCATGCGAAGGAGAGACCGTGCCTCCTGCAACTCAATTGCGGAGGTACGGGGACTTTTCTTGGGACGCTCAATTTTGGTTTCCTGAACAAAAACGTTCCCCCGCTCCTCCGCCGAATGGACCCGCTGCCTCACACTTCGGACAAACTTGCGAACAGATCTGTTGCGAAGAAGCACACGCACTCCGAGAAGCACGCAAATACCGACAGAAGACCCGACGAGGACAAATACGTAAACCACGGCAAGCGAGGCTAGCACCCCTGTGGAGTCTGGGCAAGAATCCCCACCAAGAAATACCGCCGGAAAGATCCAAGATGCAAATAACAAGATGCAAACAAATCCCAAAGCACACAACTCAACATTCAGACAATTCTTATGGAATTTGGAGGTTGTTTCTTCTTTGGAATAACTTGTTATTTGTATCTTGCATCTTCACCCCTCAGGGCGCTGTGACGAGCGCAAAGTACTGAGCGGCAAGCTGCCTGTGAGCATTTGTCTTGAGAGAACGCGCCAACTCCATGAAAGGGGGCATGAGCAATTCACGCCTCCTTGGCGGCTGCTGCCGGAGAGAGAGCGCAAGATGCGTCAGAAACCTATCAGCTTCATCACCACGGGTGTGGAGGGAGGTGAGTATCTGGAGACGGCTCTTGAGAGATGTCGTTCCCCAGAATGAGAGAGCTTTCTCATAGACCTGCTTTTCAAGCCGTAAGGAATCGGGGTCATCCCGCAGACGGTACACGATACCCGGAGCCCCTTGTGCAAGCCGCAGAATGAAATGGGCGTCATCTTCATTAACCTCCTCAAGTATCGGCTGCAATTCCCGACGCGGAAGACGCAGAAAGCGCAGTGAACGTGCCCTGGAGATAATGGTAGGAAGCAACGAGGAGTGTGTCTGAGTAGTGAGAATGAACACGAGATGCTCCGGGGGTTCCTCCAAAATTTTCAAGAAAGCATTCGCTGCCGCTTCCTGCATTCTCTCCACACTGCGGATGATGCAACAGCGGTAAAAGCCAATGCTCGTTTCATGCAACCGCTTCTGTACCGTACGCACGTCATCGATGCTGATGGCATCGGTCTTGGCAGGTTCGTCCCTGCTGCGATGCTGCTGGTCCACATTGGAACTGTGTGCAATTGTGTCCCAGTCTTCACACTGTTTCTCAATCCACAACTGGTCAAGCACGAGCAGATCGGGATGTGTGAGCTTTTCAATAGATCGCAAAGCGTTGGTTTTTTCTTCCGCAGAAAATCCTCTCGTGAGGATTTCACTCGCAAACCAGTACGCTATGGACATCTTCCCGAGGTGCGCTGGTCCGGAGAAAAGGTACGCATGTGCAATATTCCCTGTATCCATATCCTGCTGCAGCTGCTCCACTTGCCGCTGATGTCCCACGATGGTGCGGAGTTTCGGCATGGGAAGCTATGGTACAACAATCTACTTCCCGTGGCACTTCTTATATTTCTTCCCGCTCCCACAGGGGCAAGGGTCGTTCCGCCCCACTCTCAGTTGTCTCGCCGGCTGTCGGACAGAGGGAGATGAACCATCTGCACGCACAACAACCGGATTCTCCGGTGTGGCAGACCGGCTTCGGTCAACGCCCGTGCTCTCCAGTTCGCCGGCTATTTCATCGATATTTGTCCGCACATCCCCGAGTTCCTCCTGAGCCCGTGCAACGAATGCTGCAGGTGCAAACTGGGAGAAATCCACCTGCAGGAGTGTACGGGTGATGGTGGAATCGATAGCGGCAATCAGCTGCTGAAAACGACGGAACCCCTGATCTTTGTACTCTATGAGAGGATCCCGCTGGGCGTACCCAGCAAAAGACACCTGCTCACGTAGATGCGCCATATCGTCAATGTGATCCATCCAGTGCGTATCAATGGAATGGAGAGTAACGATGCGTTCCGCCTGCTGCACTGTCTCCTCCTTCTCCTGCTTGCACTTCTCCTCATAGAACCGAACGAAAAACTGCGTGAGCGCCTCCTGTAGCTTTTCTGGTGCCGGGAAGGAGCAGATTTTTTTCTCAGTAATTTCCTCCGCGAAAAGGGGGTGGAGAGCATGGAGTATCTCACGTATCTCTTTGGCTTCCCATTCTTCCGGATCCCGTGAAGAAGCATGCGCAGCAACAATGGATCCTGCTTCCTGTGTAAGGGCACTCAGAATGTCCTGGTGGAGAGGATTTGTCTCGCCCTCCTCTCCTCCGCCATCACCTTGACCGGCAAGTCTGTAAAGGATGTTCTGCCGACGTTTGTAAATGATCTCACGGTGTTTGTTCATCACGTCGTCGTACTGCACGACATGCTTGCGGATATCAAAGTTGCGCCCTTCAACCCGCTTCTGAGAGCTCTCAATGGAACGGGAAACAATTCTGTTCTCCAGAGGCATGTCATCGGGAACTTTGAGCTTCTCCATCATGGACTTCAGCCGGTCCCCACCGAAGAGCCGCATGAGATCATCTTCCATGGAAACAAAGAACTGGCTATCTCCCGGGTCTCCCTGACGGCCGGAGCGTCCTCGCAACTGATTATCAATACGCCGGGCCTCGTGGCGCTCAGTACCGAGAATGCAGAGACCCCCCAGGGCCGCAACACCCTCTCCCAGCTTGATGTCTGTTCCGCGTCCGGCCATGTTCGTTGCGATGGTCACAGCTTCCTTCTGCCCTGCGCCCGCAACAATTTCTGCTTCCTTCTGGTGATGTTTCGCATTGAGAATCTGATGCGGAACCCCTTCCTTCTGCAGAAGCGCGCTCAACACCTCTGACTTATCAATAGAAGTCGTCCCGATAAGAACGGGCTGCCCTTTCCCGTGCTTCTCCTTCGCGATCTTCGCCACAGCCTTGAACTTGGCAACAACCGATTTATAGATGGCATCCGACCGGTCATCTCGTACAACCGGCCTATCGGTCGGAATGACAATGGTCGGAAGCTTGTAAATGGAGAGAAATTCCTCCTCCTCCGTTTTTGCAGTACCAGTCATCCCTGCGAGTTTCTCGTAGAGACGAAAGTAATTCTGGAATGTGATAGTGGCAAGTGTTTTGCTCTCGCGCTGCACCTCCACACCCTCTTTCGCCTCCAGCGCCTGATGGAGCCCGTGACTGTAGCGGCGCCCCGGCATAAGGCGCCCGGTGAATTCATCCACAATGATGAGCTCGCCGTCTTTCACCACGTAATCGACATCACGCTGATAAATGGCATGTGCACGGAGCGCCTGTTCTATATGGTGAACTTCTTCAAATCCACGATCGGTATAGATATTCTCCACACCAAGCATCTCCTCCATTTTCCGGATGCCTTCTTCGGTAAGAGTAGCGACACGCTGCTTCTCATCCTTATTGAAGTGCACATTCTCCTGAAGATGCATCACCATCTGTGAATACTGCCTGTACCGATCGGTGGACTCATTTGCTGGCTGGCTGATGATGAGTGGCGTGCGGGCCTCATCGATGAGAATACTGTCCACCTCGTCGACAATTGCATAGTGGAGCGGCCGCTGGACCTGATGCCCCAGGGAAGGAGCCATGTTGTCGCGCAGGTAGTCGAACCCGAACTCGTTGTTCGTCCCGTAGGTAACATCGCAGGCATACTGTGCTTTGCGATCCGAACCCTCCGTCTCATGGAGGATGGTCCCCACTGTGAGACCAAGCATCTCGTAGAGCATGCCCATCCAGAGCGAGTCACGCTTTGCCAGGTAATCATTGACCGTCACCACATGCACCCCCTTCCCCGTCAGTGCATTGAGATACACCGGCATGGTGCATACGAGCGTTTTTCCTTCTCCGGTTTTCATCTCCGCGATAGCTCCTTTGTGCAGTACCGCACCACCAATAATCTGCACATCGTACGGAACCATATTCCAGATAAACTCCTGCTTCCCCATGGAAATAGACTTCCCCTGCAGAAGCTCAGAAGCACGAATGACCACTCCAAATGCCTCCGGAAGGAGCGCGTCCAGCGCTTCTCCGCCCGAAACACGAACTCGGAATTCTTCTGTCTTCTTGGGCAGATCACTTAATTTCAAGTTCCGCATCTCCGGTGCCCCCTGGAAAGAACGCACCTTCTTTATCAAAGGACGAAGTTTTCTGAGCTCTTTTTCATTGGGATCTCCCAGCAGTTTGTTCAAAAAATCGATAAACGACATTTGTGCAAGAATAGCAGAACGGTGCACCTGCCTCGATGCCAATTTCCATCAAATTAAAATTATTGTATAATCGCAGAAACGCAGACAATTGTCTGCGATCAAGCTCCACCACCAGATCTGCGTGCGGCAGAAGAGGAGCAAGGAGCTACCAGTTGCGACCATACCATGGCACAACCGGTGCTTTTGCATATACCAAAGAAGCGAGGAATGGAGGAAGTACCTCAGTGAGAGGTTCCAGAACCGCTTCTCTCATTCCCCTTTCCACCACAGCTTGCCGATGGGGCTCGATGAGTTCTCCACACCACACAGAAGATGCCATACTCCCCAGTGCCTCATCGAAAGAGAGGTACGCGGGAGCCGGCCAGGACCAGTGATCAGATTCCTCGCTCACCCCTCGGACGAATACCTCCTGCCGTTTCGTTGAGTGTATCCATACGGCACTGCCGTCAGGACATCTCGCACTGAACAAATCCGCGAGTGTGAGCCCGGCAAGAGGAATATCCAGCTGATCAGAGAGAACATTGGCATATGTTACGGCAACCCGCAGACTGGTAAAACCGCCCGGGCCTACGACACATGCAACATGTGTAAGATCTTGCAAAGAGAGTGCTGCCTCCTGCAGAACATCTTCCACAAGAACCGGCAGTTCATCATCACGAACGACAGCATCAACTTCCTTGAAGACCAGAACATGGTCTTCCGAAACAACAGCAAAGGTTGCGCAGTGGCTTGCGATATCGAAGAACAGACAATTCATAGGAAGGCCGCTATGATAGGGCAACGACCCCTTACATAGCATGCATTCTCTGCCTGAACTTTCGGTTGTCATTCCTACGCACAGACGTGCCGATATTCTGAAGCAGTGCATCCAGCACCTGGAGAAGCAAACCGCTATGGACAAAATAGAGGTGATCGTCGTGAGCGACGGCCACGATGACAGCACTGCCAAACTTTTCGATGCTCCTTCCTGGCGCATGCCGGTAAAATTCCTGGAGATAAGCAAAGCACACCAGGGCACGGCACGAAATCGTGGGGTAGAGGAGGCAAAGGCACCCACCTGTCTCTTCCTTGGCGACGACATCTTCCTGCAGGAAGATGCATGCGAAGCACATCTCGTCATTCATAGTTTTGCAGCGAGCGATGAGTATGCCCACCACGGAACCACTGCCGTTCTGGGCTACACCACATGGGACCCCGCCCTGAGTATCACGCCGGTCATGCGCTGGCTTGAGAAATCGGGCTGGCAGTTTAAGTACCCGCAACTGCAGCCATATGCTATGGGATTCATCCCCAAGAAAACCCAGCACCGCTTCACCTACACCAGCCACATCAGCCTCCCGACTGCCGTGGCAAAAGATATTCCGTTCCGGAAAGACGCCACCCTCTACGGGTGGGAGGATATAGAGTGGGGTGTACGTCTCCGCAAGGCCGGAGTACGGGTGTTCTACAACGACACTGCAAAAGCTTTCCACCACCATCGAATCACACTGGAGGAATCCTTGGAACGGATGAAAACGCTGGGCAAGTCCATCGCAGAACTGAGTGAGAAAGTTCCTGGGATAGATCGGTTGCCCCCCTGGTGGAAACGCCTGATTTTCCGGTTGTTCATTGCTCTCTCCCCGGCATCCTTTACATCACAGCACCGGAGAGCATTCTTACAGGGAATCGCGGAGGCGAAAGAACATGCCAGATAAGAAATCTGCTATGCTCTCAGCCCATGTCCGGGCTTCTTCCTGTGCCGGTACTCCCCTCCCACTCTGCGTAAATGTTTCGCCGGATGGACCTTCTGCTCCTCGGCATCACGGTTGTTCTGACATTCTTCGGTCTCGCCATGATCGCAAGCGTCAGCGTGTTCGAAAGTTACCAGATCACGAGCCGGCTCGTGAACCAGGGCATCCAGGAAGCACCCAGCAATTCTTTCTACCTCTGGCGCAGCTTCATTCATGTGGTGGTGGCCCTCATAGCCATGGGTCTCACTGCCGTGATCCCTTACCGCATGTGGGAAAGACTTGCCCTTCCTCTCTTCGGAGCAACGCTCCTGCTCCTCATAGGAGTATTCATTCCCGGCATCAATGCAGGGTACGGAACCGCCAGCAGCTGGATACGTATCGGGTTCATCCCTTCCATACAACCGTCGGAATTCCTGAAGCTCACACTCATCTTCTACCTTGCCATCTGGCTCCAGAAGCGTGAGCAGTTGATAGGAACATGGAAAGAAGGATTCATTCCATTCGCGAGCGTGCTCCTGCTTGCAACCATTCTCGTCGCGCTCCAGCCGGACCTTGGATCATTCCTTGTGCTCTCGGCCATTGCAGTCGTCATGTTCTTTATCGCAGGCGGGAACATCTTCCACGTCGTCCTCGGGGGGGGAATCGCAGCAATCATGGGACTGCCAATCATTCTCGAAAAAGAGTACATACGGAACCGCTTCCGTGCCTTCCTGCGGCCCGATGACCCCGCAATCGCCGAAACAATCGGGTTCCAGATCAAACAGGCACTCATTGCCGTAGGCAGCGGAGGCGTCTTTGGGGTGGGATACGGAAAATCCATTCAGAAATTCGGGTACCTCCCGGAGGTGCAGGCAGACATGATTTTCTCGGCAATGGCAGAGGAACTCGGTTTCCTGCGCCTGCTCATCATCATCGGAATGTTCGGCATCCTCATCTGGCGCGGGTACCAGATCGGGCAGGAGGCTCCGGATCGCTTTGGCTTCCTCGTGGCAACAGGCATCACAACATGGATTGCAGTTCAAACGATACTCAACATCGGGGTAAATCTCTCCCTCTTTCCCCTCACGGGGCTTACCCTCCCCTTCATCAGCTACGGAGGCTCCTCCCTTCTCTCAAACCTTATGGCCGTTGGCATACTGCTGAATATTTCCTCGCACTCCGTGTATGAGACGAGCCGCGCAAGGCACTCTCGGAGACATGCGAGAAAAATGGCCACAAGATAAGGTACCATTCAGAGTAATGGCACACGTTCTCTTTGTTGGCGGCGCATCCATCGGGCACATTGCCCCCTCCCTTGCTGTCATGCAGCAGTTGGTGCATCTCCTGCCAGAGGTGAAGTGCCACTTCGTCTGTCTCCCGAAGCAAACGGAGACGGACTATCTGGAGCAGAACAGATGTGTGTTCTCCACCATAGATTCGCCGCGCTTCTCGCTGTCCTTTCCTTGGAAATTCCTACGGGCATACAGGCAGGCATCTGCACTTCTCTCTGAACTGAAACCTTCCGTTGTCTTCAGTAAAGGAGGACACGTGAGCGTGCCTGTATGTCTCGCTGCAAAAAGAAGAGGTATTCCCATCGTCCTCCATGAATCAGATGCTGTGAGCGGGTACGCCAACCGTATTGTTGGGAAATGGGCGACAACAATCTGCACAGGATTCCCATCAGAGAAAACTGATCGACGGCATGTCCATACGGGAAATCCCATCCGCCAGGAAACGGCGTGTGGCAGAGCCGAAGTAGGTTTGCGCATCACAGGATTCTCAGGGAAAAGGCCGGTACTTCTGGTCATGGGAGGCAGCCAGGGAGCGCAGGCACTCAACGAAGCTCTTATAGCACACATACAGGAACTCCTTGAGGTTTGTGATGTTATTCACCTTACCGGTCACGGAAAAACCGGAGCATCGGTAGCAGACACTCGGTACTTCCGGCGAGAATTCGTGTATGGAGAATTGCCACATCTCTACGCGATTGCCAGCCTCGCGCTCAGCCGGGCCGGCGCGAATGCACTCAGCGAACTGGCTGCGAATGGCATCCCGACGATTGTGGTTCCTCTCCGTGGAGTTGGACACGACCACCAACAGGCAAATGCCAAAAGGGCAGCCACAGGCGGAGGATGCATTCTTCTGGACCAGAGTGAGCTAGACAATAAAATTGTCCCACTTGTCAAGTACTGTCTCCAGGACAAAACTATGCGTGAATCGATGTCTGAGAGCATGAGAAACCTCTTTTTTCAAGAGGCCTCTTTACAGATCGCTAAAATACTCTCTAAGTTCCTTGCGCAGGCACCGGGTTCTCACTAACCTTCGCGGGCGTTATGCGTATCCAAAAGAAGCAAAACCTCTATCTTTTCCTTATCCCGCTGTTTGCGCTGGTTATGTTAGCAGGATGCTCCAAGGAGCAAGAGCCTGCACCGGAACTAGAAGAGCAGGTTAAGCAGGAAACAACTATGGAATACCATGGTGAAATTCTCAGCGGCAAGCACACGACAGTCATCAGTACGTCACTGGGAGATATCACAGTGGAACTGGACGCCGATGCAGCCCCCAAAACCGTTACGAACTTCATCGCCCTCGCACAGGAAGGGTATTACGACAATCTCATTTTCCACCGCGTCATCCCCGATTTCATGATCCAGGGGGGAGATCCGAACGGCAATGGTACCGGCGGCCGCAGCGTGTTTGGCAACACGTTCGAAGATGAAATCAATGCAGAGAGTTACGGTCTGCACGAGCGCATGCTGAAGGATGAGGTGCAAGATCAGGCACTCCCCGAGCAGCTGGCTGAAGCTTCGCTCAAGGATTACTACGAAATGACCGGCTACCGCTACGACAGCAACTTACAGTCCCTCCCCATGAGCTACGGGTACCTCGCAATGGCAAACAGCGGCCCGAACACGAATGGAAGCCAGTTCTTCATTATTCAGCGCAAAGAGGGCACCCCATGGCTGGAAGGAAAGCACACGGTCTTTGGAAAAGTGACAGAGGGTATGGATATTGTGGATGCAATCACGGCAGTGGAGCGCAGTGCGAACGACAAGCCGGTGGAGGATGTGACATTTAGTGTGATTGTCTCTGAGGAAGACGAAGAATAGTGGAGTCCATAGTTGCCTAAGAAAGGGACTTCTCTTCCCTTTGCCATTGCTCCTTGTTCATTTTGAAGAGCAATATTTCCTTAGCCCGTAAGAGAACGTATCCTACCTGTGTTGCGTACCCGCTTTCCTCCTTCCCCCACCGGCATGCTCCATGTGGGAGGCCTGCGCACCGCCCTCTACAACTTCCTGCTTGCCAAGCAAACGGGCGGAACGTTCATTCTGCGCATTGAAGATACAGACCAGGAACGAAGTGTGGAAGGAGCGGTGGAAAACATCGTGAAAACGCTCCGGTGGGCGGGGCTGGAACC
>DATDVK010000017.1:0-2932 GCA_035290085.1 Candidatus Peribacteraceae bacterium
GCCTTGTCCACGGCAGCAAAGACACGAACGCGGTGCTTCGGGTCGTTGAACCCGGGGACAAACGGCGCAAGTGCCGCTCCGTCATCACCTGTACCCATCGCAGGAAGAATGCAGGTCAGGGGAACCCTAGACGCCTGGATCATGTCCTGCTTGTCTTCGTCCACGAGCCCGAGACCGGTACCGAGTACCTTGCACATCTGGGCCAATCCGACGGTCCCGAGCTTCGCTCCGAACTGCCGGTAGCACCAGTCGGCAACAAACCACTGAAAGTGACGTTTCTTCATGACGATCTCTCCTCAAACAGAAACACTTGAAACGGAAATCGACACAGCAATCAGCCCTTGGGGGCAATCAGTCACACACAGGTTCTCTCGATACTTCAGTCCTCCTTGGGAACAGTTGCTTGGACGGTTTAGATACTCCGGATATAGCCATCTGAAACTTTCCCAGAAAATGCCCACAGAATGACAAAGAACATGATCGATACCGCGCGGTATAGATCGAAGTGACTATACTGCAAATATTTGTATTGTCAATTCATGGGATATCCTTTCATTGAAACACAATCTTCACCTCAGCGGACTACAGAGTGTAATCTGTACCCCGTCTACTCCTGGCCAGGTTGCTCTCCACCATCGCTGAAGATTCGCTTCCATGTTCTCGTGGCCATCTTAATTTTCCCAGCGAAGAACCGCTGCATTATTTGCTCTCTGCTCATGCCCGGCATGAGTCTCTGCATCCTCTCCATGTAGAGCAGCATAAAATTGAAGGTGGAACACCGCAGTTCGGCAGACTGCGCGAGTTCGAGCTGCACGCGCTCGTAAAGCGCCTCTGAGGTTTGCTCCAGTTCCCGTTCCGTGAGATTGAACTCCCCGACCTGCGCTTCCGGTCTGCCACAGAGCGGGAGACGACAGTCGAGATTGCGCGCCCAGTACTCACAGAGCCGAACGAGCGGATCGTTATCCCGTTCCTTCGCAACAGCTTGGAGATCCAACTCTCCCGCGGGAAGCTGTGGCGGGCTCACGGATTCACCGGGATACAAATGGTCGAGAAGATTCGTGACAGGAGCAGCTCCGACGGAAGCCTTAAAGAGCCTGCTCGGGGACACCGTTCCGTGAGGAGTCGCAGCTGCGAATTGCCGCAGAGGCCGGCGGATGGCCTGCAGAGCCCGGTCGAATACTTCTTGGGCACGCCTCTGTTGTCCTGAATAGAACGAGTCTCTCCGCAGGAGAGCACCGTACACTGCAAAGACCAGTTCCTCCCGCATCACGGAGTCGATAGTGGGATGGATGTCCGCAAATGCATACTTGTTCTCATACTTCGCCAGGAGCTTCCTCCGCGTTCTATCCTTCAGGTACAGATCGCGTCGCTTATAGACCTGCTCCACCGGACGCACATACACGCCAGGGCTCAGGATTCTCCGCTTCTCCTCTTCCATGAAGTACCCCTTTTGGTGCGCACGCTGGATGAGCATGGATTTTGGCCGGTGCGTCTCCCTGTCAAAAAGAACATCGACCCGGAAGTGCTCATCCTGGCTCGCGATGAACCGCATAATGCGCGTGTAGGACTCTATACAGCCATCTGTGATAAGACATCCACCCGGTTCCAGCTTGGTGATGGCCGTCTCCACAGTGCCAACAAACCCTCTCTCACCCTCGTGTGACTGGGAACGCGAGGCAGTTGCCAGCAGGAAGGACTGGTCGGGAACGAGCGCGTCAAGTTCACTGAACTGACCGGGAATGTGGCCATCATGAAACACGGCATGCTCGTTTAAGTCCGGGAGAGAGACTACTTCTATGGAGAACCCCCTCGGGAACATGTAGTGCCCTACGCTCACTGCATCCTGACTGCGGCTAACTGAGTGTCCACAGAAATTCTTTCTCTCACCTACCGCGAGGTACTCCTTCTCTCCCTCCGGATCCCTGTCCGGCCGCAGCAGTACAACTGCCGATTGCGGAACATTCTCCATGGTCAAGGATGCACCGGTGCCCCCCTCAGGCTCGACATGTTCAAACCTGTTTGCTCCAAATGCCGTTCCCTTCCTGTAGTCCGCATTCCTGTACTGCCTGAAGCCGCGCACACCCCGCGTGAGCTCTGGGGTGAAGATCTGCTCCAAAAGCGCATACTGGTCACTCTGCAACAGATCTGCCGGCAGGGGCGGGTTTGGGATGGTGGGAAGCTGCTGCCTGACGTATGTGTCTACCCTGTCATTGAACTCTGCAAAGAGAACTTCAACCGCATCAAAAAACGCACGATCCACTGGAACAGCCTGACCGCTGATGACGGCATCGTAGGAATGAATGACCGCCAGAGCCTGCTCCTCCGACCGGGAAGGAGCGTACTCCTCCCCCGTCATGAGAGTGTACATGCGCCGGAGCCTCTGATGGACGAGATGCACGACGAAAGGGACATCCAAGCGGGAGGGAGGAAGTGCATCCAACTCTATGCCCAAATGCTCCTCCAGCTTCCTGCAGAGTTCCCAGAGCTGCTGCTGGGCCCGACCGGCGTTTGATTCGTCTCCTTCCAGGGTTTCATCCTGAAATGCAGGCAAGTTGACTGCATGCTGGTAGCACTCCTCCGCCTCCCGCTGAAGCCACCCCAGCGACTCGGCGCACTTCACGGGTGCCCGACTCCGCGCTCCCCGATATTCCTGAAACGTGTCTACCGTAAACTTCCCCTGGTACGCAATGAGCCAGGCGTGGGCATCCATGCTCATGGGACGGTTGTCCTTCTGCGTACTCAAGTGCTCATGCTCAAATTCCGGGGAAGCCGGAGTGCAACTGGAGAGGAACGGATCTCCCTCCTCATAGAAGTGTACGAAGTGCAGCAGATACTCCGGAGTGGCCAGGAGGCCGAAAATATCATTGAGATCCCGGAAGACGATGCCTTTCTTCCGCTTGAGCTCCCCATGCGGACCGGAAGAATCGTACCA
>DATDVK010000018.1:0-4904 GCA_035290085.1 Candidatus Peribacteraceae bacterium
GCCCACCGTAGTCCCGCGGCCTGTCCACCGTAGCCCACAGGGCGAAGGTGGAAGCGGGCGAAGGTGGGAGATTGTGTACTGCGAGGAATGTTACCTGAAAGAAGTGTATTGATGAGAAGTCGGTGGGCAGAAAGCAGAAAGCAGTTTAGAATGACCTACTGACTTCTGCCTTCTGTCTTCTGACTTTCTATCCATGCAGCAAACCAGCCTCCGCATAGGCTCTGGCCGGCAATCCTGCACCGTCTGCGGCACGAACTTCGTCCACACAGCAGAGCAGTTGTCTCTCTTTCAGAAATTCGGGATGGAGAATCCCCCTTCGCAGTGCCTCACCTGCAGACACAAGCACCGGCTGAGCTTTAGGAACGGCCGAGTCCTCTACCGGCGCAAGTGTGACTTCTCGGGGGAAAGTACCGTCTCCGTGTTCGCACCGGACAAGCCGTACAAGGTGTACCGTACGGACATCTGGTGGAGTGATCAGTGGAACCCTCTCGACTATGGCAGAGACTTTGATTTTTCCCGCCCCTTCTTCGAGCAGTTCCATGAGCTGCAGCTCCAGGTTCCCCGCCCGGCACTCGCCAACATCAAGCCGGAGAACAGCCCCTTCTGCAACATGTGCGAGGGGAACAAGAACTGCTACCTCATCTGCGGCGGGGATTTTAACGCGGACTGCATGTACGGGATGTACGGGATGCACAACCGCAATGTCATGGATTGCGATGGGAGCAATGACAGCGAGTACTGCTACTTCATGAGCGACTCATTTGAGTGCTACGGATGCCGGTTCGCCTTCGACTCAAAAAACTGCAGCAACTGCGCGTTCATCAGCGACTGCACCGGTTGCACGGAGTGCATCCTCTGCACCAATCTCGTGCAGAAGAAGTACTGCATAGAGAATGAGGAACTCCCTCCGGAGGAGTACAAGAAGCGGAAAGCGGCACTCCTCAATGGCACGTACTCCCAGCAACAGCGAAACTGGGAGAAGTTTCTCGCTATGCGCGCCAAGCGCATCGCGAAGTACGCGCACATCCTCAACTGCGAGGATTGCATCGGCGACTACGTTGTGAACTCTAAGGACTGTAAAAACTGTTTTGATGTGTGGGACTGTGAAGATCTCATAGATGTGATCCTCGCAAGCAAGACGAAAGACACGTTCCACTCCACCTGTATTGGAGACGACTCGGTGCTGTGCTTCAACATGCAGTCCACTGTGGATGCGTACGAATGCTCCCACTCTTACCTCGTATACAACAGCAGCAATGTGGAATACAGCGACCACATCGGGAGCTCCAAGAATATTTTCGGGTGCGTCGGCCTCCACAGGAACGAGGAGTGCATCTTCAACAAGCAGTACTCAAAGGAGGAGTATGGAAAGCTGCGGTCAAAGATGATTGATCATATGAAAGAAGCAGGAGAATGGGGGCAGTTTCTGCCCAAGGAATGCTCGTGTTTCGGGTACAACGAGAGCACGGCAAACGACTACTTCCCTCTCACCAAGAAGGAAGCACTGGCTCAGGGGTTCTCCTGGTATCACGCTTCAGAGGAGAAGCTCTCTGTGGAGAAATCGATCCCCGCTGCAAAGCTCCCTGATGCTATTGACGACATTCCGGACGATATCCTCAACTGGGCGGTGATCTGCGAGAAGAGCAAGAAGCCCTTCCGCATCATCAAGCAGGAGCTGAACTTCTACCGCACGCACGCGATCCCCGTACCGCATCTCTCCTTCGAAGAGCGGCACCTCGCAAGACTTGCCCTGCGCACCCCAAAGGAACTCTTTGAACGCACATGCGATAAGTGCGGGACTGTGATGCAGTCGGCATACGCTCCTGAAAGACCTGAGACGGTGTACTGCGAGTCTTGTTACCTTGCGGAGGTGTATTGATGAGAAGCCAGTAGGCGGAAAACAGAAGGCAGTTTAGAATTACTCACTACTGACTTCTGCTTTCTGACTTCTGCTTTCTTCGTCGTATTCCTACTCCCCAAACGTTGACCGTCGCTCTGTGCCAGCCGGCGGCTTTTGCCTCCGGAAATCCGCTGCCGAAAGCCCCAAGGTCGCCCCATGCTCTCTGAGAGCATCTGACATTTCGGTAACAACTCTGGGATCCGCTGCATCTTCAGCCGCTACGGGAGCTGCTTCTGGAAGCTGCTCGTCTGTTCCAACTACCTCTTTTGCCATAGGTATTGTGGGTAAATTGCGCGCATTTAACTACTTTTATCTCATGACGTCAATGGTAGAACAAGAGTTATTTTTGCTGATATGAACAACAAGCGATTAGCGTGTAGCGTATAGCTGTTAATCGCTAACCGCTCATCGCTCATCGCTGTATACTTCCAAGCCTGATGCAAAAAGCATGCACCAACTGCTCGATTCCGTTCGGGGTCACAGAAGCTGATCTCACGTTCTACGAGAAAATATCACCGCGATTCGGCGGAAAAAGCTTCCCCCTCCCTCCTCCCACCCTCTGCCCGGACTGCCGCAACATGCGGCGCTTGGCATTCCGCAATGAGCGCTGCCTCTACAGGCGCACATGCGATCTTACCGGGAAACCTCTCCTCTCCATCTACAACACCGATGTCCCCTTCCCCGTGTACAGCTACGACGCATGGTGGAGTGATGACTGGGACGCGCTCTCCTATGGGAGGGAGTTCGATCCCGCCCGTCCGTTCTTTGAACAGTTTGAAAAACTCTTCCGCTGCGTACCGAGACTCGGGATAGTGACAGGGCACAACGAGAACTGCGATTACTGCAACTACACGAATTATTCAAAAAGCTCGTACCTCTGCTTCGGCTGTCACACTGTTGACCATTGTTTCCATAACTGGCGCACGCACTGGTGCGAGCACTGTGTGGATTGCCTGCAGCTCAACAAATGCACCCTCTGCTACGAGTGCATAGACTGCGACGAATGCTACAACCTGCGCTTCTCACAGGACTGTTCCACATGCAGCGATTCTGCCTTCCTCTACGATTGCAGGGGATGCACGCACTGCGTTGGCTGCGTGGGCCTCCGCAACAGAGAGTACTCCCTCTTCAACGAACAGCTCAATGAGAAAACGTATGCACAGAAGATGAAGCAGCTGCAACTCCATACGCCGGATGGGATAGAGAAGACACAAATGAAATTCAAAGAGTTCAAGCAAGAAAAACCGCACCGGAACCTTTTCATCTTCAACTCAGAGAACGCAAACGGCGATCATATTTTCGACAGCCACAACCTCCGCGAGTGCTACCACGTGAAACGCGCGGAAGACTGCAGTTACCTGGAGTCGTGCGAAGACATCCGTGACAGCATGGATAGCTCCTTCAGTGGATGGCCTGCGGAACTTGTGTACGAGACGATGAGTGCAGGTGTCACCTGCTACAATTTCCTCTTCTGCACGGCAAGCTGGAGCTGCAGTAACCTCATCTACTGCGACAACTGCCACCACAGCAGCAATCTCTTCGGATGTATAGGCTTACGAAAGAAAAATCAGTACTGCATCCTCAATAAGCAGTGCACCAAAGAGGAATACGAGGAGCTTGTTCCAAAAGTGATTGCGCACATGCAATCCACCAGGGAATGGGGACAGTTCTTCCCGCAATACTTAAGCCCGCATGCGTACAACGAAACGATTGCATACGGATACTACCCTCTCACAGAAACAGAAGTGAACAGCCGGGGCTGGGGGTGGAGAGAGGAAACGGATGAAATGCCAAAGATGGAGAAGGTCATTCCTGGCGACAGCCTCCCGGAAACTATCGACCAGACACCCGAAGACGTACTGAACTGGGCGATCCTCTGCAAAATCTCGACTCGTCCCTTCAAAATCATTAAACAGGAATTGGAGTTCTACCGCCAGATGCAGCTCCCTCTCCCCCGCCTGCACCCCGACGAGCGGTACCGGCGGAGGATGGCATGCAGGAATCCCCGGAAACTGTGGCGGAGGAAGTGTTCAAAGTGCGGGAAGGAGATGGAGACGACGTACGGCCCGGAGAGACCGGAGATCGTGTACTGCGAGGAGTGTTATTTAGCTGCTGTGTACTGAGTAGTGAGGATCGCTACGGAGGGGCGGGCCAGCCTTCGCGGCCTGAAGTTGTCTATTGTGAACAGTGTTATCTGAAAACAGTCTATTAAAACAGAGTGGCCGCTACCTGCCTGCCGTAGCGACAGCGCAGGCAGGCGGCCGGCAAGCGCACCGGCTTGTCCACCGTAGTCCCGCGGCCTGTCCACCGTAGCCCACAGGGCGAAGGTGGAAGCGGGCGGAGGTGGGAAATTGTGTACTGCGAAGAGTGTTACTTGAAAGAGGTGTATTGATGAGAAGCCAGTGGGCAGAAGGCAGAAGGCAGTTTAGAATTACTCCCTACTGACTTCCGTCTTCTGACTTCCTGTCCATGCAGAAAACCTGCTCCCAATGCTCGGCATCGTTCGAAATCACCCCAGCCGACCTCGCGTACTACAGCAGAATCTCGCCCTCGTTCAGAGGGAAGAACTACCCCGTCCCTCCCCCGACACACTGCCCGCAATGCCGCCAGCAGCGCCGCTACGCGATCCGCAATGAGCGCAATTTGCACAGACGGAACTGTGATATGTGCAAGAGAAACATACTTTCGATGTACTCTCAGGACAAACCCTTCGCAGTGTTCTGCCCGGAGTGCTGGTGGGGGAACAAATGGCACGGATCTGACTACGGAAGGGAAATTGACTTCGAAAGACCGTTCTTTGAACAGTTTGCGGAACTGCAGCGCAGCGTCCCGCGCATCAGCCTGTACCTGGTGAACTCGGAGAACTGTGACTTCTGCAACTTCGTCGGCGATTGTAAAAGCTGCTACCTGACGTTCGGATCCGTCTACTCTGAAGATTGTCTCTACGGGTCGGCGTACTACTCCAAAAACTGCGTCGACAACCTCGTCACCCGTGAGTGCGAAC
>DATDVK010000019.1:0-8814 GCA_035290085.1 Candidatus Peribacteraceae bacterium
ACCCGGAATGTCTCCGGGGATCAGCTCCTGTGCCTGCTCGCATGTGAAGACGGCGGGATGATCGTAGTGCCCGTAGGGGATCCCATGATCCTGCAGGAATTGATGGATGTCTGGCATGGGAGAACTGTAGCAAACAGGCGGAAAGAGTATAGTACCCCCATGGTGGGATATAGAGCTTCTGCGGCATATTTTGCGCACAAAATCCTCTCACACGTTAGACGCCTCTCTGCTGCACCTACACAGTTTTTTGTGCAGATTGGGGCGGGGGATGGATGGACCGAGTGGGAAGGACCGCCCGTGGGGAGAATGATCACAGGAGGGGACTCCATACACCGGCTTGTGAGCCAAGGTGGATGGGAAGGAATACTGGTAGAACCAAACCCCCATGTCTTCCAGAGACTCCGGTGGAATTACAGGCATATGAACAGCCTCATATTTGAGAACATCGCCGTAGCAGAGAGGGACGGCGTGAAAGACTTCTACATTTGCCACAAAAACACTCACCTCAGTTCTTTCTCTCTGGAACACATCCAAAAGCACGACCCGACAGGCAGAGAGGGATTCGTGGAATCGGTAGAGAAAATACGCGTGCGCTGCATGTCACTCAGCACACTGCTCCAGAAACACAATATGCATACTATTGATCTCCTGCAGATAGATGCTGAAGGGTACGACTTTATGATCCTCCAATCCCTTGATCTATTTGCGATGAAGCCACGTGCCATTCGCTATGAACACAAACACATGACGCAGGAGGAGCAAACGGCATGCAAGGCCATGCTGGAGAAAGGCGGCTACAGGGTTCTCCCCATAGATACCTACAATACCGCTGCAGTTCTGGGAACCGCGTAATGTGCCGACGGATCCCGCAACCAACTTCGCTTTTACGTGAGGGCAAGCTCTGTCCTCACACATTTACACACAGCTAAAAATACTGGGTGCATGTAATGCTCAAAACAGGGCCTCGTTTCTCTGGGACATGTGGATGCCTGTCATACAACTCACATATACCGCCTCACCCGGCCAGGCGGGACTTCAACAGATGCCTCTCCGGCAGGAGGGCTGACCAGCGTGCATACGCAAGAGCAATCTCATGATCTATAGCATGAGTAACACTCTCCATGGGGCAGAGATGCTTCTCTCTCCAGTCACGAAGAAACGCATGTTGAATTTCAGCGATGAAAGGTAACACCCATTCAGCGTCCTTTGCAGCCGGTGCCGCACTGTTCCAGAATGCAGGCCAGAGGGAAGCCATTGTCTGTACCTCCTGCAAAGAAGGAGACCTCCCTATGAGCTGCATGATATTCCGCTGTGCTATTTCCAATGCATGTGTCCGCTGCACCTCCTGCATGGTGAGTGACATACTCTCAGGACGGCCACGCCGAAACTGGACCAGCACGTCCGGTATGGACCCCACATCTGTTTTTCCGGCCATTCGACTCCAGAGATCATAGTCTTCTGCACTATTGCGCTCGGATGCATATCCTCCAAGCCGCTCCGCAGACCTCCTGCGAAACAGTACAGCACTCTGGCATGCAAGGCAGTTGTAAAAGAGGAGATGCCAGGCAATAGTCCATGGTGCCATGGGAACCGTAGAAACCCCCAGAGAACACTCCCGCGGGACGGAGTACCACTCCCAGTTCGTACAGACGAAACCGACCTCCGGATGCACATCGAGAAAGGCAACACTCTTCTCCAATCTTGCGGGAGAGGAATAATCATCCGCATCATTTCTCGCTATGTAGTGTCCCTGCGCTTCTGCAAGAGCCCTTATAGTGGAACATGTCTGACCGATGTTTTCCGTATTTCGAATGATGCGTATGCGGTTATCCTCCGCTGCAAAACGCTCCAGAGCAGCCGCAGTTCCATCCGTGGAGGCATCATCGACAATTAAGAATTCAAAATCTTTCAAGCTCTGATGGAGGATGCCAGAGACAGCCTGCTCTAAGTCCGGCATGCCATTGTAGACAGAAAGAACAACACTCACTTTCGGGTGAGCTGAACACATGATTCTTGATGCCGCGTCCTTTTCATTCCAGTGTTTCATTGATTGCAAGCGCTTGTAGATGGGTATGCGCTTCTCTATAAACTGTTCCTGTCTCCAGGCAGCAATTCCTCTCTTCCCCTGGGTCGGGCAGTCCAGGAAAGGACCGACATTGTGGCAGAGAGGTTTTCCTGCGCCGGAAAAACTCAGCACAATATCATCCCAGAAATTCTGTGACCACGTTTCTTGCCTGCCAAGATCGAGCAGATCCACCAGACGGAAAAACTCTTCCACATGCTCTCTTGTGAAGCAGTACACACGGTTCAAGACATCCAAAGTGCTGTTCCGGCCATGTTGTGCATGCTGCACGCTCCCTTCTGAATAGAATTCCCCGAACATGCCGTGAAGCACGGCAGGATTCTGCCGCACCGCCTCGCAGAGAACCTGCAGCTGCTCCGGACGAAGGAAAATATCGTCGTCGATGGCAAGGAAGAAATCGGCAGGCTCCTCTCGCGCAATTACAAGGCGCTCCACAACATTGCGCCTCTCTTTTGGATTCAGCACCCTCACGCGAGGGTTGTGTACCGTAAGCCACCGGCGCAAATTGCAGCGGGGATTGTTGTTGGAAACAATGACCTTCCCCACCCCAGGTGTCTGCAGGGCAACACGTACAATAAGATCAATATTCTGCGGCCTCTTGTATGCAAGAATGATTGCCGTACACCACCCTGCAGATTCCTCCGGCATTTGCCCGCTCTGGATCTTTCTCTCGTAACTGCGGAATGCATCCAGCCACAGAAAATGGTTTTTCCATGAGACGTCTTCCGGCCTGCAAATGAGCCGCCTGGTCTTTGTGAGAGGATGCAGATGCATGTACTGGGAATTGTACAGAACAAGCGTTCAATTGTATCCCTGCCCTCTCTGCCATACCATATTCCTCCTTGGCTCCTCTGATCTGATGAAGATTGTCTCCATAACATGGGCACGGAACGAGGTGGATATTCTGGAATCTTTTGTCCGCCATAACGCGAGAATCGTGGACCGCATGGTCATCGTGCTGCACCGGACAACAGATAACTCTTCCATTATCCTGGAAATGCTCAGGGAAGAGGGGATGGCAATTGATATCCGTACAGAGGAGCGCCCTTTGCACCACCAGACTGAGGTGCTCACAGCACTCATGCATGAACTGGCACAGGACGAGGCACCGGACTGGATACTCCCGCTCGACGCAGATGAGTTCCTCGTCTCTCCGGAGAACACTGATCCGCGGGAAGAACTTGAAAAATTGGATCGGACTACGCCGTGTCTTTTGTGTTGGCGCACGTACGTCCCCACTGAACGGGATTCTCCTGCAGAACCGGACACAGTGAGGCGCATCATCTTCAGAAGATCCTGTGAAGAGCCGCCTTTCTCCAAGGTGCTCATTCCGGGAACTTTGGCTGCGGATGGCAGTGTTTTTCTCACACCAGGAAACCACGGCATTCTCCGGCACACACCCGATGGAGAGATGCCGGTGAATGCAATGCCCGCTTCCCGTCTCGCTCTGGCACATTTCCCCGTACGGAGCGAACCGCAACTGCGGAGAAAGATTCTGCAAGGGTGGCCGAGCATCCGGGATCTGCCGACTCGCCAACCAAGAGAGGCATACCACTGGGAACGGCTCTTTGCCCGGTGTTCGGACCCCGCCCCCATGAGCAGAGAGGAGCTGAAAGAGATTGCCATGCACTACTCAGCTGACAGAAATGACCCTGTGGATTTGGTTGTGGATCCTCTGCCACGCAGGTACACCCGCATCCGCTTCATACAACAGCCAGCTCAGGTTCCTGCAAATAGCCCGACTGCTCGCCCTTTTCCACATCTACATCCACCAAGTACAACTGAGAGAGTAGACGCTGGGAAACTATGAAACCATGCTCCAGAATTTTTTCTCCCGCTGCTATGCACAATCGAAAATCTTTCTGGGATTCTCGATGCATTCTCTTCTGAAGAATATGGCTCCATTCCCGTAACGCCACACACAAAAACAATCCCTTCCCTGTAGTACGGTCATGCTCTACTTGCGGTATACTCGAGTCAATGCTCGCCGTATCTTCACCATTCAGCCTCGTTCTTTTCGGCGCCTCCGGCCATCTGGCACAACAGAAGATCTACCCGGCCCTCTACGTTCTTGCACTCAAGAAGCGCCTGCCAAAAGAGTACTGCGTTGTCGGGTTCTCCCGCTCGGAAATGGATGACAGTTCTTTCCGGGAACATGTTGCAAAAGCGGTACGTGCCGGGATGCCGGAAGTGACTGAGAAGGCTCTCTCAGAACTCCTCGGCCACATGTACTACCACCGCGGCCAGTATGACAACAAGGAAGATTTTGGACAGTTGAATGCTCGTCTCTCAAAAATTGAGAAAGATGGGGAGAATCGTGTACGGCTCGCGTATCTTTCCACTCCCCCCACCGTCTTCTCCAGTATCTTACAGAACCTGTGTGCAGGAGGAATTCATACACATGAGCAAGGGAGGAACTTCCGCTGCATCGTAGAGAAACCCGTTGGGCATGATCTGCAGAGTGCGGAGGAAATCCACAGAGAGCTCACCCACTGTTTCGAGGAGAAAGAGATCTACCTGCTTGATCACTACCTTGGAAAAGAGGCAGTGCGCAACGTGTACTACCTTCGCTTCGCGAACCCCACACTGGAGCGGCTTTGTAAGAACACACTCATCCACCATGTGCAGATTTCAGCGGCAGAGGCTGCAGGGCTGGAAGGACGAACGGGGTACTTTGAGAACACCGGCGCTCTGCGAGATATGTTTCAGTCACACCTGCTCATGATTGCCACGCTCCTCACCATGCGGCTCGAGGGGGATGAGGCCTTCCGGACGAACCGGTTCAAAGCGCTGGAGCAGTTCTACCTGCCTCCTGCCACAGACTTCAGTGACATTGTGCTACAGGGGCAATACGGCGCAGGAGAAGTACAAGGTAAACAAGTGGCCGGATACAAAGAGGAGGAGGGGATTTCTGCAGATTCGCGCACCAATACGTACATTGCTCTCAAAGTCCTCTCGCGCACAGCGCGATGGCAGGGAGTTCCCTTTTACCTCCGAAGTGGGAAACGGCTGGAGCGGAAAGAAACTCGCATTTCCATCCAGTTCCAGGAGCCGCACCTGGTGGGCAAAGGATCCTCCCCCAATCGCCTCGATATCATCCTGCATGGAGAAGCTGGCATGCGCATGCACATGCAGACAAAACTCGGCGGCACGGAGCCAGAGTTCCGCCCGCTGATCCTGGAGGACCCCCTCGTCTGTTTCGGGGATTGCCTTCCGGAACATGGGCTTCTGCTTCTTGAAGCCATTCGCGGCAAACAGCAGTGGTTCCTGTCGTTCAATGAAGTGCGGTACGCCTGGCGGCTGCTTGACCCCGTCCAAGCTCACTTAAATAAGCCGGATACGCCGCTCCACACATACGCCGCCGGCACAGAGGGCCCGGCAGAAGCGGACAAATGGATAGAGAGAGACGGTATACACTGGTTCTAACCATGGACTTCGCACACCTTGCCACCGATACCGACGGGGAGTTTTCCTCCACAAGCGTCACTCTCCTCGAAGGACTCATGAATACAGCAATACTTGAAAGAGGCAACTGTATTCTTGGCCTCTCCGGCGGCTCCACGCCCAGGCCTGTCTACGAGGCACTGGGGAAAAGCCAGGAAATAGACTGGCAGCATGTATGGCTGTTCCTTGTGGACGAGCGCCATGTGTCCCCGGAGAAGAACGACAGCAATGCGAAGCTCGTACAGGAGACACTCCTCACCAGCGCTGCGATTCCTCCCATGCGGTTCAAGTACCCCGCGGACCTCCCGCTTGAGGAGTGGCAACAGGAATACGAAAAAATACTTGCAGATCTCCTGAAGGGGAAATGGCCTGATATCGTGATACTGGGTATGGGAGAGGATGGACACATCGCTTCCCTCTTCCCGCCGGTGCCCGAGAGGGGAATGGGGCCAAAGCTCACTATGCGCACGACCACCGACCGCTTTGCAGTGCATGACCGCATCAGCGTCACTCTGCCCGTGCTGACCAACGCCCGTGCCAAAGTCTTCCTTCTGAGAGGGAAGGGGAAGAAAAAAGTATGGGAGGAAATGCTGGCGAGCAACGAGGGTGAACGGAGGTGGCCGGCGAAGGCCGTCCTTGCTTCCGGTAACGTGACGATAGTCACTCAGTGGTGAACTCGATTTGCCTGAAGTGCTCCACCACCTTTCTGCCGGCAACGCAGAGGGCATCGATTCTGTAGCCGCCTGTGAATTCCCGTGCCGAGATCCACATCTGAGCCGCCCGTTGCATCCTCCTCTTCTTCTCGATTGTGAGATTGATCTCGGGGCGGAAGTCCGGATCATTCTTTGAACGTGTCTTCACCTCCACAAAGACGATGACCTTCTCAGAAGGATCGTACGCGATGAGATCGATTTCTCCCCGGCCGATGCGGACGTTGCGTCCGAAGATGCGGTAGCCGATGGAACGCAGGTACTCCTCCGCCGTGCGTTCCCCTGTATGGCCCACGGCAATCCGACCTCGGTGCAAAAACTCCCCTGAACGAATGGGCATCCGAGGGGTTTTCTGCAACGGACTTTGGGATTTATGCCAATGATGCGAAGCCTGATTTCCCATACAAACCTGAGTATCCAGCAAAGGTGTACGTTCGTCCAGCCGAGTTACTGGATTCCTAGGTGTACGCGTGTACACTCACAGACAGTTGTCCCCTCTGATCCCATGCTCACGCAGCTTACCTCCTTTGCGACTGTCGGTCTTTCCAGCGAAAAGGTGACGGTGGAAGTGGGTTCCACCCGCGGCGAACCCAGGATGTACATCGTGGGACTCGGCGATACCGCCGTACAGGAAAGTAAGCAACGCGTGAGAATGGCTGTACGCAGCAGTGGTTACACATTGCCGACGGGGAGAAATATTACGGTGAACCTGGCACCTGCGGACCTGCGCAAGGTCGGACCGCGCTACGACCTCGCGATTGCACTCGGACTCTTGATTGTTCATGGATCAGTGAGTATCCCCGAGGAAATTCTTCATGATGCGGCATACATAGGCGAACTCGCCTTGAACGGTGCGCTGCGGCATATCTCGGGGGTACTCTCAACGGCTATTGCCTGCCGCGAGCATGGCATTTCCACCATCGTTGTCCCGGCGGCGAACGGCCCGGAGGCCGCACTCGTGCCAGGACTCAGAGTGATTGCTGTAGAGAACCTCTGCGAACTTATCGCTATTCTCAACGGAAAGAAAAACCCGCCTTCTATCTCCACCCCAGCGGCAGGCACCAACATTGCCCCCCTCAGAGAGAGTATTGATTTCGCCGATGTACGCGGGCAGGACCACGCGAAAAGAGCGCTGGAGATTGCCGCAGCGGGCGGACACAACGTGCTTCTCAGTGGAGCACCGGGCGCGGGGAAAACTCTCCTCGCGAAGGCATTCCGGAGCATTCTCCCTCCGCTCACTGAGGAAGAATCCATTGAAGTCACACAAATATATTCCGTGGCCAACCTTCTTCCGCATGACTTGCCTCTCATACGGCAACGACCGTTCCGGCTCGTGCACCACACAGCCAGCGGCGTGAGCATTGTCGGCGGAGGCCAGATACCGGGACCGGGAGAAATCAGCCTCGCCCATAAGGGCGTCCTCTTCTTAGATGAACTTGCCGAGTTCCCGGCTCAGGTGCTGGAAGTGCTCCGGCAGCCACTGGAAGACCGCCAGATTACCATCAGCCGTGCACAGGGCTCGGTGACATTCCCCGCCGACTTCATCATGGTTGCAGCCATGAATCCACCCAAGTTCAGCAGTGGGAGAGCAGACAGAATCCACAAGCGGATCAGCGCCCCACTGCTGGACAGAATTGATCTCACTATTGCCGTCGACCCTGTGAATGTTGAAGACCTGCAGAGAGGACCGCGGGAAAACGTGGAAACCAGCGTTGTCATTCTTGACCGCGTCATCGCTGCACGGGAGAGGCAGCGACGGCGCTTCGCGAAGCTCCCCATCAACACCAACAAGGAAATGGGTGTGAAGCAGATCGACGAACTCTGCCCCCTGAATGACGGCTGCCTCGCACTCCTCAAGCAGGCTGTTCAACATCTTGGGCTCTCTGCCCGCGCTTACCACCGCACCATCAAAGTCGCACGGACCATCGCGGACCTCGCCGGGGATGACGGGATTGACCAGGTGCACGTTGCCGAAGCCCTGCAGTACAGGCAGAGCATTGAGGGATAGCTATGACGCAGAAGCACTTTGAACAACAGGGAACATTTCACGTCACTACGAATACGAAGAATGACCCTTGGTGTCTGGGGCAAGGCATCCCCGAGATACTCATAGACAACCTTGTGATGACGCGAAATCTATGCAGAGCGGAATTGCATGCGTTCTGTATTTTGCCCGACCACGTGCATATTGTGCTCAGTCCCGGGCCGAAGGGATTGAGCCAGTTCATGCATTCGTTTAAACGAAATGCGATGTGGGATATCCGAAAGATACATCCCCGTAGCGGAAGATCGCGATCTTCCGCTACGGTATTTCCCGAATGGCAAAAAAGTTTCTTCGACGAACGCATCCGTGATGACCGTCAAAGATCCAATGCCCTTTCCTACGTGCAGTACAATGCCTATCACCACGGCCTGACCGATGATCCCTGCGGATGGCCCTGGTCCTCCCTTGCATTCCCAGACGTACTCGATCCATTGGATGTGTGGTTCGACTGAAGGTACGCTCTTGAGCGTGATCCAGAAATTTCTTGAAAGAGAGGGCATTCTTCCCCCCGCAGCTGGGGTTCATGAACCCCA
>DATDVK010000020.1:0-3558 GCA_035290085.1 Candidatus Peribacteraceae bacterium
GAGGGGGCATCTCAAAACGCATGCATCCTTGTCTTTTGGAGAGACATCGAGCATCTATACTTCCGGAGATCGGTTGTTCACATTTCCTCGTCGGTGCCATGTTCTTCTTCGTCACCGTCGGTATTTTCCATACCGCAACTACACTCGTTGCCCATACAACCGCAGCCGCCGCACATTTCGCAGACTTCCTGGCCGCACGTGTCGCACTGGTCCATACAGGAATGAGGGGGAAGAAGGATATGAGGCCACTATTTTCCTTGGAGAAATCCGCGAATGCAATAGGTTCGGAGGCCGGAAATGCCCGGTTTTCGGCTTTCTGCTGCGAGATTCCTGCCCAGGAAGCATTGTTAAATAGAGCAAATTATTGTATAATATAACATGTACATACATGTCAAAACCTCTCTCTTCCGTGCGGCATTTCGCGCATGTGCATGACGATCTACCTGCTTTCCATGCAGGGTATCTTGTCCTCACCATCCTCGTCGCTTCACTGCTGAATCTTGGTGTCTTCGGGTTGCTCATCATCGCGCATATGGCACTGGATTATGTGAAGTACCGCGAGTATCACGGGTTCTCGTGGAGGCGGACAGTGGAGGGGATGGTGCGCGAGAGCCTGGTAGATATTGCACTCCTTGGTGTTGGTGTAGTTTTTGCGGTGTACTTGCACCATACGGTCGGTCTTGCGAGCCTGAGTGGACTGCTTCGTGCAGAGATAACGGTGGTGCGGGCTGCAGGAATGCTCGTTCCCAAAGCGACGATACTCCATGATTTCCTTAAGGTCATTTCGCACATCCACCACTACATCGATCAGGTGCATCCGCTGCATACACAGGGGTGGAGCAGGCTGGACCGCTTCTGCATTCTCACTCTTGCACTCTCCGTTCTCCTCGTCGTTGCCACGCCTGTGCTGATGGGTGTGGAGGTGAGTACGGTGGTGCGGATTCTGCAGTACGAACTCATTCCGTTCAGGTTTTAAGAGGAATGCTGGTGTATCTGGAATTTTCTCGCTTCTTTTCTCTTGGCACTTTTTTAGAAAAAGTGCCCAAAAATCGGCCAAAAATGAACTCGCTGGAGCCTGCCCTGAGCTTGCCGAAGGGCTCGAACAGCATTTTTGGCCACGAAGGATTAAAAAGCCGCGAGCGATTACGGAGCGGAACTTTACATATTTATTACAAAGGAGGGTTTCCTCCAAACAGTTCCTCCTCCAACTCCTTTGCCTGCGTGTACCAGATGTCTGCGTCTTTGGAGAAGCGGCTCCCGTTATAGCGCTTGGAGAAATCTTCAAACCGCTCATCCAGCGTGACAATCTGGTCGAGGTTCACCCGCTTGTCTGCGTAGTAGAGCAGTTTCTGCTCGGTGGTTCTCCGTTCTTTGGGCGGAAGCTGCAGGCCGTGCACTTCCACGATCTCCGCGAGTGCGCTATATCCTCTGGTGCGGAGGAACGAAGCGCAGGCTGGTTCGTGGCGTTTGCCTGTGTGCTGCTCGCGGATTTCTTGCCAGACTGCAGGTTCATCGGCGATATCCCCTGCGTGCGATGCTCCGGGGGTGAAGTCGATGAAGCGCAGGAGATCATGGATTTTCCCTGCTTTTTCCAGGGCTTCGAGGCGGACGATGTTGCCGCGTTGGATGAGGTACTTTCCCGTCTGCACCGCAAAGCGTGCGACGGCATCGCAGTGCGCGGAGATGTGCTCTGGTAACTGCATCTCTCTGCGCCATTGCAGGATCTCTGCGTCTCCCGGGAGGGGCATGTCGCGGAAGGCGCAGGTGAGCTCATGCCCTCTGTGCCTGTTCCTATCCAGAATTTGGATGGAGATGTGCGGGTCTTCCAGGGGTTTCTGGAGGTGCTGCGCCCACTCGATACAACGGAAGCCGAGAAAATCGGCAGTCTGCTCTATGAAGGCGTCCGCCTGCGGGCCGGAGAGCCGGTAGAGATCGATGTGCAGAAATGGTTTCCCGTCAGCGGTTTTGTGCAGATGTTCAAGAGCGAACGTCGGGCTGGGGAGATGCCCCTGTATGCCCAGTGCTTCTGAAAAGCCGTTTAGAAACGTCGTTTTGCCAGATCCGAGGTCCCCGGAGAGCAGAATACTGATCGGTTGCATGTAGAGCGTGCTTGCAAGAGAACGCCCGCAGGAATGCGTGATTTGCGCATCTTTAAGCCAAATAATGGGGTTTGGATCGATTGTTTTCAAATCTAAAAAATGTTATAATATAGCAGAACGAATAACAAACATGACATCCCTCGTCCCACGCCGTAAGCACGGGTTTTCCTCTGCACCGCTGCACCCGAAGCGAGAGCCGCATCCTATATTCTTTCTGAAGCAGCGAAGCTCGTTCTGGATTGCCACACTTTCGGTGGGGGCGTTTCTCATAGGAAATATGATAGGACAGAACGGATGGTACCTCTTCCTAGCATCGGTCCTTGGCAAGGAAGATGATAGTCTCATCGTCTATACAGGAACAGTTACTCCGCTTGAGAAGGTGCCGGATTACAGCCGTTGGACATCGTACGGAGGCAATGCCGAGGAGCACACGTACCGGCAGGTGCCGCAGGATCTCCTTGTCGTTCTTCCTGTGTATGATCAGTCAGCGCAGCTCCGTACGGAAGATGCTTCAACTTCCGCGGGGTTCTACTCCGTGGGGAACCGTGGTTCGTACTCGACCGGTGCGGAGAACTCCGGCAGCCATCCCGGTGTGGATATTCGCGCGCCGATGGGATCGCCGGTACGGGCGGTGGCAAACGGTATTGTGGAGGAGGTGAAGCAGGGCGGGGGATTCGGGCTTGTTATCATCATCCGCCACCCGAACGTGCCCGATCCGGACCGTCCAAACAGGACCACCACGCTCTACAGTGCCTACGCGCACTTGCAGGCTGCGCTCGTGACGGTGGGTACAGTGGTGGAGAAGGGCGAGCACATTGCCTACTCGGGACAGTCCGGGTACGCATCCGGTCCGCACCTTCACTTCCAGATCGACCGGGAGAGTGCGCCGTTCCATCCGTACTGGCCGTTCACCGATGCAGAGGCGAACGAAGCCGGGCTGACACTCGCGGAAGCTGTCGATGCGGGGTTCCACACTGAGCGTCTCAAGCAGTATACCGTGCACCCCATGCTCTACGTGCAGTCGGACTACCTGCCTGTGCCTGTTACTCCGGGCACCACCACGGAAGTGGTGGAAAGGCCGAAGCCTGTAGTGCTCAACCTTTCGCAGCGCATTGCCCTGCGACTCCAGTCGAGGAAGGGAGAGCAGGAACAGGAGGAAGAGGTGGGAGAAGCGCGGGAGGAAACTCCGCCGGTTCTTGCACCAGCAGCGCCTGAGCAGGTCGTTTATCAGAGTGAGCCGGAAGCAGAAGAAGTGCCAGCTGTCCGGATGTCCCGGTCGCAGCGTGCCGCAGTGGACCGCCAGAAGCGTATTGAGGATCGCGTCACGCGCGCACGCTTCTCCAGCCGTCAGGTGTCACGCACGCAGGAGACTGTCGTGCGTCGTGAGGAGGTTGCGACACGCGAGGATGTTTCTTCTGTGCTCG
This sequence comes from Candidatus Peribacteraceae bacterium, assembly GCA_035290085.1. Classification (GTDB taxonomy): domain Bacteria; phylum Patescibacteriota; class Gracilibacteria; order Peribacterales; family Peribacteraceae; genus GWB1-54-5. The sequence continues at coordinate 3,524 of DATDVK010000020.1, forward strand.
GAGGGCCACAGCCTGTGCAGAACATCAGCATCCAG
>DATDVK010000021.1:0-8954 GCA_035290085.1 Candidatus Peribacteraceae bacterium
TGCGGGAAGGAGATACGGACGACATATTCGCTCGAAAGACCCGAGACCGTCTACTGTGAGGAGTGTTATTTGAAGGAGGTGTACTGACCAGAAGTCAGTAGGCAGAAGGCAGAAGGCAGTTTAGAATTACTCACTACTGACTTCCCGTTCAGGGTCTGAGGACCCCTCAGGGTCTCGAACGACTGTCTTCTGCCTTCCTGTCCATGCAAAAGGCCAGCCTTCATCAAGATTTCGGCCGGCAAGTCTGCTCCCAATGCTCGGCATCGTTCGAAATCACCGACGACGATCTTGCTTTCTACGAAAGACTGCAGGTTCCCGCCCCTCTGTGGTGCCCACCGTGCCGAGAAATGCGACGCATGGCATGGTGTAACGAAGGTATCCTGTACACCGACACCTGTGCACTCTGCAAGAAACCCGTGGTCTCCCAATACGCCCCAAAAGGACCTCGGCCGGTGTACTGCGTGCCGTGCTGGTGGGGAGGGAAATGGAATCCGATGGACTATGGGCGAGAGATTGACTGGTCCCGCTCCATCCTCGAACAAATCCATGAGCTCGAACTTTCCGTCCCCCACACCTGCACCACGACAGATACCAGCAACGAGAACAGCGAGTACACCCATCACGCCGGGCACCAGAAGAACTGCTACATGACCTTCCACACCTCGCTCTCGGAAGACTGTTACTACGGATATGGGATCAAGAAGGCCCGAAGTTGCGTGGACTGTCACTACTGCCATGAATCGGAGCTCTGCTACGAGTCCGTCGACGTGCAGAACTGTTATAATCTCGCCTGGAGTCAGGATTGCAAAAACTGCAGGGACAGCAGGTTCATCCGTGATTGCATCGGATGCAGCAATTGTGTGCTCTGTGTGGGGCTGCGGAACAAACAGTACTGCATCTTCAACGAACAGCTGACACCCGCAGAATATGAGAAACGTATTTCTGAGCTGCAGTTTGGCTCTCATAGTATCTTCCAGGAACTCCTCAAGCACTTTCTGGCGCTGCAGCGCAAGCACACCTGGAAATGCCTGCAGACGGAAATGGTGGAGGACTCCGTGGGAGACCACCTCTACCGCGCACGCGACGCCTACATGTGCTTCGACTGCAGTGATATCGAGCACGCGGCGTACTGCAGCCAGCTCCAACTGGTATCCAAGTACTGCGCAGACATCTATCAGTTCGGCATCCAGAGTGAACTTTGCTATGAATCTGCAATGGTCGGCTACAACATCTACAACTGCCAATTCTGCTTCGACTTAGTCGAACAGTGTTTCGATTTGCTCTACTGCATCTCCTGTGCCGCAAGTAAGAACTGTTTCGGCTGTGTCGGTCTTACCCATGGCAAGAATTGCATTCTCAACAAACAGTACACCGAGAGGGAATATACAGAACTCCTCCGAACAATCGTAGAGAAGATGAGGGCGGACGGGGAATTCGGGGAATATTTCCCTATGCAATTCTCACCTTTCGGCTACAACGAATCCATCGCACAGCTCTGGTATCCGATGACGAGAGACAAGGCATTAAAGAAAGGCTGGAAATGGCAGGATGCTCTGCCGTTCACAAAGAGCCTGGAAACACTGAAAACTCTCCCCGACACTATCCAGCAGGTGCTTGATTCCCTCACGGAAGAAGTATTGGCCTGTGAGAGTTGTCATCGCAATTACAAAATCATCCCTCAGGAATTGAAGTTCTACCGGTCACAGGATCTTCCGCTCCCCCGGGAATGCTTCCCTTGCCGACGGCTTCAAAGAATGAAACTCCGCAACCCCCGCAAGCTCTGGACACGCCCCTGCATGAAGTGCGGGAAGGAAATGGAGACAACGTACAGCCCGGAGAGACCGGAGACTGTGTACTGCGAGGAGTGTTATTTGAAAAAGGTGTATTAACCAGAAGACAGTAGGCAGAAGGCAGTTTAGAATTACTCACTGCTGACTTCCCGTTCAGGGTCTGAGAACCCCTCAGGGTCTCGAACGACTGACTTCTGTCTTCCCGTCCCATGCAGAAAACATGTGCCCAGTGCTCGGCATCGTTTGAAATTACAAATGAGGATCTTGCGTTCTACGAGAGCGTATCACCTGTCTTTGGAGGGAAGAAATTCTTGATTCCTCCTCCCACGCTCTGCCCGGACTGCCGGTTGCAGCGGAGACTTTCTGTGCGCAATGAGCGGCACCTCTCCCGGCACCACTGCGATCTCTGCAAAAAACCTTGCATCTCCTCTTTTCCCGAAGGAAGCACCTTCCCGGTCTACTGCACCGCCTGCTGGTGGTCGGATCGTTGGGACCCGAGGGACTACGGCCGCAGTGTCGACTTTTCCCGCCCGTTCTTTGCGCAGTTTCAGGAACTTCTCCGCGATGTCCCGAAAGCCGGCGCACTGCAGATGAACAATGAGAACTGCGAGTTTAACCATCTCCTCGCCTTCAGCAGAAATTCCTATTTGTGCCCGGGCAGTTACTTCATTGAAGACTGCATCTACGTGCGCAAAAGCCAATACTGCCGCGATTGTGTGAACAGCAACCAGCTCAACCGGTGCGAGACCATCGCAGACAGCACCAATTGCGACAACTGCTCCTCTTCGCACCACCTCATCAACTGCCGGAATTGCCACTCTTCAAGCTACATGAATGATTGTACGGGGCTCACGGATTGTTTCATGTGCAGCGGGATCGCACAGAAGCAGTACCACTTCAGGAACCAGCCGCTCACGAAAGAGGCCTACGGGAAGGTGCTTGCGGACGCCGCGTGCACGCCGCCGGAAGAACTCCTGCACGAATTCCAGGATTTCAGCCGCACTGTCCCCAAACGAGCACAGATTCAGCTCAATTGCGAGCACTCCACGGGAGATTATCTGTACAACTGCAACAATGCCCTGCACTGCTCCGATTGTTTCAATATCGAAGATTCGATGTATCTCCTTGAGTGTGAGGGAGTGAAAGATTCCATGGATCTCTCCATGCACGACAAAGATATTGAGCTCTGTTACGAAATATGCTCCGGCGGGGAGAAGAGCTACCTCACCGCCTTCTGTTACTGCACCATCGCCTCCCCGCGCTCCCTGTACTTACACTCCTGCTTCTACCAGCCCGACAGCTTCGGGTGCGATGGATTCCATGGCCACGGCCAGTACTGCATCTTAAACAAGCAGTACACCAAAGAAGCATACGAGGAGCTCGTCCCCCAAATCATCGAACACATGCGAACACACGGCGAATGGGGAGAATTTTTCCCCATTAGCATCAGCCCCAATGCCTATAACCAGACTGTGGCACAGGACGAGTTTCCGCTCACGGAAGCGGAAGCAAAAGCACGCGGCTGGCCATGGCGCGGAGAGAAGGATGAAATGCCGAAAGTCTCCAAAATAATTCCCGCAGCAAAGCTCCCGGACCGCATTGAGGACATTCCTGATGACATTCTCAACTGGGCCGTTGAATGCGAAGTCACGGGAAGACCGTTCAGGATCATCAAGCAGGAACTCGACCTCTACAGAGCCATGCGGCTCCCCATCCCCCACTTCCATCCCGATGAGAGGCACAGAAGAATGATGGCTCTCAGGAATCCGCGGAAGTTGTGGGAGAGGAAATGCCACAAGTGCGGGAAGGAGATACAGACGACGTATGCTCCCGAGAGACCGGAGACTGTGTATTGCGAGGCTTGTTACCTTGCGGAGGTGTATTGATCAGAAGGCAGTAGGCAGAAAACAGAAAGCAGTTTAGAATCAGCCTCTGCCCACTGTCTTCTGCCTTCTCTCAATGCAGCAACGCCTCCGTGAACTTCTCTCCCGCGCAGGCCTCTCCGAAGACGAGGTCCGGCTTTACATTCTGCTCCTCAAACTCGGGCAGGCAACGGCCACAGAACTCATTGCGCAGAGCAGCATGAACAGAATGACCGTGTACCGAACTCTCAAGCGGCTGGGAGATCGCGGGCTACTCAGCACCGTCTCCCTGAACAACAAGCAATACTGCTACTTTCCTCTCACACTCCACGCCCTCATTGCACACCTTGAAAAGGAGCAGAAGAAGATGCGCAAGTTGCAGCTCGCTCTGCAGGGCCTCGACCCGCTGCTCCCGTATATAGATGCTGACATCACGGATAAAGGAGAGCTCATTGATGTGCGCGAGGGACTCGACGCGTTCCGCGAAGAGTATCTCAAATTGCCAGACCACTGTGAAGACGAGTTCCTCTGCATGGGATCCATGGAGAGCTACTGGCGCGCAGCGGGTATGAGCGACGAGTCACCGGAAGAGATCAGCTTCCGCAACAAGCGTTTCCGGAAGAATATCTACGCACGAGTGTTCAACCTCCCCTCCCTAGAAGCGGAAATTTTCTCCAAGAGGGACTCCAAGGAAATCCGCACAACACGCATAGTGAAGGATCTCCCCGTGCAGAAGGATTACACGGGGTTCGCTTCAAACTACCTCTGCCACTTCGTCTGCGATGAGGAGAACCCGCGGGTCATCGTTATTCGCCAGCCCGATCTCTTCAACCTCCACAGAAAACAGTTCCAGAGCATGTGGGAGAGAGGGTGCTAGGTGCCAGATTGTCACAGGAATGTGTGAAGATTAGATGAACTTTTTCGGCTTATGCATACTATAAACACCTTGTTTTCCTCAAAAAGTTGTCCCGAGGTCCCATACGCGCTTAACTGACCGATGTATGGAGAGAAAATGTGCGAGTTGCCAGCAGAACTTCACCGTAACCAACGAGGATCTCGCATTCCTCGAAAAGATGTCTCCTGTGTTCGGAGGAAAGAAATTCCTGATTCCCCCACCCACACACTGCCCGGACTGCCGGCAGCAGCGTAGGCTCGTCTGGAGGAATGAACGGAGCCTGTATCGCCGGACCTGTGATCTTTGCAAAAAATCGATTATTTCCATCTATCCATCAGAAAGCCCCTTCACAGTCTATTGCTCGGATTGCTGGTGGAGCGATACCTGGGACCCACGAGATTTTGGACAGGACGTAGACTTTCACCGTCCTTTTTTTGATCAGATACAGGAATTGCAGAGAAAGGCTCCGCGTATTTCGCTCAACGTTATAAGCAATGAAAATTCGGAGTACATCAATCTCTCAGGCTATAACAAAAACTGTTATCTCCTCTTCGCAGCCGAGTACGACGAAGACTGCCACTACGGCACTCAGGTGATTAAATCCATTGGATGCATGGATGCATTCGACTGCTATGAATCACAGTACTGTTACGAAGTTGTGGACGTAGAGAAGTGCCATTCTGTTCTTTTTTCACAAAATATCAGCAGTTGCTCAGACAGCATGTTCCTCTTCGACTGCCGCGGTTGCAGCAATTGCATCCTCTGCTCGAACATGCGAAATATGAATAACTGCATCCGCAACCGCCAGATGTCCGCTGAAGAATTCTCCGCTGAAAAGAAGAAAATTACGAATGCGATTGTATCGGGAAAGCTCCAGAGCTACCTGGAAGAATTCGATGCGATGAAACGGCAATGTCTGCACCGTGCCGCAGATATAGTGAACTGTGAAAATTTCACCGGAGATTATTTGAAGAACTCCCAGAACCTTCACGTATGTTTCGATGTGTCCTATGGTCAAGACTGCTCCTTTGTCTTCACTGGATTCCAGGTGAAAGACCTAGCAGATGTCTGCCATACCACAGAAGCGGAACTCGGCTACGACTCCCTCAGTCTCGGGTATGGATCCTATAACACCTCGTTTACGCACGGGTCATGGAGTGCAAAAAACCTGCTCTACTGTGACATTATTCAGTCCGGATCAGACATGACAGGGTGTGTTTGTATGAAACCAGAAAAGTACTGCATTCTCAATAAGCAGTACACCAAAGAGGAGTACGAGAAACTCGTTCCCAAGATTATTGAGCACATGCAATCCACAGGAGAATGGGGCGAATTCTTCCCCGTCACTCTGAGTCCCTTCGCCTATAATGAAACGAATGCCCAACTGTATTATCCCCTCTCGAAAAAAGAGGTATCTGACCGCAACTGGAGGTGGCAAACCCCTGAAGATCGCATGCAGAATATTGAGAAAACGATCAAGGCTTCAGAAATACCACAGAACATCGGAGGGGTACCTGATGACATCCTCAACTGGGCAATCACCTGCGAAGAAACAAGACGCCCGTTCAGAATCATCAAGCAGGAACTGGAGTTCTACCGAAAAATGAAGCTGCCGATCCCCCACTTCCACCCGGATGAGCGGCATAAGAGGAGGATGGCCCTGCGTAACCCCCGGATCCTCTGGCAGCGGAAGTGTGCGAAGTGCAGGAAAGAGATACAGACGACGTATGCGCCAGAGAGGCCGGAGAGGGTGTACTGCGAGGAGTGCTACTTGAAGGAAGTGTATTAACGAGAAGACAGAAGGCAGTGGACAGAAGACAGTACTGCCTACTGACTTCTGCTTTCTGCCTTCCTGCTCACTCACACCACCGGGCTCTTCTGTGCAGTGCCCCATAGAAGCGAGAAGAGCTTCTTCTGCATTTCCGCGAGCTCGGCGCTCTCTATGAGCAGGGAGTAGTTCTCCTCTTTGGAAGAGATGATGGCAAGCTTGTCGTCGTACATGTACATGGTGAGCGGGAACGCAAGATCTTCTGAAACGTATCTCACTTCGCGTTTCTCTTCCGGATTTGTGAGATAGCGGTGCGCGTGCTCGTCCTTCTCAAACGCTTCTTTGTCTTTCTCTCGTGTGCGAATGGCCTGGAGTGCGTACCTCTTCGCAATCCGTCTGTTCGTGTAGTCGTAGAAGTAGTCCCCGCCCAGACCTTCGATGATGTCTGCAATGGAAAGGAACGCACGCAGTGTGTTGTCTTTGGAAGTGAGCGTATTTTCCAGCACTACCCGTGCTCCGCCCCTCCCACTGAAGTACTCGATCTTCGGCTGGGAGGTGTGGGGGTTCACGATGGCTGTGAGCCGCCCCATCATCGCCTGTACCCTTTCTTTGCCCCGCACAATTTCCTGCTCCCGGCTCTCGAGGTAGAGCACAAGATGCTCCGGCTGCACTGGCGAGAAGTACTGGACTGACCGTTTCGTCATCTTCGTAGCAAGACCTTTCTTGAGGAGGGAGTGGAGGATCACGTACGCCGTGCCACGGTTGAAGTGTGTCCTTTCTGCTAAAAAACTTGTTGCCTGTGTGCCGCAGCGCAGAAGCGCCACGTACATGGCAGATTCTTTCTCCGAAAGGCCGATGGAGGTGAGGAGATCGTGGACGGAATCGGTCATGCTGCTAATAAATATTAGCACTATAGAGCTGCGCTGCTAGAAATATTAAATGTATTTTGCTATTTTCATGCACTAGTCCCTCTTCCTGCTAATCGAATGCAGCAACAATGCAACCAGTGTTCGGCACCATTCGAAATTACCGATGAGGACTGTGCGATCTACGAGAAAATGTCCCCTGTGATTGGGGGAAAGCAGCAGCTCATTCCCCCTCCCTCCCTCTGCCCCCAGTGCAGACAGCAGCGACGGCTCGCTTTCCGGAATGACCGGAACTACTACCACAACATCTGCCATCTCTGTAAGAAACCGACCATATCCATCTACTCACCGGACAAAGATATTCCTGTTCTCTGTGAGAAGTGCTTCTGGGGTGATCACTGGGACCCTTTGGAATACGGACAGAAGTACGATTCCGGCCGCCCATTCTTCGAACAGTTCGCTGCCCTGAAAAAGCGACTCCCGCGCATCGCCATCTACCATTCCCAGAGCGAAAATGCGGATTTTACTGTGCACAGTTCGCGGAACCGCAACTGCTACATGTGCAGTTCCACACTCGATTGCGAAGATGTGTTTTTCACCGATCACTTCTTCCAGTCCCGGGACTGCGCGGACATTTTCGCGAGCATCAGGCTGGAACTCTGCTACGAGTGCAACTTTTGCGACGAATGCTTTGGGAGCGAATTTCTTGACCATTGCACCAATGTCTCGGATTCCACACTCTGCTACGACTGCAGAGGGTCACAACACCTCATTGGGTGCGCGTTCCTCCGGAACAAACAGCACTGCATTCTGAATAAGGAGGCATCTCCGGAGAAGTGCGAGGAAACACGCAAGCGCTTCCTCACCGACCCGGCATTCCGGGCAGATTTCACACGCAGATTCATTGCTCTGAAATTACGTTACCCGCATCGCAGCGTGTGGCTCACCAACACCGAAAACTGTTCGGGAAATGAACTTCTCAACTGCAAGAATGCAAAACACTGCTTCAACGTGCGGCACTTGGAGGATGGCAAGTACGCCTATGGCGCGTACCAGGCAACAGACAGCTACGACGTGAGCCGCGTGTGCGGTGAGATGATGTACGAGTGTGCGGCCATCGTGGATCTCTCCTACGGTGCATTCTGCAACCTCACATACCAGTGCCAGAATCTGGCGTACTGTGATAATTGCCAGGGCACACGGGATTCCTTTGGATGCATGAGCTTAAAGAAGCACCGGTACTGTATCCTCAATACGCAGTACACGCAGGCTGAGTATGAAGCGCTGGTGCCGAAGATCATCGAATACATGAAACAGAGGAGAGAATATGGCGAATTCTTCCCGGTACAGCTCTCACCATTCGGCTATAACGAGACCAAAGCGTATGACTGGTACCCCCTGCAGAAAAAAGAGGTTCTGAAGAGGGGGTGGCAGTGGTCAGACTACGAAACACCTCTCCAGGATGTTGAGCGGACCATCCCCGCTTCAAAGCTCCCGCCCTCCATAGACCAGATCCCGGACGATATCCTGAACTGGGCAATCCTCTGCGAGCAGACGAACAAACCCTTCAAAATCATCAAACAGGAACTGGAGTTCTACCGGAAGCGGGGACTCCCCATCCCGCACCGATCCCCCACACAACGCCGTCTCGACCGCCTGAACGCCTATAACTTCTACACTCTGTATGATCGCCGGTGTGGGAAGTGCGGGGAGGAGATCCAGACTTCATACCAGCCTTCGCGGCCTGAAGTTGTCTATTGTGAACAGTGTTAT
>DATDVK010000022.1:0-28133 GCA_035290085.1 Candidatus Peribacteraceae bacterium
TCCGGAAGAACCTCCTGAACTACCTCCGGAAGAACCTCCTGAACTCCCACCGGAAGAACCTCCTGAACTCCCACCGGAAGAACCTCCTGAAGAGCTACCGGAACTACCACTGGCAGAACCTCCTGAGCTCCCACCGGAAGAACCTCCTGAGCTCCCACCGGAAGAACCTCCTGAGCTCCCACCGGAAGAACCTCCTGAAGAGCTACCTGAACCTCCTGAAGAGCTACCTGAGCCACCTGAAGAGCTACCTGAGCCACCTGAAGAGCTACCTGAACCTCCTGAAGAACCGCCCGAAGAACCACCGGAGCTACCGCCGGAAGAACCGCCTGAGGAACCACCGGAGCTGCCGCCGGAAGAACTGCCTGAGGAACTACCACCAGAGGAACTACCACCAGAGGTGGAGCCGGAGGTGGAGCCGGAGGTTCCACCGCTTGTCCCGCCACTCGTTCCACCGCTTGTCCCACCACTCGTTCCACCACTTGTCCCACCACTCGTTCCACCACTTGTCCCACCGCTTGTCCCACCACCGCAAGCCGAAACACAGTCAAGATACGGTTGACCGGGTAGGTTACATACACACGCCGCACAACCATTCACGCAATCCCCGCAAGTATTATCACTATAAATGCCATCACCATTACAGTCGGAATTACAATCAGCACAGGAGGAACTATTACTGGAGGAACTACTGGATTCACAGAAATCACTGGTAGGGTCACAGGCACACAGGGCAGCGTTATCGGCACAGGCATTGCAACATCCCGGATAGCATGAGCTCCCGCAAGTGACATCTGAGCAGCACTGTGTCGCATCCTCAGGAGGCCCCCACCCCCAATAATCATAAATGATATTTCCCTGAGCGTCAGCGAAACATTGTGCCATCCCGTCGCAGGTGTTTCCAGTTGGAACACCACCGCACTTCGACGGATCAGATTCGCATGGTACGCAGACTCCTATGAGACAGTCGGGGAATCCAAAGTCGCAGCCTGCATTCGTTGTACATCCTCCCGCCTGTGCCAGCATTTGTACCCGTGCCTGGAGGTTTTCTTGTCGCTCTCCGTTCCGGAGCGTAAGGATGGTTGTGCATGTGAGAGCAGCGACGATAAATACCACGCCGGGGAGCCAATGGTATTCTCGATTGAGGAACATGGGCATCTGGCTCATAAACATACACTCCCGTGAATATGGAGAGCAAAGCCATGGGATGCGTATTAACTAAAATAGTGTACAATCACATGGCTGTTGGGAACCGTTCAGGCCCCACCGGGCTAGACACTGTTTTTATCCAGCCATTCCCGCAGGTGCATTCTCCGGAGCACAAGCTGTCGGTTCAGTTCCTTACCGAGGTGCCTCTTGAGCACAGATGGAGCGGCTGCATCGAATGCCCTGCGGAGGAATGCATATTCCTCACGTATTGCCTGGCGCTCGGCGGGGAGTGGGTGCCCGATGAGAGTTCCCAGATGCTCAACATCATCTGGGCTCGGTAAATCTTCGTCGCGAAAACCGGAAGGAAAAGGAATGTATGTACTACGCATAGTCCCGAGGGGATAAGAGGTAGAAGCGGAAGTTTTTGTGAGGCTTACCAATCTCGGGAAGTTTTCATGAGACTTACCAATCTCGGAAGAATTTTATGCTTTAAAAGCATGACTTGTCAAGCACCAGTATCAGTGGGCTGAAAGATAGTTTTGGTGGCAATATCCGGCAATGCGCTACATAGCGCGACAGGAAAACCGTGGACAAAAACCGGGCATCTCAGAGTGTATGGGATGCAGGGATTTTCGGGTGCCACTTCGCTGGAAAGATACGGAGGAATCAGAATAAAAAAACCTCCCGTCTGCGTGCAGGGAGGTCGTGGGTGGTCTGTCGGTGGGGGAACGGCATCACGCAGTTGCCGTATCGTTGGTTTCTGTCTGGCGGTTGGTGCTCGGCCTCGGCGGCTTTTTGCCGTACATGGTGCGCAGCCGTTCGTAGACGCAGACGAACTTCGGCAGCACGATACCGCTGGTGCGCTGCTGCCGCGCTTTGTGATCGGCGGCGTCGATGAGGATCTGCGACATCGGTTTCGTGCTGAGTTTTGCGACCATGTGGTCGAGATCGACCGCGTCGCCGTAGACGTGCCGGAACTGGTGTACGCCTTTCAGCGCTTCAGTTCTCAGCGCATCCACTTGATCCTGCCAGCAGAAACCCACGGTTTCGAGGGCGGCGGTCACGGCGTTGCTGCCCCCTTCTTCATACATCCACTCGAGTGCTGCGACCGCTTTGATATGCGGCCATTTCGGCTCGTGAGTCTGGCTCGCGTCGCGCACGGCGACTTTGAGGCCAGCGCCATTCACTGCCCGGTTGATTTCCACGGCATAGGGGATTTCGGCTTTGAGGGCCGACCGGAAGATATCCATGCGCGAGACGCGGCGGCGGAACGCATTCAGTTGGCGGAAAATAGCTGCCTCCTGCTTGCGCCCCTCGGAGGTGAAGATGAGGGCGGGCACTCGTGTGTGCCCGGCCTTCTCCGCTCCACGGGTTCGCTGTAGTCCGTCCACTATGTACATCTTTCCGGTCTCCTCCCGGCGCCCGACCCAGATGATCCCGAACGCCAGCGGGTTAAACGCGCCGGCGATGAAGTTGATGAGGGATGTCTCGCCACGTTGGTATCCCTTATCGACTTCAAGTTCTGCGATTGCGACTTCAGCAACTTCATATTGAATGCCGAAGTCCGCAAGGTTCAATGTCAGTTTCATGATCGTCATCTCCAGGTTCGTTTCCAAGAATGTGAAAAACCACCCGTAGTATTTTTATACATTGTTGAAAGTAAATCAAATTTATATCATAAATAACATTCCTGCTCACTATTCATCTCTCATGTTCAGATGTCAGAGGTAGTATGGAAATGCGGCTTTGCGGGATTTCGAAGTGCAGAGAAGACTCCGCTGTACTCTCCGGACGAGTCTGTGCACCAAAAAACCGGGCATCTGCTCTCCAGTGACCCGCGATCACCAGGGAGCAGATGCCCGGTAGCACTCAACGGATAACTTCGAAGTTACCCAAAGAGTGGAAGTACAGCTGACCAGGCTGAATCCCCCTACCCTTTGACACGATACTGGGCGTGCCACCCTGTGTATCTTTGTGGTAGCCCGAGTGCTCGGGCATCGGCTCTCCGTTTTACGCCCGGAGCGGGCTTTGTGTGTTTGTATTGTTATCCCATCCCCCCCGCGAATGCGGGGGAAAGAGATCCTTCGGTGCTGGTCTCGCACCGCAGGCAGGGAGGAGAGAGAAGTGACTGAAACACACGACTGAGAGACGTGCGCCTTGGACATAGTCCAAGGGAAGGACCATAACTACATGTGAATGAAGAGCCGGAGCCCCCCAGGCCATGCGACTTATGGCGTCACTTCTCACTGCTCCCTGCGTTGAAGAGAGGAGGAAGTTCTGAAAGAGCGAACCTATCATTGTACCATAGACAGGTGTAGTGGGCAATGCCTCCTTCTGTGGCTGTTGCCGTTTGTGGACGGTGTGCAATGCTTGGGGTATCATACTATTTATGTATATTCAGCGGTCACGCAGGGTTATGCTTGTGAGTATCGTTGTTGCCTTGCTCCTCGGTTCGGGGATTGCAGGTGGTGCATTCTATTATTTCACAGGGAGTGTTTCCCAGGAAAATGACACACAGAATCCGTTCAAAGATGAGCTGCCATCTTGGGCAGAGGAAGCCATCCTGCGCATGCACAGCTTCGATATCATTAAAGGGTACGATGACGGCAGGTTCGCTCCAGCCGACACAGTAACACGCGGGCAGGTAATTACACTTATTGACCGCATACTGCGCTCCCAGAATCTCACGCGGGAGGAGCGCGGCTGTACTCAAATCTATGAAGACATTCCCGCTGGTCACTACGCCTTCTCCGCTGCCTGTACATTCCAGGCACATGGCTGGTCGGAGGCGGGAGGGCATTTTCATCCGGATGAAGCATCGACCCGCGGCATGACCGCTGCGTTCATGAATGCAGTCTTCGGTCCAAGTCTGCTCTCCGATGCGGGTTCGTCCGTGCCAGGCAACCAAGTATTCCGTGATGTCCCGCCCTCGAGCCTTTTCTTTTACGATAGTGCGGCACTGAAAGAGATGGGTCTCATGACAGGGTACCCCGATGGCAGGTTTGGCGTGGATGACCCGCTGAACCGTGCTGCCGCGGCGGTAGTGATGGATCGCCTCAAGACGACAGTAGATCAAGCGAAGCTGAGAGAACTGAAGCTCGATATTCGTATGAGGCTCGATGTTCCGCAGGATGCCATTCCAGAAGGGGTGACCGCACAGGATATTCGGGTATCAAAGGCGGGATCGGAGATTTTGCCGGATAATCTGAAGAATATCGACACCCTGTACGCGCTGAAATTCGAGCCAGACGGACTGGTACTCAAGCATCCCGTTGGCTTCGTCGTCACGCTCCCGTGGGAATTCGAGGATATCCCGGCCGTGCTGCACGTGGGGAAATTTGGCGTAGAGCTCATCCCGAATCTGAAATTCACGATGAATCCCGATGCGAAGACAGTCACCGTTTCCGGCGAGATTTCGCACTTCAGCGGATATGTCTTCATGCGCGTTGATTTACTGGATGTGACTGCCCCCGACAAACTCGGCCCATTTCCTGTGGGGACGACGTTTCCGGTGGATGTCACCATACATAATTATAAGGTTCGTTCATTTTTCCCCCAGAGTTTCACGGTAGAGGGCGTGCATATTGATCCTCCGAAGAATATTGGTTTTAGCCGGACTACATCGTTCTCTGCTCCGATGCTTGAGCCATCCGAAATCGACGGCCGACCGGCCAAGGGAACGGTCATGACATCCGACATATTGTCTGTTCAGGGGAGATTCACATGTGTCGAGCCGACCAGAACATGGGTACATTTCCAGGCAGAAGCTAACGTCAACTACCGTTATAGAGGGTATGACGAAGATCCGGGAGAGGCGGGCATGATGTGGGGCGAGTTGAGCACAACAACGGAGGTGGAATGCGTTGGCCCCGATGTGCCTTATAACAATATTTCAGCCGACGTCGCATGCGGCGGAAGCATCACCATCACGGGCAATGTTGAGGGCGATCTTTCAGACATGAACGATTTGACTATGGTTTCCCGTGACGGTCTCGGGGGCATCCTCTCGGCCGAGCCGCTGGCAGTGGATCCGAAGACTGGCGCGTTCACGTTCAGCATCAAAGGCCCGCCTGGTTCCTACTCCTACCAATTGAGCATCCGCAACGGGAAGCTGGTGTCGTACGTTGTCGCGAGCGGCACATACTACATCCCGCCCTGCCCAAAGCCGGGGGAAAAGGAAGAAGAGCCATGGATCTTCCCGACAGGCGATCATGGAGGTGGGGTAATCCTTACATTTCCCCCTCCAGGTTTCCACAGTGAATCGCTCGATGATGAGTGCAAGAAGAATGTCGAGGAGTGCGAGCAACTTGAGCGACAGTGCGAGGATCTTCAGGAACGTGATGCGGCCGCCGAGAAAGGCTGCCAGAAAATCCTCCGGTCGGCTCCGAAGGTCTGTCAGAATCTTTCAGGACAGGCGACCTCACCGGAGTGTGTATCTCCGCTCAAGGGTTACCGCAAATGCGAAGAGCAGAGGGAGGAGCAGTACGACACGGCCAGCAATTGTCCGAAACAGACCCAGAGGTGCATGCAGAAGAACAAGTTTCAGGAATGTCTGAAGCAGGGGATGGAAACGTCTGCCTCTTCTGCGATTTCTCTTTCCAGACCCGCATCATACGTTCTATCTTCATCGCAGAGCCAAGCGCGCGAGGAAGCAACCGCTCTGGGCGTCTGGGAATTTCTCGACACCGATGCGGACTGGCAAAAGGTAACCAGTCTGCCATTCGGGCATCGGGTGCACCTCATCGTCGCGAGCAATCCCTCCTCGGGAACTGCTGTTGATATGCGGACATTTCTTCCCATGGATCTCACACTGAGCGTGAACGGGGAACAGGTATGGAGATCGACGATCGGAGAGGCCCCCGAGCAGACCTGCCGCGGAGCAACCGGGTGCAGCATCGATGGTCCATACGTTGATCCGGCATGGCAGAGCCAACGTATTGAGCTGATCGCCGTAGGACGAGGTGGTGAAGTTCTCGCCGTTTTCCGCTCCCCATGATCTTGCGATGGAATATTACCACTCCTGTGCCGGCACGCCGGAGTCCACCTTTGGCAGATGCAGGTGTGCACCGTGGCACTATCGAGGCTTTGTTCGTGTGGAAAGACGCAAGAAGGAATGATGGTTTTATCGCAAAGGCGTATTAGAATTTCTTCAACATCACCATGGCAAAAGGCAAACTTGTGCTCGTCATCGGCCCCAGCGGAGTGGGAAAGAGTGTCATTCTCCAGGCACTGCGCGAGAGGCATCCGGAATTCTATTTCCCCAAGTCCGCGACCACGAGACCGCGCAGGAAGGGGGAGGGGGATGACCTCTACTACTTTGTGGCAGATGAGAAATTCGATGCTCTCGTTGAGGAGCACAAGGTGCTTGAATGGGCGGTTGTGCACGGTGGAGCACGCTATGGCACTCTCGTGGAGGAAATTATTCCGCGCATAGAAGATGGGAAGGTGGTGGTGCGCGAGGTGGATGTGCAGGGTTTCGATAGCATCCGGAACCACCACTGCTTCCGCGGGGCGGGCGCACCCTACATCCTGGAATCTATTTTCATATTGCCCGAAAGCAAGGAACAGCTTCTGGAACACATTGCTGAGCGTGCTCCGATGGGGGGGCAGGAACTCAAGCGGCGCATTGCCAGCATGGAGAAGGAACTGACCTATGCAGAGGAGTGTTCAGCGAAGATTGTGAACAAAGAGGGGCAACTTGAGAGAACCATCTCACAGGTGGAGGAAGTAATGAGGAGTTAATTTTGCTTAACATACCGGCAAAACACACTTGCGGGGATCACAGACTTGCGTAGAATTCACACATGGCGAGACCAAGGATTGCGCTTCTCTATGTCGGCGGGTCCATCGGTATGAAGGTCAATCAGAAGACCGGTCGCATAGAGCCCATTGAATCTCTGAATGAGATCCACCGTTTCCTCCCGGAATTTCAGAAGGAAGTAGCCCTGAAGTTTTTTTCTATCACCAATGTTGGTTCTTCCGATGTCACCCCCGAACATTGGATAGATATTGCACAGGCAATCTCTAAGCTCTACGACCACTTCGATGGTTTTGTGATCGTCCATGGGAGCAATACCATGAGTTACACGGCCAGCGCGCTCAGCTTTGCGCTGCAGGGTCTGAGCAAGCCGGTTGTGCTCACCGGGGCGCTGCTTCCCATAAACGATCTCACTGGTGACGGCCGCATGAACCTCATCTTTGCCATTCGTGCCGCGCAACTCGATCTTGCGGAAGTGTGTATTGTGGTAGGTCCCCATGTGTTCCGCGGGAATCGCGCCAAGAAAGTGGATCAGTCATTCCTCTCCACCTTCGATACCCCCAAAATTCCTCCACTTGTCGATTTCAGTGTTGAAGTGGAATTGCATCCCCATCGCATCGTGAGGAGAAAGCGCACGCTTGAGTGCAAACCGACATTCGATTCGGATGTTGTCATGCTCACACTCAATCCCGGTCTCTCACAGAAGTATTTTGATGCAGTGCTTGCGTCGAAACCTCACGGTGTCGTGCTCCAGGCCTACGGTCCCGGCATGTTGCCGCAAGATCTCTTCCCGTGGGTGCGTCGCGTGACGAAGACGGGTATTCCCATCGTCATCACCTCACAATTGCTTCGTGGCAGGGTAGATCTGCACAGATACAGGAAGCAGCTCGTACTGGAGCAGCTGGGTGTCATTTCCGGAAAGGATATGACGTTCGAATGTGTAATGGTCAAGCTCATGTGGGCCCTTACACAGACGAGCACTCCGCGCAGGTTACGCGAGCTCATGGAGAAGAATCTCGCAGGGGAACTGACGGAGTAACTGTTTGGAACTTCCAGCTTTCCTTGGTGGAGGATTTTGGGCTACTCCTCATCATCTTCTGTTTCTTTTTCACTGACTTTCATCTCTTTTTCATGTTTCTCGAGCATTTTGCTCCCAATCACAGATCCTATGGCACCACCGATTACTAGGCCCGTAATGATGCGCTTCAAAATTCGGTCGCATTTCTTCCCTTTTTTATGGTGGCGGAATAGTCCCATAGGTCTCAATTATTCTAGCAGAAGGTGAGGGAGAAGCCGAAAGTTAGTCCAGTTTTATCCGCCTCCGTCCGCCAAAGGCGGACTACGGACGGATTTCGCTGTTATGGACTTAAGAGAATGCAAATGGCGGCTATTGATGTCTGTCACAGCTCCACCTCAGGGTGTTTCCGCACCTCGTCAAGGACAATTTTCTCTATTTGGGCCAATTTTTCAGTGCTTCTCGCTTCCAGACAGAAGGAGAGGCACGGGCTGGTATTGCTCTGCCGGATGCCGGCCCAGGCTCCATCACCAAAGTCAATGCGCGCTCCATCCATCGTTTCGATGGGGTATTCCTTTTGGAAGTGTTCCGTGAGTTCCCGGATGACGCGTGTTTTGTGCTCATCCGGGCAGTATGGCCGCAGTTCGGGAGACTGATACACCTTGGGGAATGCAGCACAGAGTGCAGAGAGAGGTTTTTCTGAGTTACTGAGAATCTTCAGTATCCGCAGTGACGCAACCAGTGCATCATCGTAGGTGAAGAAGCTTTCGCCGCAGAAGAAATGTCCCGACTGCTCTCCTCCGAGGAGCGCGGCATGTTCCCGCATGGCATGTTCCACGAAGGAGTGCCCCACTTTGCACATGACTGGCTTTCCTCCCCACTTCTTTATTTCCGTCCACAGTGTTCCTGAGTTGCTCACGGTGAACACCACGGGCTTCCCGGGATACCGGGAGAGGTGGTCCTGTGCGAGGAGCAGTAACATCTCGTCTGCAGTGCGCACTACCCCCTGTTCGTCTGCCACGCCCAGCCGGTCACCATCACCGTCGAAGCCGAAACCAATGGCACATCCATGTTGCTTCACTGCTTTCTGCAAGTCTGCGAGTGTCTCGCGTTTACTCGGATCGGCCGGGTTGTTGGGGAATGTCCCGTCCGGCTCAATGAAGAGCCCCGTGAGCTTGCAATGGAGTCTCTTGAATATCTCTGCGTAGACGGGTCCTGCAACACCATTGCCTGTGTCTACAGCCACAAGCATTCCTTTCTTGAGCGGCCGAAAGAGCTTTTCGAGGAAGCGAAGATACGGTGTTACTGCATCGTACTCTTTTACAGATCCTTTCCCCTCCACGAGATTCCCTCCTTCTATCCGTTCCCGGAGTAACTGCAAGTCTCCGCCTGCATACGCGTGTGCTTCCCGCAGCTGTAACTTGATACCATTATCATCGGAGGGATTATGACTTGCGGTCACCTGCACGCCTCCATCGAGCTTCTTTTTGCAGATGGTGAAGTAGTTGAGGGGACTGGGGGTCTGTCCGATGTGGAGAACACGGCATCCTGCTGAGGTGAGTCCTTCTATGAGTGCTCCTTCGAAATCCGGACTGTGTGTGCGTGCGTCGCGCCCAACGGCAACACTCGGATGCTCCTTGCTATAGAGCTCTGTGAGTATGGAGCCGAATCCTTTGCCGATCAGCCTGTAGGCTTCTTTGTGCAGCTGGCTGCCGACTTTGCCGCGGATGTCGTAGGCTCGGAAGATGTGGGGATCTAGCAGGGGCATAGGGGAGCGAGAGCAGGGTACTGGTCTTAGAAGGCATTTTCAACGATTGCTCAGCACTGGCTAAAATATTCAAAATATTGTATAATATCTATAGAGTATACAGAAACTCTCCACATGAAGAAAAACCTCAAAATCGCATATTTCTCCATGGAGATTGGCATCCGGAGTGAAATGCCCACGTACGCCGGAGGACTGGGGATGCTCGCAGGGGACATTATGCGATCCTGCGCAGATATGGGCCTGAACGCCGCGTGCATCACCATGTGCTGGCAGCACGGGTACATGAAGCAGAAGATCTACCCGGATGGATCGCAGAGCTACACAGACCGGCACTGGAATCCGGTAGATTTCATGAAGAAGGTCGACGAGACAATTACAGTGACTGTAGAGGGGAGAGACGTCAAAGTGGGGGCGTGGATGTACGAGTTGGAAGGGATGGAAAAGACAGTTCCCGTCTTCTTCCTCGATACGAATATCGAGGGGAACCAGCCGGGCGACCGCGAAATCACCAAATACCTGTACGGTGGGGATGGTGCCATGCGTCTCAAGCAGGAGGTTGTGCTTGGTATCGGGGGAGTGCGGATGCTCCGTGCGCTCGGCTATGAACATGTCGGTACGTATCACATGAACGAAGGTCATGCGGCATTACTCACGCTGGAATTGCTCCGTGAGCGTGGGTACGAAGACAGTGCAGTGCGGCCAAATTGCGCATTCACTACGCACACGCCGGTGAAGGCAGGTCACGACGTGTTCGACTACGGTCTCGCGCACTACGTGGTAGGAGATATGTTGCCATGGCACATCCAGAAGCTGGCAGGGCAGGACAGCCTCTCCATGACTCTTCTTGCCATACATCTCAGCCGCTACACGCACGGTGTTTCCAAAATTCACGGCGAGGTCTCGCAGGCGATGTTTCCAGGAGAGACGATTGATCACATCACCAATGGCGTGCATCACCTGACATGGTCGAGTCCGGAGATAAAGGAACTGCTCGATAAACATGCTCCGGGCTGGAGGGGAGATCCTTCTGTTCTCTCGGATCTGAAGTGCGATGACATTCCCGACGAAGAAGTCTGGGATGCGCATCAGGCGGCAAAGAAGCGACTCATGGAAGAGGTGAACAAGCACACAGCGTTCGATTTCGATATGGAAATGCTCACCATTGCAAGTGCCCGGCGCGTGGTTCCATATAAGCGGCCGGAACTTATTTACCACAACCTCGAACGTCTGAAGGAGGTGGCTCACGGCCAGGTGCAAATCATCCACGCGGGGAATGCGCACCCCTCCGATGCTTTCTCGCAGGGTGTCATCCAGCGTATGGTACAGCGGTCAAGTTCACTCAAGGACTACGTAAAGATTGTCTACCTTGAGAACTACAATCCGGACATCGCGCGTCTGCTCATTTCTGGTGCCGATGTTTGGCTCAATACTCCAACGCGGCTGCACGAGGCGTCCGGAACTTCCGGCATGAAAGCCTGTCTGAATGGAGTACTGAACCTCTCTACGCTGGATGGATGGTGGATAGAGGGCTACGGCATGGACCCGGAGAGCGGCTGGCGCATCGGTTCAATGGCGAGTGCTGCGGACGTAGAAACGCACCGGGCAGTCGATGCAGAAGACCTCTACACGCAGCTGCAGTACGAGGTGGTTCCTGAGTACTATTACAAAGACCGTACGCGCTGGATTCGCCGCATGAAGCGCGCCATTCGTCTTGTTGGCTTCTTCAATACCCATCGGTGTGTGAAGGAGTACATGGAGAAAGCGTGGGTGGAGTAGTGGTAGGGGATAGGGTTGGGGCTAGGTTTGTGGCTTTGGATTTGGGAGTTTGTTTTGTTCCATCCTTTATTCTTTGATGAATGCTGGTATCTGGAGCTCATTCTCAGATCTAAATCCTAGCCCTAGTCCCAGCCCCAGCCCTAGAATGTACTTGTGCGATCAGCGTTGCAGATTGTCGGCATTCTCAACACCACTCCGGATTCCTACTACGACGGTGGGAGGTTCAATGCAGTTGAATCCGCAGTGAAGCGGGCAGGGGAGATGCTGGGAGAAGGAGCGGATATCATAGAAATCGGCGGAGAGTCCACCGGGCCGGGATCCAGGGATGTGACTTTGGAAGAAGAGCGGGCACGGACAGTCGGGGTCATCAAAGCAGTGCGGAAAGAGTATTCACATGCGCAGGTTTCCATCGATACGTATAAAGCAGCTATTGCAGCCGAAGCTATCGGTGCCGGAGTGATGATGGTGAATGATGTGACAGCGGGGAGAGGGGATCTATCAATGTTCTCGGTCATTGCGAAGAGTGGTGTGCAGTATGTGCTTATGTATGCCAAAGATAATTCTCCAAGAACGACGGTTCGGGAAACACAGTACGATGATGTTGTTGCGACAGTGAAGAAGTTTCTCAGCGGTCGGAAGGAGGCGGCAGTACGGGCAGGCATCGCAGAAGACCACATCATTCTCGATCCTGGTATGGGGCACTTTGTTTCCAGTGATCCGAAGTATTCTTACGAAATTCTCAGGAGGCTCTCTGAGCTCTGTGATCTTGGTTCTCCTCTTTTGGTCAGCCCCTCACGAAAATCTTTTCTTGCTGGCGGTGAGAACCTCCCTGCCGGGGAGCGTCTTCCCGGCACTGTCGCTGCGTCCGCAATCGCCACATTGAATGGTGCCATCTACATCCGCACGCATGATGTCCTCCCAGTTCGGCGTGCTTGTGAGGTTGCGCAGCGTATCGGCTCTTATACGGTTTCGCGATGAAGCAGATAGTATTGTTATGCTTTACTATACGTAATAGCGGCGTAGCGATATCGCTTCACCGATATCAAAGGAAAGTTGCGCAAAGCGAACTTGGCGATTCAATCGCAAAGCCGTATTAGAAGCCGGATGCAACTTGCGTGAAGACGAATACAAGTCCGTAGCTGATCAGGATGACGGCCATGCCGAGCAGCACGCGGATGATCATGTTCTTGGAGCGCGTCGCTACTTCCTGGTCACCTTTGTTGATGACGAGAATGATGCCTGCGATGACAATGACAACCACGCCTGCGAGTGCCATGAACGTAACGACTTTCGTTGTGACACTCACAACCGTATCCACGATGCCCTGGGCATCGTTTACTCCGGCCGAGATGCCACTCACATCTTCCGTTGTACTGCCGATAGAGCGGGTAATCGCGAGTTTGCCAACAATGATGATAATGCCTGCACAGATGGAGAAAATAGTCCTGCGGATGTTGGCGATGCCCTGATCTGTTCCAAATGTCACTACAGCCCGGATGCCGCTGATGATAATCATGAGGACGGCGATGACGAGGAGCGGCTCTTCTATGAAGTCGACGATGCCCAGAATTTCCTGGGAGAGCGTGCTTGCCCCTGCAGATCCGGACAAGTTGCCGGTTTGTAAAAATGCGTTCCGGATGGGTTCCACGAGATTGATCAGGATGAGTGCTATCACAGCTGCAATGAGTGTCCTTTTTGCAGTGCTGACCTGGTTTTCGTCCTGTGAGAGAACGAGGAGGAATCCGGAGATAATGATGACGAGCACTGCCACAATATCCACAAGCAGTCGGAGACCGCTCATGGATGCAAACACCACAGTTCCAATATCATCCCCGCATACTCCTCCGGCACAGACATTGGAAGAGAGCCCTGCCCCTGCCCCCACATCCGTGACTGCGCTGCCCGGGTCAGGCAGGTACTGGGCCAGCGCCGTATTTGCTATGAGCAGCAGAATGATGCTGAGAATAGCCATTGGCAGGAAGGAAAGGCGCATGATGTTATGTGAAGAGGGTGGTGATGCCGAAGGCGGTAATAATCACCGCCAGTGCGACAACACAGGTGATTACAAGCTTCTTGGCGCGTTCTTTCAGGCTTTCCTCAACGGAAACAATGAGCATGATGCCTGAGACAATGAGGCCGATGACTGCAACGGCGCCAAAGATCGTGAGAGCGAATCGTGCGATGCCGAATGCTTCGGCAATGACGGGTGCGGTGCTCTTTGTGACGTAGAACGCATCCACAACAGCGCTTGCGAGTATGACGAATGCCGCGCCAATCATGCCGTGCAGCAGGCGCTTGCGTGCCTTGTCTATGTCACCGTCCTCGAAGGCGACAATGAGCCGGATGCCCTGTATGACGATGTTGAGCAGCACGACGGTGGCGAGCAATGCCTTGAAGAAGACAATAACGTTGAGGACAACTGTGTTGAATGGGGTCTCATCGACGAGGGTTCCGGTCGGGCTCGTGAATGTATCTGAGAGAAGGAATGCTCCCCCTACGACGATCGAGCCAGCCAGGGCATGCGCATACGCCATCTTCACTTCGCTCACAGTACTTTCGTTGTGACTTCCGACGAGCAGTTTGATTCCGTAGAAGATGAGCATGGCGATGAGGAGGCCTCCGAAGATCACGCTCCGGGCTCCCTTTGGTCCGGAAATGAGGTTTGTAATGTACGGGACGGGATCCGAGGAGTTATAGCAGCCAACCCCGCCTACCCCCGCAATAGGACAGGGGTCGGCGTAGACGTTGGCGAAGTCAATCTGTGCGAGTGCTCCTGCAGGTACCAGAAGCGCTGCAGCAATGCCTGCGAGAATGGCAAAATGTCGCATAAATCCCATTATTATAGCAGAATTCTGGCTCTGAGCCAAGACGCAGGAATGGGCGGGGGCATGCACCGTGTTTCTCGCTGGAGCACATATTTTACATGGGAACAGAAAGCCACTCACTTCGTTGCAGTTTTGTGCTCTTTCCTTATCATGAAGGCATGGAACAACCCTACTCTCCGGTCCAGAGCCGGCCCATTGCCATCAGCCAGTCCACAGAAGCCCAGGTCTATGGGCTCTTTGCCGTTGCCATGGCGCTCACTGTGCTCGGTGTCTTCATTGGGATGCAGTACGCCCCCGTACTTCTGGCCACAGGGCTCCATTTCTTCTTTCTGTTTGCAGAGCTCGGGCTCATCTTCACTGCAGGCCTGTGGATGAATAAATCGCCTCTGAACTATTTTCTCTTCGGTCTTTTCCCTCTCATTTCCGGGTTCACCATTACGCCGTACATTCTCTCTGTGCTCACAGGCTATGCGAATGGGGGGAGCATTCTGCTCAATGCGCTCTCCGCAACAGGCTTCATGGCGGCGTCTGCAGCGGTTTTTGCGAAGACAACGAAGTGGAACCTCGGTGTTATGGGCAAGGCGCTGTTCCTTGCGCTCATTGGACTCATTCTCGTTGGTCTCCTACAGGTTTTCATTCCTTCCCTGCAGACGAGTCAGTTTGAACTCATGCTCTCAGGTGTTGGTGTGGTGATCTTTGCTCTCTTCATGGCGTATGACCTGCAGCGCATTGAACATCTTGGGAAGATGGGCGCGCATCCTATGATGCTTGCACTCAGTCTCTATCTCGACATCTTCAACCTCTTCCTCTACATTCTCCGGTTTATGGTTGCGCTCTCCGGCGACAGGCGCTAAAAGAGCAGCTTTTCTTTGACCAGGGTACGGGTTTTCCGTAGGATTCCCCCACACTATGACAAAGCGACCTACACCTAAGAAACGGCGTGAAAAGAGCAGAGGGAGAACACAGTATGCTGTGTACGAGCAGAAGCAGCTTCGCAGGCTGGAGAATAGGCGGAATTCGCCGTATGCAGTTGCAGCAGAGCCCAAGGATAAGGAAGAGAAACTGCTGAAAGGCATTACAAGAATCAAAGCGTAGCTTTGATGGATTGATTCTCGATTATTGTTAATGGATACTATTTGCAGCTTTCAGCTACTTCACAACTCGTTTCTCTCATTCTCACCATGGCTCGCAAAAGACACCTCTCGCGCATTGCAGTGATGCAGGTACTCTTTGAACGCGAGAACCATGAACTCGATACTGAGAAGGCCCTCATCCGCGATGCGCGGGAGTTAGGTGAAATCGATGAGGCGTTTGCCGTCTCACTTCTTGCCGGAGTGATGGGAAAGGAGCAGAAACTTAAGGAGATTGTGCAGGCCGATGCCCCGCAGTGGTCTCTTGACCGCATGGACCCCATTTCGCGATGCACATTACTCATGGCGGCCTATGAACTGGTATTCGGGAATGATGCTCCTCCTGCAGTTGTCATGAACGAAGCGATAGAGATTGCCAAGGAGTATGGGACGGAAGAGAGCGGGAAATTCGTCAATGGTGTTCTCAATGCCATTGCTCACCGGAAGAAGAAGTAGAGCTCACCCTCTGTCTGTCCTATACTGCCACCAATGCCACAGCCTGAATCCTTTGTTCTCCTTGAGAAGGCCATCGGTATCCGCTTCCGTAGTAAGGAATATCTTGTGCGTGCGCTCACACACCGCAGTGCCCTCCGGCAAAGCAGGAGCAACGGCCACAATGAGCGGCTGGAGTTTCTGGGAGATGCGGTCCTCGAACTCGTTGCGACGGAATACCTCTACCGTTTCAGCGAGAAATCGGAAGGGGAATTGACAAGTTGGCGCTCTGCGCTGGTGAAGGGGGAACACCTGGCTACAGTTGCGCGGGAGCTCAAACTGGGAGATTTCCTCTACATGAGCAGAGGGGAGGAAGCCAGTGGCGGTCGTGAGAAACCTTCTACTCTCGCGAATGCTTTGGAAGCGCTTATTGGAGCTATGTACGTGGATCAGGGTTTTGAGAAGGCTGAAGCATTCTGCAAGGATTTCATCCTAGTCCGTCTGCAGGAGTTACTTGCGCAGGGGAAGCACAGGGACGATAAGAGTTTTTTCCAGGAGAAGTCGCAGGAGCAGTATGGCGTTACTCCACACTATGAAGTAGTGGAGGAATCCGGCCCCGACCACGACAAGCGGTTCGTCTGTGCGGTATTCATTGGGGAAGAGAAGATTGCAGAGGGGGAGGGCAACAGCAAACAACGCGCCGAACAGGAGGCCGCGAAGGCCGGTGTGAAGAAGAAAGGGTGGTAGTGATACTTTTGCTCTCAGAAATCCGCAGGTTTCCTATGCGAACTACGTCATCTTGATCTCAATATCCACCCCGGAAGGCAGACTGAGATTCTGCAGGCTCTCGATGGTCTTGAAGGTGGTTTCTTTCAGGTCTATGAGCCTCCGGTGCGTGCGCATCTCAAACTGGTCACGTGCATCTTTATGCACGAACGTTGAGCGGTTCACCGTGAACTTACGGATTTTTGTAGGAAGGGGAATAGGGCCATGAATAACGGCTCCAGTACGTTCTGCAGTATCGACGATCTTCCCGACGGCTTCATCGAGCACGATATGGTCAAATGCACTCAGACGAATGCGAATAGATGGGACTTTCTGCTCCTTCTTCTTGTCGGCCGTAGCCTTGCTTGCCGACCGTAGCTTCAGCGGAGGCTGGGCGGAGGCTGATGGTGTGGCTTTTCCCGCTGATTCCTTTGGAGATTCCTCCTTTTTCTTCGGTTCTGGCTTTTTTACTATCTTGGGAGATGGTTTCTTCTTCTTGTCGGCCGTAGTCCGCCCTCCCACTACGCCCTTCGGGCTTCGAGGGACAGGCGAGCGGACGGAGGCTGACGGTGCAGATTTCTTCACTGGAGTCATTGTACGGAGAGGGGAAAGAGCAGGGAGAAGAGGGGGCGGGAACCGCCCCCTTTCATATGCTTACTGGAGAATCTTGGTCACAACACCGGCACCGACGGTGCGGCCGCCTTCACGAATGGCGAAGCGCGTTCCTTCGTCAAGTGCGATTGGAGCACCGAGAGTCACAACGAACTTCACTTTGTCGCCCGGCATGACCATTTCGACATTGTCAGGCAGTTCCACTGTTCCTGTCACGTCTGTGGTGCGGATGTAGAACTGTGGCTTGTACCCCTTGAAGAACGGAGTGTGACGTCCGCCTTCCTCTTTGGTGAGAATGTATACCTCAGAATCAAACTTGGTGTGAGGAGTGATGGAGCCTTTGGTGGCGATCACCTGTCCACGCTCGATTTCCTCGCGCTCAACTCCACGGAGGAGCAGGCCCACATTATCTCCGGCGATACCCTCATCCAGCATTTTGTGGAACATCTCCACACCGGTGACGACCACCTTGCGTGTCTCCCGGATGCCGATGATTTCCACTTCATCATTCACCTTTACTTTGCCCTGATCTATACGGCCGGTAGCGACTGTCCCGCGTCCCTTGATAGAGAACACGTCCTCAACGGACATGAGGAACGGTTTGTCGACTTCTCGCTTCGGCACAGGGATGTACTCATCGAGGGTGTCGAGGAGTTCTTTGATCTTCTTCACTTGCTCAGGGTCACCCTCAAGGGCTTTGAGAGCGGATCCCTTGATAATGGGGGTCTTATCCCCAGGGAAATCGTACTTGTTGAGGAGTTCGCGGATTTCCACTTCAACGAGATCAAGGAGCTCCGGATCGGTGACCATGTCCACTTTGTTCAGGAACACAACGATGTACGGCACGTTCACCTGGCGGGCGAGCAGAATATGCTCACGTGTCTGTGGCATAGGGCCGTCTGCAGCGGAAACGACAAGAATGGCTGCGTCCATCTGAGCGGCGCCAGTGATCATGTTTTTCACGTAGTCCGCGTGTCCAGGACAGTCAACGTGAGCGTAGTGACGTTTTGCGGATTCGTACTCCACGTGGGAAGTAGCGATGGTAATACCGCGCTCGCGCTCTTCCGGAGCGTTGTCGATCTGGTCGAAGCCCTTCTTCTCCGATTCCGGAGAGAAGTTCAATGAGAGAGCGGCTGTCAGCGTGGTTTTTCCGTGGTCAACGTGACCGATAGTTCCGACATTGATATGCGGCTTGCTGCGGTCGAACTTCTTCTGGTCTGCCATGCGAAAAAGGAGAAAGGAAACTAAATTCAAAAGAGAGAATAGACTCTCTTAGCCGCGAAAGTCTAGAAATATCTGCAAAAAGAGTCAATACATATTGCAGCTATAACGCTGTCTGGTTCTCTGTTCTTAGCATTGGAATGGATGGCGAAAGATGCTGTACCATTCTTTCCATAGCGCAAGCAAGAAACAGAAGTGGCCCCGAGAGCCTATATATATGCTGTTGCCTCACTATTGCGGCGATGGCAATCGTACCTCCTCTCATTGCGCTTAGCTACAGTGCCATTCACTCCGAAGTGCCGGAAATGATTCAGAAAATGCAGGTAATTCCATCCTATCCGTCGGTGCAGGAGGGCATGATTGGTGATGATCTCTACCAGCGCTTTCTTTCAGCGAGAGCGTGGGCAGATGGGCTCTCTCCCTATAAGGAAGTGCCAATACAGTATCTTTATCTCGGACAGAGTGTTCCTTTCTACCCGCCAGTAACGTACTGGCTGTATAGTAAAATTGTTCCGCTGGGATACAAAGCGGTGTACATCATACACACAGTAATAAAAATTGCGGTGTTTCTCGCGGCGGTGAGTTGGGTGTTATGGGCTGCAAGGGCGAAGTCACTTATTCCGCTGACGGTGTTTGTGTGTCTTTCCTGTATTCTCCTCTCCCCCGTGGGGAGAACGGAGCTTTGGGTGGGGCAGTTTGAATATTTCGTAGCATCCGCATACGCCCTTGTCTTCGCAATGCTTTTTTGTAAGCGAATGATGTGGATTCCTGCTGCAGGGGTACTGGCTTCCATAAAAATATCTTCGTTGACATTCATCGCTCCGTTTTCCCTCGTTGCTCTGTTGTCAGACAGAAAGCGCTCAGTGAGTCTTGCAGGTGTCCTTGCAGTGATGCTCTGCATACTGGTTCTCTTCTTCCCATACCTCATTGATTTCTCCCGCCACATTATTGCTCATGAGTTTGTACGGACGGCGCTCTACAGTGACCGCATACCCATTGACATCAGCTTCGCCCGCATTCTGCCGTATTATATTGGGAAGGGGATTATCTTTGTCTGTACGGCAATCGTTCTGATAGTGATCCTTTGTATCCGGGAATCTCATTGCAGGGCAGCGGCGTTCCTTGCGGCATCATTTCCTTTTGCAGTGATGCTTATGCTGCAGGGGGCGGGGTTCGGGCTGCGTGCGTGGGTATACAAAGGTGTAACACTGCTTGCACTCTTACCGGGATTATACTTCTGGCTGAAAGCTGATTTGGTACCTGTTTGGTTCCAGCGGCTGGTGGCAGGTCTTTTTACGGTGCTCCTCGCCATACTTTTGAATTTGTATCCATTGAGACCTTTTGTTCTGCTCCGAGGTCCAGAGGATATGGTATGGGTCTACCTGTACGCGTCGGGCATGTTCTTTGTGCTCACTCTGGTAGTTATTCGGCTCTGGCCCGGTGGTTCCTCCTTCCAGAAAGACCCATGAGGCGCCAAGAGCACATAGAGGCATTTGTGGAGGAACTGTGGTCTTGGTTTGCAAAGTATAAGCGCATTCTTCCGTGGCGGGATTTGGATATTGCGGATGATACGGAGCGTGCATACCGCATCCTCGTTTCCGAGATCATGTTGCAGCAGACGCAGGTTCCCCGCGTTGAGAGCGTGTTTCCCGTGTTTCTGGAACAATTTCCTTCTCTCCGGGATCTGGCTTCTGCATCGAACAGGGAAGTGCTCATCGCATGGCGGGGCATGGGCTACAACGCGCGTGCTCTACGGCTGCGGGACATTGCCAGAAGTATCTGCACTGAGCATGGAGGTGTTTTCCCGCGGGAGATGAACGATCTCCAGTCCCTCAAGGGGATTGGCCACTACACAGCAGCAGCCATCCGAAATTTCGCGTTCCTTCTTCCTACCCCCTGTTTGGATACCAATATCCGACGCATTATTCATCGTACGTTTGTGGGGCCGGAACGTCCCGACGGAACGTGGAGCAAAGGAGATGAATATCTTCTGGGGATAGCAGCACAGGCTCTTTCGGAAGCATTGAGGAATCTCCGGTATACAACTGCAGACTGGCATGCTGCTCTGATGGATTTCGGCTCTCTTGTCTGCACGAAGATATATCCCAGATGGGATATCTGTCCTCTCACGCGGAGAGGTATCTGCAAAGCGGCTTATAAAGTGAGTCATGGAAGGAAGAAGGCGAAGGAAGAGCCGGGACGTCTTGTGGGATCGACATTTGTTCCCAATCGCATTTTCCGCGGAAAGATTATTGAAGAACTGAGGGATGAGCCCAGGGGATTACCCCGAGAGGAGATTGGCAGGAGAATCTGTGCTGACTGGTCCCCACGGCACCACAGGAAATGGTTGGGAGGGCTCCTCAAAAAGCTCAACGAAGATCAGTTGATCGTTCAGTCAGGTTCCCGTTACGCGTTGTATCAGTGATGCAGAGTACGGTCTACCGACAGTGCCCCTGATCACAACCATTCGAACAGAAGAACGGGCCGCTTGCCACGTATGTCCTCTCATGGCAGAAGAACTCCTCTATGTTGGATGGGTCACGACAGTAGTCCGTTCTGGATACGGATCCCTTGGTGGCGGTACCGGTGACATTGCCGACTATGCCACCGTCGCTGTCGTAGCAGTTCTCGTACATGCATGTGGAATGGCAGCCGTCCCCGTACATGTTGTTCCCGTCGTCACATTCTTCCCACGGCGAATCCGTGATTCCGTCACCACACCTTGGTGTTCTGCAGTTGGTGCGGCAGCTGTCGTAGTTATTGGAATTTCCGTCGTCGCATTGTTCGCCAAGCCAAGGCTGATGGATGCCATTACCGCAGATTTCAAAGAGACAGAACTGGTCGCAGCCGTCTCCGCTCTGTGAGTTGTAGTCATCGCAATTCTCGTATCCCTGAATAATGCCGTCTCCGCAGATTGGGCGTCTGCAGTTATTGGTACATCCGTCATTGTTGGTGGTGTTTCCGTCGTCGCACTGTTCGCCAAGCCAAGGCTGATGGATGCCGTTGCCGCAGACCTCGGTGAGGCAGAAGTTATCACAACCGTCTCCAATGATGATGTTGTGGTCGTCGCACATCTCGTTGAGGCCGGGCTGAATGTACCCGTCGCCACACGTTGCTCTTTTGCACATGTTCGTACAATTGTCCTCGTTCACGAAGTTTGCGTCATCGCATTCTTCTCCGAGGTGTGGCTGGGCGAAACCGTTTCCACAGACTTCATCGAGACAGAAATGGTCGCAGCCGTCCCCGAATACGAGGTTGCCGTCGTCACATATCTCCACTCCGGTGAAGAGCCAACCATCGCCACAGAGGTTCAGTTTGCAGTCAACGAGGCAGAAATCATTATTGGAAATGTTGCCGTCGTCGCAGAATTCACGCTGAAAGTTCGGATCGTACCCTTTGTAGTGGAATCCGTCTCCGCAGTATGCCCAGTTGCAATCATTCCCCGTAACGCACTCGTCGTAGTCCTCGGAATCGCCGTCATCACATGCCTCTTCGTTCGGTTTCAGGTATCCGTCGCCGCAGCGTGCCTGCCGGCAGAAGGCCGGACATTCATCTGATGTGTCGAAGTTCCCGTCATCGCATTGCTCAAGGACGAAATTCACGATCCCGTCGTTGCAGATATTGAGTGTGCAGTTATTCAGACAGATGTCGTTATTCGAATTATTCATGTCATCGCACTCCTCCGTATTTTGGTTGGAGAAGCCGTCCCCGCAGAAAGGGAACTTACAGAATGTTGTGCAGTTGTCGTTATTGACCGTGTTTCCATCGTCACATTGTTCCCCCTGTTCGAGGATTCCATTCCCGCATGTCCTGCCACCCCCTGACCCGGAACCACCCCCAGATCCACTCCCGCCTCCCGAGCTCGATCCGCCACCAGAACCTGAACCACCGGATCCACTCCCTCCCGATCCAGATCCACCAGAGCCTGATCCGCCCGATCCACTCCCACCTGATCCACTTCCTCCCGATCCAGATCCACCAGATCCTGATCCACCCGAACCAGAACCACCCGAACCTGAACCGCCTGATCCGCTACCTCCCGATCCAGATCCTCCCGACCCACTACCGCCGGATCCTGATCCACCAGAACCAGATCCTCCTGATCCAGAACCGCCTGATCCGCTACCTCCTGATCCGCTACCTCCTGATCCAGAACCACCTGAACCAGATCCTCCTGATCCAGAACCACCCGACCCGCTACCGCCTCCAGAACTCGATCCACTCCCGCCTCCGGATCCAGATCCTCCCGATCCGCTTCCACCCGATCCTGATCCGCTATCGCCACCTGAACCGTCTGATCCTTCAGACCCATCATCACCCTCCGGTGCATTGCCAGTTGCGTCCGGGGCTGCGGCACGCAAATCGTCGATAGTGATCAATATTGCAGTTGGCGAGGGAAAAGGAGTGACAAAATCAAATGGTGTGGCAACAACGGTGCCGAGTTCTTTGAAGAGGAGAATCTGATAGATGGCCCAGGCAACTTCATCACGTGTCATGAGCCCGGCCGGGAAGAGCCGTTCCTGGTCGTAGAGGAAGAGGTTGTACTTTTCGGCGATACCGGCGTAACGCGCGAACCACTCTTTCGGCGGGGCATCTTTGTAGCTGTAGGGGATATTCTGTTCCAATGCGAAAGCGTTCGTCAGCATCTTCAAAAATTCCGCACGGTTTATCGTAAGTGCAGGTCCGAATGTTCCATCAGGGTACCCGTGCATCAGTCCGTGCTGTACCGCACTCAATGCAAATTTCTCGTACCAGGATTCCGCTTTGATATCCGGGAAATGTTTGTTGTTTTTAAGATCCAATACTTCATATTTTGCTGCCAGAAGCAGCATTTTCGCGGCCTCTACCCGCTGTACCGATAGGTAGCCGCGGAATGTACCGTCCGGGTAGCCGTCTATCACTTCATTGCGCTGAAGATAGAGAGCAGCAATTCCTTCGTAGCTGAACGGATTAATATCCGACAGTGTTTTCGCAGTCGTTGCATTCTCCCGTGCGCGGCTCACTGTCACTATGGTGAGCACCGTCAGGATCGCTCCCACCGCGAGCATGCGTGCGAGGGGGTACCTATGTTTGGCCTGATCTGAAACGGTGCTGGCCATATGAAAACCTATGTAGTTGTGTCTGTGCTGGTGTCTTTCTCATCCATGGCTGCGAGTGCTTTTTCCAGCCGTTCAGATTTCTGCTGAGGTCCGCTCGCTATGTTCTGGGGGGGCGGGGGCGCGTCTGCTGTGCCCGTTGTGACAGATTTCTTTTTCCTGAGGAGCATGATGAATGCAAACACAATGCCGACGACGACTGCAGCTACCCCGATGAGAATTGTGCTCAGGCCAAAACCGCCTTTCTCTGCAGGGGCGGCGGGTGCTGTAGCCTGTTCTTCTTCCGTTGGCGGGATTTCAGCTTGCCCTTCTGCTGATTCCTTTGGAGTCTCTTCCCCCTCCGCTGTTTCCGCGCCGGAGATGAGTGCTTCCTGCTCTTCCAGGAGTTGCTGCAGAACCGGATCCTCTTCTGCCGGTGTGCCCGTCTGTTGCGTCGTTGCGCCTTCCGCATTTTCCATTTCCTGGTTCACGACTTTCCCTTTACGGAACAGGGCACGGTCTGAGGAAGATGTTTCGGCGAATGCACCTATCTCTTCGATCTGTCTGAACAAGTCTTCCTGGTTAGAGTCTGCAGAGGATGTCCCTGCGGCTTCCTCTCCTGCAAGAGGATCTCCCATTTGGCCTTGTGTACCCATAGTCCCGTCGGCCGGTGCAGCTTCTGGGGAAACGGCAGGCGGTGGCGGAGGTGGCGGAGGTGGGGGAGCGTAGAGTGCTCTTCCTGCCGCTACGGACTGCATGAGTCTTGCATCCTTCTGTGCGAGGTACTGGAAGGGATCCGGTACATTCACACGGAATACGAATGCAATCGTATTTTTTTGCAGGTATGTGACGAAGAAAAATCCTGATTCGGGAACGTAGTACAGTTGTTCCTGTACGTTTGGATCTATGATGAGCTCAGGGTCATTCACGTATCCCACTGGTTGCCATGGGCCCAGGAATGCGCACCGGGGATCAAGAATATTCTGTATCATTCCTTCGTAGGTCCACTGGAGATCGTAAATGTTATCGGTCGCCAGGAGCTTCCCAAATTCGGTTTTCCTGGCTTCGCAGCTGGCGGAAGCCCAGTTGAACGGTGGCACAAACTGAGCGGTGGCCGTATGCATTACCTGCAGCCCGGCGATGGCTGAGACCACCAGGAGACCCAGTATTTTTATGGATGGGCGGGTG
Organism: Candidatus Peribacteraceae bacterium; assembly: GCA_035290085.1. Taxonomy (GTDB): domain Bacteria; phylum Patescibacteriota; class Gracilibacteria; order Peribacterales; family Peribacteraceae; genus GWB1-54-5. The sequence goes on from DATDVK010000022.1 coordinate 24,712, forward strand.
AACATAGCAGTGAGGGGAATATGTGTATGTATCGAAGAATTATAGCTCAAATCGCCAAACATCTCAAGTGGGCCGGCTCAGGAAACCGGCCCGTACAGGCAAAATAGCGCAAAATTTAGGTGGCGGAGGCCTCTATGCGTCTTTCCCTGATAACATTGACCTTAATGACGCCGGGGTAGGTAAGTTCATCTTCTACCTTCTTGGCGATGTCCTTTGCCATTTTCTCCTGTCCGAGATCGTCGACTTTTGCCGTATCTACGTAGATGCGGATCTCACGGCCGGCGGAAATCGCGAAGGCTCGTTCCACCCCCGGGAAGCTCTTTGCAAGCTCTTCCAGCTCCTTGAGGCGCTGGATGTAGGCTTCCATGGACTCGCGGCGTGAGCCCGGCCGTGCGCCTGAAATGGCATCCGCTGCAGCAACGATGAATGCTTCGGGTGATTCCATAGGGATATCTTCATGGTGCGCCGCAATACAGTGCACCACTTCCGGCCGCACCTTGAACCTCTTGCAGATTTCCACGCCGATTTCTACGTGCGTACCAGACACTTCGTGGTCAAGGGCTTTTCCAATGTCGTGGAGGAGGCACCCTTCTGCGACTATCTGCTCATCTGCCCCTATTTCCTGGGCGAGCATGCGTCCGATGTGTGCCATCTCCACGGAGTGCTTAAGAATATTCTGGCCGTAGCTTGTGCGGAAGCGGAGGCGGCCGATGATCTTGAGGAGATCCTGAGGGTAGTTCTTTATGCCGAGTTCGTCCGTCGCACGCTTGCCGAATTCCAGCATCATTTTGCCGACCTCCTGCTTCATCTTGTTCACGACTTCCTCAATGCGTGCCGGTTGAATGCGCCCGTCCTTAATGAGTTTCTCCATGGCGAGTTTGGCCACGTACCGTCGTGCGAGATCGTATCCCGAAATCACGATGGCGCCGGGCGTATCATCGATGATGATATCCACTCCGGTCATCTTCTCGAATGCGATGATATTGCGCCCCTCCTTCCCGATGATTTTCCCTTTCACATCATCGGAAGGGAGCTGCACGATGGTGGCGGTAGACTCGGTGGCTACCTCAGAGGCATAGCGCTGCATGGCTTCTGCAAGCAGATTTTTTGCTTCATCCTCATACTCCTCCTGCAGGTGCTGTTTCTGGAGCTTGATCTGCGAAGCGAAGTACCCGGAGAACTCATGTTCGAGCTCCCCGGAGAGTTGTTTCTTTGCTTCCTCCTCCGAGAGCTTGGCTACCTGCTCGAGCGCAGTGCGGTGCTGTTGGCTCGCTGCTGAGAGCTCCGTTTTCAGCTTACTCACATCATCCTGCTGCGATTGCAGGTGGTTGCGCTGGCGCTCTATTCCGCGCACTTTCTCATCCAGGCTCTTCTCCTTCTCTTCCAGGCGGCCTCCCATTTTTTCCAGTTTGGTTTCCATCTCGCTTGCCTGCAGCTTTGCCTCGCTCAGGATTTCTTTGGCCTGTGCCCTGGCTTCGGCTTCGGCAGCTTTTGCCTGGTTTTTTATCTGTACTATCTGATTTTCTAGTTTCGAGAGAGCATGTTCTTTCTCATTGATTTCTGCCTGGAGGTTCGCAGAAATCTTTTTGCCCTTCGAGAACCAGAACCAGCCTGTGAGGAGCCCCAGAAACACTCCTGCCAGGAGTGCAAGAAAGACGATGGTGTATTCCATAAGAACATTGGGGTCAGAAGTGAAAAAAGCACCTCTGAGACACCCTCTCGATTATCTGATCCGGCCGATGTTATTCACTGGAGAAACGGAAGTTCGAGTGAAGAAAATGGTCATTATCAAGGAGTCAGTAACATGTGAGAGAGTACTCAAGTGCAGTACTGTCATCATCTTACACTGTTTGGCCACCCGGAGCGAGGATGGGGAAGAGCTTTTCTGCTAGCCAAACTCACGAAGGTAAGAGCAAAAGAAGAGTTGACAATAATCTAAAACATTGCAACGGAAGATACTTGAAATACTCAGGGCTTTCTTGCTTTCCATGATGTAAGGAATCGCTGGCTCCTCAGCGCCATTTGGTGCCTTCCAGTTGCATTCTTGCCTGTTGCTGCACTAGCTTCTGCAGCTCGCCCACGGCGAAGTCCTGCGCGAGATCGGATGGGCGGACCCGCACTTCTTCACCTTCTCCACTCAATGGTTTGAGGACGAGTGTGTCCGGATCCTCCAATCGGTCAACAAAGTGGGTATCTGTTGTTTCTCCAGTCATAGCGGGGCGAGGAAAGAAGGGGGGAATTCTCTGCCCCCTCCCGTTCCCTTTTCAAACTATTGGGTTCTTACAGGGGGCAGAACGGGTTTTTTGTGGTGCGGGAGCGGCATCATCACCTCTCTGTGTGGGATTTTTCTCAGGTCTCTGGAGGGGAATAGTGTCTGCTGTTGTACTGGACGGGTGTCCCGGTACTTCTCCTTTTTCTCCGGCATCTGCTTATTGGTGTTACCTATCATGGTGTCCGCACACGTTGTGATCAGCGAAGTGATGTGGATGGGATCAGACTTAAGTACGGCAGATGAGTGGGTGGAGTTGACCTCTGCCCAAACAGGGTCAGGTATATCTGATGTACAGGAACTCGGTGGATGGGTGCTCACTGTTCTGAATAGTAAGGGGGAGGAGAAAACACTCTTCATATTTCCCGCAGGTGCAAATATTGGTTCCGGCCAGTATGTGCTTGTCGGCAATTATGCTGCAGCACACTCACGGCTCGCAGTCGAGCCGGACTTCACGACAACGGCCATGACGCTGCCGAATACAAAACTGCTGCTCCGCCTGTACGATGCGAGCGGCACACTCATCGATACTGCAGATGACGGTGTGGGAGAACCGTTTGCCGGAGAAAATGCTTCCGGGACAGGATCCCGGCGCAGCATGGAGCGCTTCATCCTTTCGGACTCGGGAGGAGAGAAGGGGAACTGGGCTTCTGCAAGCACTTTTCTCGGATTTGATGACGGCGCACCGCTCTATGGAACACCCGGGTTTCCGAATGGTACCGGGCCGGCGGTGGACACTTTTGCCCCGGCCGAGGCAACAAATTTTTTCGCTTCAATTTTAAGTGGAACACTGATCACTCGCTGGATTCCGAGTGTGTCGCTTGATCTGCTTGAGCAGGAAATAATTGCAATCCCATCGATTGGATCGGGACGAGTACTCCTACCGGCAACTGCCACAGAGTGGAGCACGACTGTTGGGAGCGGAGGAAGCGTAGAACTCCGGCTTGTTTCCTTTGATCGCACTGGCAATGCTTCGGGCGGTGTGACGGTGATTACGGAGGTTACAAGTGATGATCCTCCTGACGAAAATCCAGCAGAGGGAAGTGGCACTCTCATCCATCCCGGGGTGTACATCACGGAGGTGCTCGCGAATCCCATGGGGGCAGATGACGACGAGTGGATAGAACTTGGAAATCTTGGGACAGGATCGGTG
>DATDVK010000023.1:0-6261 GCA_035290085.1 Candidatus Peribacteraceae bacterium
ATAATCGACGAGGCAGAAGAAATCGCCGTCGCCGGAGACAACCAGCGCCTGACTGTAATTCCGGAATTCAATCATCGCATAGAGCACGAGCTCCGCATCCACGTTCCCTTTCGCCTTGCCGGAAGGCAGGAGGAGAGTCGGCTTAAAGACGAGAATGTACCCGGCCTCCTGCAGAGAGGTGTAGAGAGATTCGTTCTCTGCGACAAATCCAATAAAGAGGAATGCCTTCGTGATGCGGAATTTATCCTTGAGGTACTTTCTGAAGCGCGCGAAATCAAGCTGCCAGCCGGAGTCACGGATGGCGAGATTGACGTTCTGACTGTCTATGAATGCGTAGTTGTTTCCTTTGGAACCCATATCTCAGTATTGTACTCCTTTCCTTCACTATTCACCACCCTTTACTCCTGATCAAACACTGCTTATGACTATACACTTCTCCCTCGGAACCTACAGAGCTACTTTTTGACAAAGAATTAAATCAGGATAGCATGCGGAAATGAGGCGCCGTATCAGCATCGTCCTTATGGCAACAGTCTGGTTAACAGGAAGTATGTTTCCTGCCCTTGCAAGTGCGCAAGATCTCTACACGAATGTAAAGAAATCCACCGTATTTATTGCAAGTTACGACTACAAAGGAGATCTTCTCGGGAGGGGCTCAGGATTTTTCGTTGATGAAGGACTAGTAATAACCAACATACACGTAATCTATGGAGGGGCCCGCTACTACCGAGTATTCGCCACCGACGACAACGATTCATTGGACCCGTACTGTTATAGAGAACTGAATCGATCTGACATTAAAATCAACTTAGATGATGACATTGCCTATATTCGTGTGTTTCTCGACTGCCCACACGGAAGTGTTTACTTTGCCGACTCTGACCCGAAGGTCGGTGAATCTATAGGAATATTTGGATATCCTGCTCTCGGAGAGGGCTTCCTCGATACACTGGACCTCATCTATACAACAGGATCCGTCCTTGAAAAAACAAAAGTTGAGGAGCTGCAGGGAGAAAGAGCGGGCGCATGGCTTAGGACAGATGCACCCATTCATGGCGGAAACTCTGGGGGACCTGTTGTGCAAGATGGGAAAGTTGTTGGAGTCGCAGTCGCAGCACATGTCGATGAGAACGGAAATGCTATTGATGGTTTTTTCATCCCCGTTTCAGAGATCAAACGTGGGCTTGAAACTGCGAGTGATTCATCCTTTGTGTACACCCCGCAAGAGGAACAAAACAATCCAGTGTATGCCAAACCGGAAGAAGCCGCTCATAGCAATGACCCATTCAATCCTATCTCAACTTCAGGCAAAACTCCCAGCAATGCTGACTGCCGCAATAGTTTAGGAGATGGAGGGGAAGCAACTGGTTTCGTCAAACAGCAAGGCGACGGATGCCGGTGCAAGGGCAGCTACCACAGAGACACGTCTGGCACTAAATGCCTGCCTGGATCGCCTCAACTTGTTGAGCAAATGGAACGGCAAAAAGAACTAAAGAAAATGAAGAAGGAAGATACTTATTTCATTGACATTGAGACGAACCATCCATACATCGAAGCAATTAAGTGGGGAAAGGAATCCGGTATCCTCGAAGGCTACCCTGATGGGTCTTTCAGGCCAACTGATCCTGTGAATAGAGTGGAATTCTTAAAAATTATCCTCGAAGCAATCAATGCAGATATTACAAGTGTTAATGAGCCAGCAGAGTTCCCAGACATCGACGAAGGCGCCTGGTACGCACCTTATGTTCGTTACGCCAAAGCTAATGAAATAATTGAAGGTTACCCTGATGGAACACTCCAGCCTGAGAAAACAGTGAACTTCGCAGAGGCACTTAAAATTGCATATGAAACACTCGGCGTTGATTCTGAGGATACGGGAGGAGAGTGGTACTCTCGCTATTTAGCGCATGCGAAGTACAACAATATTCTCTTCACAAACGAAGTTGATATTGGTGGTGATGTAAGCAGACAGGATGTTGTTTGGATTGTCTGGCAACTATTGTCTCGGTAAATATTTACTCTGCCATCCTTCCCACCCCCAACCCCACATCTCTCCTCCTTTGCTCTCCAAAAAAAATCAGGTTCATTGCGAAATAGGGTGTACCTATGCATCGAAAAGATCTGAATGCGTTCCCGTCCGCTGTGCAATCAAGACACAAACGTCATCCCTCCGTTCATAAATAAGCAACCAGTCACCTTCAATATGACACTCCTCGCGACGGTGCAGTTCCCCCTTCAACTGATGGTTGCACAGACGCGCCGGTAACGCTCTCCCATTCTGCAACAATGTGAGAACATCATCGAGTTTCTTCATATTGTAACGGCCTGAGCGTGCAAGCCGCCGGTAGTCGCGTCTGTACTGCCGCGTATACACAAGTGCGTACTTTTTCTCCGTTCTCACTCGGCCAGAATATCACGATGCATCTCTGCAGCAGAGGAATATCTCTTCCCCTTCCGCACTGCCTCATCAGCCTCACGCAATACCTGGTCCTCCTGCTCCGGCGTAAAGCCATTCACAGTACGCAGCGGGAACGGGATACTGCCAGTAAACACAATCTGCCTTAGGTACACGTTGATGGCACTGCTTAAGTCGAGCCCCATTTCTTCAAGAACCTTCTGTGCATCCTTCTTGAGTTTGGCATCGGTACGGACCTGGATAGTCGCTGGCATGGTGGGAAGGGGGAGAGGGAGAATATGTGTATATTTATAGCTACAGTGTAGCATAAAAGCAATACAATTGCTATACAAAGTATTGACAATGTAATGACATGCCACTTCTTGGAAAGCTACGAAAAGAATTCTATAAATAGATCATGAGTAATAAGTTCGAAACTTTGCCTCTTGGCTACGTCCGGCAAGCATGCACCTACTTACCGTGATATTTTTGGTGGACTTGTTTAAGTTCGGGGTTGGTCACCCCACTACGCTACGCTTCGCGGGGTAACTCATCACTGATTCCTCCCATGGTATCGTTCATGAACTTCTTTTAATTGTGGATTGGTTACATGCGTGTAAATCTGCGTCGTACTCAAGTCCGCATGCCCTAAGAGCTCCTGCACACTTCTTAGATCAGCTCCATTCCTCAGAAGATCCGTCGCGAAGGAGTGCCGCAGCGTGTGTGGAGAGGGATCGGAGACCACTCCCGCAATGAGCGCGTACTTCTTCACTACGTTATAGATAGAGATGCGCGAAAGTCTGAATTCTTCTCCGGGGGGCATAGTCTCCTGCGCTTTCTCCATATTACGAATAAAGAGGGGAGTGAGATCATCTGTCCGCACCTCCAGGTATGCCCGGAGGGAATCCACCGCCCTATCTGAGAGGAAGACCACCCGGATCTTTCCTCTTTTACCACGAACTGAAATCTCCCTTGTGTCAAAGTTCAGGTCGCGCACATTCAGACTCCGGAGCTCCGCGAGACGAAGTCCGGTGGAGAAGAAAAGTTCCATGATCGCTTTGTCGCGCTTGCCGGTCCGGGTGGAGACGTCAGGGGACTCAAGAAGACGATCGAGCTCCTCGCGCCGAAGGACTTTCACCTGCCGCTCCTCCTGCTTAAACCTCTGGACGCGGTCGGGCGCGTAAATGCCATCCAATTCCTCATCCTGCAGCAAATAACGGAGAAAAGCCCGCAGGACGGTGAGGTGATAGTTCTTGGTGGTAATGCTCAGGGGCTTGCCGCTGCGGGCCTTGGCACCGTGAAGTTTGGATTTAAGGGTCCGAATCACCGTTTTATCGATGTTTTTGGCATCGCAGACTCCTAAAAGGTCTAAAAGGAGGTTCAAAGAGCGCCGATAGTTGGCCACCGTGAGCGGGGATTTGTTCTCTTCCGCCTGGAGATAGACGATATAGCGGTCCATGGCCTGTGACAGCGCAGTATCTTCCATAGATTAGGCGGATACGTAATGTTGAGTGGCTCGAGATGTCACCCTGAGCTCGTCGAAGGGTGAGAGTGCGTTTTCCATAATGGGGGACTGGTGAGGGAGGGGATTGACCATGTCTATCCTTCGATACACCGCCGCCCCATGTCATCCCGAGTGATTTTGCGAAGCAAAATTGTATCGAGGGAGTGGGGCGGCGGCACTCAGGATGACATGCAAATCATCGAATGAACAAAAAATTTAGCGGGGGAGAAGGAAAAGAGGGGTTTTCCACATCCTTCCTATACTTAACATAATGCATTTTATGTTAAGAAGGAATTGACATGTGGAAAACTCTGGCCTTCTAAAAGGGGGCTAGATGACCTGGAAGTCCGACACGGAGAGGATGTACTTCTCTATATCAAAGTACTGACGCAGTGTGTAGTAGATGTGCCCGAGTGCTTCGCGCACGACTGCGCGGACTTCGAACGACACGAGCGGTACCCTGCCCGCCGGCAGTGTACGAAGGTTCCCCCACCCCTGGAGTTCCGCGAGGTACTCGATGCGGGCGAGGTGGTAACGGTCGGAGATGGCCACAATAGAGGAGCAATCCCCGATCAGCTCTTTGGTGAAGGCCAGGTTCTCCCAGGTCGAGGTGGCCTGATCCTCCAAAATAAGGTCTTCTGAGTCGATTCCGAGCCTCATAGCCACTTTCTGCATGACGGCAGCCTCGCTCTCCTGGATCTGTGACCCTTTCCCTCCGGTAAGAATGATGGTCTGGATACTCCCCTGGTGGTAGAGGTCGGCGGCAGCCTGCACCCGGCGCGTAATGCCGGGGCCCGCCTCCGAGCCTCCGCGCACTGCGGCACCAAAGACGATGCCGCAGGGATTGCTCCCAAGCCCCCGCCGGATTTCCTCCCGCGAAACAGGGCGGGCGGACGTATGTTCGGGGAGCGGATCCCCCGGGAACTGGGAGACGACGTGGAGCACGATGAGGAGGAACACTCCCCCACTGACGCCAAGGAGACGCAGCACCCAGCGGATGAGCCAGCGGATGTGAGTTTTTCCGGGAATCATCGGATGACTTCGATGGAAATGTGCGAAGGGATGTGCGGGACCATGCGGTTCCAGGGCGGCCAGACGTGCACCTCCACGTTCTCCACCTCCGGGAGGTTCTTGATGATACGCTGCGCGGTGTCCTTGTCCTTCCCGTTGACGAGATCACGAACTTTCTTGCCGAACTTGGCTCCCGTGGGACTGAGAGGATCGAGGATGTACTGCTCCGTTCCGGAGAGGTCCACGGTGAGCTTGATCCACACGAGGTCATCGGCGTAGTCGATGACGTGCGCGACGAGGCGATCCAGCGTGAGCGTCTCCTCCAGGAGGCGCTTGCCGTCCTCCACGTGTTGCCGCAGTTCCTGACTGAGGAGCGCAAGGACGTGCTGGGAATCGTAGGCATAGGCGGTGTAGACCACATCACCCTCCATCGGCACGGATTTCACCGGCTGGCCGAGGAACTGCTCGGAAAGCTTGAAGTTATAGAAGATGGATTTAGTGAGTTCATCGTAGTACAGAATTTCCATGTGCTCCTCCGCATGCTCCGCATTGAAGAGGTCCCGATGTTCGTCCACGAGTTGCTTCGCCGAAGCGAGGAGATCCTGCTCCAGCTTCAGACGGCCGATCTCCAAGTCTTCCTTATGCAGCACCGTGCGGAAGTCCGTCTGCCCCCCCGAAGCAGGGCTGCGGTTCTCGGCGTACACAAGTTGCTGCTCCGCCGGCGCGAGGCCGGGGAAATCCCAGCGCAGGCCCGCAGGAACATTGCCACGGTCTCCGATCACTTCTCCATAGAGATCCAGATCATCGGCGGTCGCGCGCGCCGTGACTTCTTCTCCGGGAGCCACTACCACCGGTTCCTGGAGGCGGAAGACCATACCCGCCTGGTTCATGACGCGCGTTCCCGTGCGCAGGGCATACTCGCTCTCGGACTTATTGACCACCGTCATGGCGGTCTCCGCACTCTTGCCTATGAACTCCTTGGAGATCTGGTCGAAGGTGAGAGCCTGGCTCACAGACACTTCGATGGGGATGAGTTCCATGGTCCGCACGCGGGAGGGAATTTCCTCTATCACCGCTCCCGAGAGCACGAGGAAGATGTTCGCCGTCTGCGAGATGGTGTCTTCCCTCGGCCAGACGCGGATTTCGCAGTTCGGAAGCAGGCGGAAGAGTACGAAGAGGAAGACGACGACACTTGTAAGAATGAACACCCACACACGAAGCTTCGGCAGACTGAGGAGCCCCATGGACTGCAGATTTGAGCGCAGCTTCTGCTGCCAGATGTTCGGCGAGAACATGCGGACCGCCTCGTCTGCCTTGGGGTTCCCCCGCAGGAGGTGCTTTAAATCCGAGA
>DATDVK010000024.1:0-3523 GCA_035290085.1 Candidatus Peribacteraceae bacterium
CTGCAGGTGGTAGATCATCCAACGTGGGAGGTGGTTTTTTAACGTTCCATTCCCTGCCCGCCCGCGTCCGATGCACCAGCGGCGATAGTGGAGAAGCACATGCCCAAGGAGAGATGCATCGCACACAATATCTTTTCCCCGGAGAAGCTCCTGCAACTGATCATCATCGACTTTGCACACGTTCTTGGTTGCATCTGCCCCGCGCAGTACAGCCATCTCATGGTCGATGTACACCGGGATGTCCCTGAGTCTCTTCCCAAACGGGAGCCCAAGGCAGTAGTCCACGACCGGGAGCTTAAACCTTGCCACCTCCTCTGTCGTGATGGCCAAATGGTCCCCTCTGTCGAAAAGCTGCTCACCACCGCCGACAATGTCCGTTCCGTACCGCATCCTGAGAAACTGGGCAATCTCCTGCTGCTGCCCCCGGGGGAACGGCTTCTCACGGAAATGCTTGAGTTCCATTTTCTCCGCCTCACGTGTGGGTGCTTTCTTCTCCAGCACCGCACAGAAGAACCCCTCGGTGTCGTACGTCTGCGGCCAGATGCGCAAGAAAGGATAGGCGGTATGCTTTGCAGATTGGAGGGAGTGCTGCACTACAATCGAGTCTTCTACAGCGGCATCGAATGCTATTTTCTCTTGATTCACAGCCAATTCTCTTGGATCGACGACCCTAAGTTGATCACTAAATTTGTTCAATATGCTGAGCACCACTTCCTCGTTCTCCTCGGGAGTGAGTGTGCACGTGGAGTACACAATGCGACCGCCAATGGCTGCCGCATGCACTGCAGACTCTAAAAGCTCCCGCTGGAGCTTGGCTGCCTTGCGAATGCCGAGTTCCGAGCAGTATTTGAGCGCGCTTAGATCTTTCCTGCAGGTGCCCTGCGCAGTACAGGGCGCATCGATGAGTACGCGGTCGAAGCGGCCCGTCATGTACCTGGCAAACCACTGTCCCATCCTCTTGGTAAGAATGACATTCATCACTCCGCTGCGCTGGAGCGCGGACTTCAGGGTTTGAATGCGGGCATCCTGTATATCATTGGCAATGATGACTCCTCTGCCCTGCATGGCAGCTGCAATCTGTGAAGTTTTGCTCCCCGGTGCAGCGGCCATGTCGAGAATGGTTTCTCCCGGTTCCGGCTGCAGGAGTTCCACAGGCAACATGCTGCTCGCTTCCTGGAAGTAGAAATGCCCAAGGAGATGCAGGAGATCTTTTCCAAGGGGAACAGACCGATCTTCACGGTCAACGAAGAACCCTTCAGAACACCACGGGACAGGCTGCAGTTGCCACTCCTTCTCCCCTGCCCAACGCTTCAAATCCTCCACAGAGGAAAGGATGGTATTGCTGCGCACGCACCTGCGCAGCGGCTTACTGCTGAACTCTCTCAGCACGGAGAGATCAGTGAAGCCGGCATAGCGGTCGAAGGGATGGTCAGACACTGGAAAGTGAGGCTAGATGATCTTTTTTGAACCGACTGCCGTATTCTGATACGGTTTCGCGACGAAAACGATAGTAATGTTTTTCTTCACTATCTGTAATAGCGGCGCCCGTCGCGGCTCGGCCGCGCCGAGACGGATAGCGATCCGACTTCGTCCCGCGTAATGCGGGACTACGCCGGACACGTATCGCTTCACCGCTATCAACGAAAAACTTCGCAAAACGTACTTTGTGATTCAATCGCAAAGCCGTATGACAGATTTAACAGCAGGGGGAACCTCATTCCCCGCAATCCTCCATCGATGATTCCCCTTCCAGCGATCCAACCGTTGACTACCCGGCAGTTTTTTGTACCATGCCATTTGCATCAATCGAAATGAACCTCCTGAACAATCTCACCCACCTCTTCCAGCCAAGCGGAGCAGAATCTGCCGGAGAAGTCCCCGTCGTCATTTTTCAGCAGGATGCGCTGATTGCGGAGTGGCGTGGGCAGGTGGAAAGCATTGTCGCACTCACAAGAAATCCTCAAGCCGACTCCACAGAAATCACTGCCCTGATGTTTTCTGCCTATCGCTCAGGGCGCCGCATAGAACGACAGCTTGGAGCTTTTCCAGACGCCCTTGAAAGGGAGAAACATGCTCTTACAGACGCTCTGGCAAAGCTCTGGGGGGAATGCAAAATGCTCATGGTGGATCTCCTCCTCATGCATGATCATCGCAATGCGGAAATCATGAGACTGCGTTTGAGGACTATGGCAAAGCTCGGTGAGTTCCTTGATTGTCTCGACCGGCTCCACGGGCACCAGACATACACCGAGGAAGCGCAAATATCCGACGGGGAAATGGCCGCAAAGTACGCACAGTGGAGAGCCACATACGGTACAGAAGCTGAAGCTGCGTAGCAGGAATTCCTACGCCACAACGAGACTCACGAGCTTGCCGGGGATATACATCTCCTTCTTGATCTCCTTCCCCTCAAGATGCCGCTGCACGTTCTCTTCCGCTTTCGCAAACTCGAGTGCTTCCTTCTCGGTGATGTCCGGTGAAGCCGTGAACTCTCCGCGGATCTTGCCGTTCACCTGCACAACGATCGTGATAGTGCTCGCTACGAGCTGGGATGCATCGTAGCTCGGCCAATCCTGATCGATGACAAATCCTTTCCCGCCGGAACACTCCCACACTTCCTCCGCCAGATGCGGTGCGAGCGGTGCGAGCAGTGTGGCATAGGTCCGGGCGACATCGGGAGCGAGGACATCCTGCTTTTCCAGCACGTTGAGGAGTTCCATGAGCGCACTGAGCGCCGTGTTGAAGTGCAGACGCTCGATGTCCTCGGTCACTTTCTTCACAGTGGCATGCAGTTTCGTTGTCACCCCTGCATCCACTTGATCAACTTTTTTGTTCAACTTTCGTCCCGAAGGCAACTTCTCGGCATACAGCCTCCACACTCGCTGTACGAAGCGGTCCACGCCTTTGATACCCGTGTCACTCCAGTCCCCCCCTTCCGTGAAAGGTCCCATAAACATAAGGTACATGCGGAAAACATCGGAACCGAAGTGCTCCACGAATTCATCGGGGCTGACTACATTCCCCTTGCTCTTGCTCATCTTTGCCCCCTGGTTCGTGATGACCCCCTGGTGGATGAGCCGCTGGTACTGTTCCTCATGCTCAATGAAGCCAAGATCCTTCAGAACCATGCCAACGAACCGCGCATAGATGAGGTGCATGCAGGCGTGCTCAGCTCCTCCAATGTACATATCCACCGGCATCCACTTCTTCTCGAGAATCGGGTCAACCGGCGATCCTTCCTTGAGATCACGCTGGGTACACTTGCCATTCTTGTTGTGTGCGGCGAGGTACATGAGCGAGTAGTAACTGCTGCACACGAACGTATCCATGGTGTCGACTTCCGGTTTCCACCCTTTGCCGAAGATTTTCTCCGTCCTCTCCACAAGCTCTTTGGACTGCGCGAGCGGCGCCGTACCGGTGGGCTTGAACTCCACATCAGTGGGAAGCTCCCACGGAAGGTGCTTCTCCGGGATGGGGTGCGGCTTGCCTTCCGGATCGTACACGATGGGAATGGGTGCCCCCC
>DATDVK010000025.1:0-6253 GCA_035290085.1 Candidatus Peribacteraceae bacterium
CTGTAGTCTTGCAGGAAAGAACAAGGTGTCTTCTGATACCAAGATGCAAATGAAAGACGACCATTCCAGCCAACCAGATACTCCCTCCTCTCGTGCTCCGTAGCCCCTCGTCTCCCTGAGACGCCCGGGATAGGACGAGGGCGAAGGAGTATGACAGCACTCTGTCGAATAAAGATGACGCGTCTATCCTTCCCCGTTGGAAAACAGGATCTTCTCCTCTGTTCCCTCTCACTCTTCTGTTGCTCCTCTTTCCTTCACTGCAGAAGCTCTTCGATACGAATCCCCCGTTCTGTCCTCTGGTCCTTCCGGAACCGAAGCAGCGGAATACGCTTCCGGTGGAGTCGCCCGAGCGAACGCTGCAGTCCGAGAAGACGACCTTCCAGAAAACGGAGGGCGAGATCCGGCTCTTTGAGCGCGCTCACGTACAGAGTCGCATGGGAGAAATCATTCGAAACTTCCACCTCAGTCAGGGAAACCATGCCGCACTCCCGCGGGCACTCCCGCAGAACGGGTGCAACGATTTCCCGGATGACCGATGCGAGCATTTTGGGCCTTTTTGACATGGGGAGAGTGTACACTGGAAGGTGATGCCAGAAAGGCTTTCCATCGTTTTTGCCGGCACCCCGGAGTTCTCGGTCCCCTCACTCGAATCGCTCGTTGCGCACCCTGCATGCGAGGTCACACTGGTCATTTCGCAGCCAGACAAGCCGGCGGGAAGGAAACAAGTCATGACCCCGCCTCCCGTGAAGCTCTGTGCCGAAAAACACGGGATCCGCGTTACGCAACCAAAGAACATCAACAGAGATCTCTCCTGGGAAAAAATCGACTGTGACTTTCTCGTGGTAGTCGCATACGGGCAGATCCTCTCAAAAGAGATACTGGAGATCCCCAGCGTCGCCCCTGTGAATGTGCATGCATCGCTCCTGCCTCGCTGGCGCGGAGCCTCTCCTATACAAAACGCACTGCTCGCAGGAGACACGGAAACCGGCGTCACCGTACAGAGAATGTCTGAGACACTCGATGCAGGAGACATACTCGCACAGTGCACGACACCGATAGACGAGCGGGAGACATTCTCCTCGCTCCACGACAGGCTCGCTCCCCTGGGGGCACAATTGCTTGTGGCAACGCTCACAAAACCCCTCTCCCCCGTTGCACAGGATGAAACGGGTGTGACGTACTGTTCCAAGCTCACACGAAAGAACGGGGATGTCGACCCTGCAAAGATGTCTGCGGAAAAAATCGACCGCTGCGTCCGTGCTCTCGTGCCCTGGCCGGGCGTATGCTGCAGTATCAACGGGGTACCCCTGAAGCTCCTTGAAACATCACTCACAGAAGAAAAAGGTGCGCTTGCCCTCCCCTGTGCAGAGAACTCCACTCTCTACATCAAAACTCTTCAGCCAGCCGGGAAGAAACCCATGACCGCAGCATCATGGGAACGCGGATGCCACCCCTAGCGGGTGGCAGGCCGGCAGACATCCGTGCATACTAGAAACCGATGCGCATCCTCCTCTCACTTTTTCTCGGCATCGGTATTGTCATGGCCCAGGTCCCGCAATCTGATACGGACGGGGACGGCCTGCTGGATACGGAAGAAGATGTGAACGCAAACGGGATCGTGGATGAAGGGGAAACGAGTCCGCTGGATGCGGACACGGATGGCGGAGGGGAGGCGGACGGGAAAGAGGTGCAGAACGGCCGCGACCCTCTCGACCGCCGCGACGACTTCACCTACGACCTCGATAACGACGGCCTCACGAACGGGGAGGAATGGGCGCTTGGCACGCTCGATGGCAACCCCGATACGGACGCAGATGGCATCAACGATTTCGACGATCCCTTCCCTCTCGACGGGGAATTCCGGTCGGACTACGACGGAGACGGCCTGCCGGATGAGTACGAGGCAACCCATGGCCTCTCCGATGAGAAGCGATCAGATGCACATGAGGACAACGATGAAGACGGTCTCACAAACCTCGAGGAGTTCGTGCAGGGGACAAACATGGACAACGCAGACACGGATAATGACGGAACGAAGGATGCGGAAGAGCTGGAACTGAGTTCGGACCCGTTGGAAAATCCGTGCCTCCTGTATGTTGGCACAGGCAACTACTTCGCAGATCTGGAAGAACACTGGGCAAAAGAGGTAGTGCTCCTGCTGCACCGCGCCAAGGTACTCCCCAGCTACCGGAGAATAGTGGACGGGTACGATGTCGAGAACGCCACTCTCTTCCTCCCTGACAGGGAAATCACGCGCTTCGAGTTCCTCAAAATAACGCTGTTCACCAGTTGCATCCCCGTACAATCAGACACAGAGAATGTCGCAATCACATTCAAAGATATTGTGAATAAAGCGCGTCCGCGGGAGAGCAGCCAGCGGAAAGAACTCAGGGAGATCGTCTACACGGCTGTGGCCGAGGGCATCGTGGAGGGATACGAGGATGGGACCTTCCGGCCAGATGACCCCGTGAATCGCGCCGAAGCCCTCAAAATCCTGCTCAAAGCAACGGAATTAGAGGCGTTGGAAGAACCGTTTGCGCAGAGGGAATTTTCCGATGTCCCCGGGGGGGCCTGGTTTGCCCCCTACGTGAAACGTCTTGTGGAGTACGCCATCGTGGAAGGATACGAAGACGGAACTTTCCACCCCGGGCAGAAAATAACACGCGCAGAAGCCTCGAAGATCCTGCTCCTCACCATGATCAGCAATCCCCATGTGAACGGATACGTGATCCCGTTTGAAGAAACAGAAGAGTAAAAGGGAAAAGAGGAAGGGGTACGCCCCCATTCCTCTCTTTCTTCTCTTCTTCATCTAGACTTTCGACTTCATCTCCTGGAATGCCTCTATGAACTTATCGAGGTCTTCGGCATCGAACATGATGGTCGTCTTCTGGCCGCCGCGGGACTTCTCGGACACTTTGAAGAACTTTCCGTGACTCGACTCCTTCAGGTCCACGTAGAAAGTGCGCTGACGCGCATGGATGGTGACGGAGTGCACCTCCTGCGCAAATGCGCCGTTGCCGCTGCTTCGGCCTCGAGCAGCAGCATTGCCGTCTGCCGCGCCTTCGTCATCGGACTGTGATGTGCTGCCACCCAGCTCGGACATAGGATCAAACATGCGAAAGTTGGGTAATGAGTAAAAAATTGCTGCTCCCCCCGCCTCTTTCCCGTTCTTCAATGGTCTCCGGTCATTCAGCTTCGAGAGCAATACATACTCTACAGAAAAACTCACTTTTCCTCAAGCGGAGCGAAGAGAATTTCAGGCTTCCCGACAGAGACCCAATCCGGCATTCCTCCCCATTGCTTCATGGCTTTCGTGATTACAAAGTCCCTCTTCAGCATTTCTTCGGCATACGGAACGTTGATCTGCTTGGAAATGCGATACGCAGTATCAGGAATGAAGGGGAGAAGCATCAACCCAATGTGGCGGAGCATCTCTGCAATGGCACTGAGCACTTCTACTTTCTCTTTGCCCGAGAGAGTCCATGGCTTCTTCTCATCCATCCGAAGGTTCCCTCCCTCAACTATAGCCATTGGATGGGCAGAAATTGCATTGGAAACATCATAGACATTCATCTGTGCAGCAAATGCATCCCAATGACGCACGATCTCTTTTCGCAGAGGATCACCTGTTGGTATCGCAAGTCGATCTCCCTCCTTATGGAGCAATACAAGGACTCTATTGAGCAAATTGCCCAATTTATTGCGAAGAGCGGCGTCATAAAGCTTCTTGAACCGCTCCCAGGAGAAGTCTCCATCACGTCCCACCGGCACCTCGTGGCTCAGGTAGAACCGCAGAGGATCCGGGTTGCCCTTGAATTTCGCCAACACATCATCCGGCACGACAACATTACCAAGGGACTTGCTCATCTTCTCCCCCTCACTCGTGAGGAACCCATGAATGAGGAGCTCATCGGGGAGACGCACACCAGCCTTCTTCAGCATGAGCGGCCAGATGAGTGCATGGAACCGTGCAATATCTTTGCCAATCACGTGCGTCACTTTGGCATCATCCCACCATTTGCGTTCTTCATGCTTGGTGAAGTACCCGAGACCGGAGATGTAATTGGTGAGAGCGTCACACCACACGTACATGACCTGCTCATCGTCTCCCGGAACGGGAATCCCCCACTCCAGGCTCGATTTCGGCCGTGAGAAGGAGACATCTTCCAACCCCTGGTCTATGAGCGAGAGCGTTTCATTCTCCCGGAACTGCGGGACGATGCGGTACTTCTCCCCGTCCCAGTCTTTCGTAAGGAGACTTTTCAGCTCCTTGCCATACTCGCTCATCTTCAAAAACCAGTTCTCCTCCGTGACCTTCTCGGGCTCTACCTGATGATTCGGACACTTGCCATCCACTAAATCACGCCTGGTCATGAAGCGCTCACAGCCGCTGCAGTAGAGACCCGTGTACGTACGCTTCTCCAGCACCCCTGCCTTCGCAAGCCTCTTCCACAGTTCCTGGACTGTGGGATAGTGCCCTCTCTCATCGGACGTGCGGATGAACTTGTCATAGGAAATGTTGAGCCGCTGGTAGAGATCTTCAAAGAGCGGAACGTTGCGGTCCACCAGCTGCTTGGGTGAAATCCCCTCTTTCTCCGCCGTGCGCTGGATCTTCGTTCCATGTTCATCTGTCCCGATCTGGAACCGCACATCGTCACCGCTGAGACGGAACCAGCGTACTACTGTGTCTGCCAGCACCTTCTCCAGCACATGCCCCATGTGGGGGGCAGCGTTGGGATAGTCGATGGCAGTGGTAACGTAGCGGCGCATGGCTGAAGTGTAGTCTCAAACAATAGAAAAAACTGCCGCGAAGCGTGGGTTTCCCACGCTGGAGCGACACCACTGAGGGAAAAGAGAGCACACGAGAGAAAAACCGAAGGTTTGTCTCTCGCGAGGAAGCACATGCCCCATGTGGGGGGCAGCGTTGGGATAGTCGATGGCAGTGGTAACGTAGCGACGCACCATAGCGCAAATAGACTAGCGAATGTCTCTCACTAGCAGAAGAAGCAAAGAGAAGAATCTTCACCAGCCTTCGCAGGAAGCTACTGCCAGAAACCGCAGAGGAATGCGTAAACAAACTTCCTGCTTCTTGGCTTCCTGCTACGGCCGGCAAGATTTGTCGTTCTTCAATTTCCGGAAGAGCTGCGGGATTCACCCGCAGGCATCTACGTAAAGCTGCTGACGAACTGGTGTGTGAAGCTGATGGCGGCCTGCGAGATGATTGCCAGAACCAACCCGGCAATGGCGTAGAAGAGAATCTTCTTCGCAGATTCCTTCCCCTCCTCGTTCCCCGCAGAAGTAATCATCTTCAGTCCTCCCCACATAATGGCGATGACAGCAGCACCCGTGATGAGCTTCAGTGCGAAATTCCCTGCGCGGATGGCAAGAGTATTCACAAAGTCCACTCCCGTGCCAGCGCCGCCGAAAGGTGCATAGTACTGCTGCCACACGTCTGCAAACGCAGTGGGAACGAAGAATGCCGCAACAATGTGGAAAAGATGCATCATCCGCCGAATCCGGTAGCAAGTATCCCTCTCACGAGGGCATGGGCAACATTGACAAAAAACGCGCCGGCCACCGCATAGATGAGTGCCTGCCTGGCTTTTGTAAACTCATCGGACTTCCCGTGACCGATGACCATGCGAATGCCCGATACCACCATCACAAGCACAAAGAGAATGTTCAGGGCAACCACAATCGTATTTGTAATGAGCTGCATGACACCAATGAGCGGGTTGCTCGCGGTGTGCAAACTGCCTGCACCCGCCGACGCAACCACAAAGGAGACAATAGCCTGTGAGGCGAGCACAAGTGCAAAACCACCCAGTGCGAAGATCATGGAATTCCTCCCCTTCGTGATCTTGCTCTCATCGCCGAAACTCAGCAGGAGCTGGGCACCTCCAATGACTGCGAAAAGCACAGCTGCAGCGCCGGCAAGCCCGGCGAAGAGCAGCCCTGTCCGTACAATACCGTCGTCGATGACAGACTGGCCTGCTGCTGAGTCGCAGAAACCTGCACCCAGAGTCCAGCAGGGATCTATGCCCGGAGGTGCCGCGATTGCAGCAACCGGCGCGAAGAGAAGGCCAAAGACAAAAATGAAACGACTCATATGACGTAGAAGAGATTATTGAGAGTGCGCAGAATGAATCCTGCGAACAACAGCAAAAGAAGACCGCCAATCGCCCATGTCATGCGGGAAATTGCCGCACCGCGCTGGCTCTGGTTATTGCCCGACGTCATGTACAGGAATCCT
>DATDVK010000026.1:0-7599 GCA_035290085.1 Candidatus Peribacteraceae bacterium
TAGTTGCGGTATGGAAAATACCGACGGTGACGAAGAAGAACATGGCACCGACGAGGAAATGTGAACAACCGATCTCCGGAAGTATAGATGCTCGATGTCTCTCCAAAAGACAAGGATGCATGCGTTTTGAGATGCCCCCTCCCCTTCACCTCGCTCATGGCTTTAAACCGGGAATTCTGATACAATAGAACCATGTCTGATGACGATTTCGTCCAGAAAATACAGAAACAAGGCCAACTGACGGAGGAGGAGGAACGGACCGCAGGCAAGCCTGTGGAAGGCCCCATGGAGGAAGAATATAGCCGTTTCCTCACCACGATCACTGCACTCATCGATAAGGGGGAAATAGACGTAAGGAATCCGGAATCCTTCCTCAATCAGGATATTTACAACAAGCTCGACGAGGAATGGAGAGATAGAACAGACCTCACCCTCGTGAATATGGCAGACCAGCTCAGGCTCGTAGTGAGTTTCTACAAAGACACGAACACGCCCAATGCCTGCCCACAGCTGCAGACGATGGTGGCGCAGCTCTGGCAGATGAAGCAGGGCATAGAAAAAGAGCATGATGTCTTTAAGTTCTAGCCCTCCCTCTCCTCCCCATGCCTACCCCGGAAATCCTCCACGAGCACATAGACAACCGTGTTGAGCAGATCGAAAAGACAGCGGACAAACTCAGGAAAGCGAGCGATGCAGTAAGCCGTGCAGACGCACTGAAGCGACTTGCGGCACTGGAGAAGAAAGCGCCCGAAGAGCTCCTGGAACGCATGAAAGAAGTGACAGCGGCACAGCGGGAAGCGAAGAAGGACGGGGAACCGTTCATGGTGGCATACACGCAGGAAGTCCGCGCGGAAGGAGCGGCACTCGGCGCGGACCCCACGGAGTATGCGGCACTCCGCACCAAACTGGATCTCAATCTGGAAAAGCTGGAAGAGGTGGCGTGAGGCATCTCTCAGCCGACAGTTTTCAAAGCCGGACAAATCCACCGGATGCGTGAGTCTCCCCTCCACCACGACATCTGCCGCTTTGCATACTGGCGCGTTTTGGCTGCAATGAGTTCCCGGAGGGCATCCAGATTGTCATAGGATCCCTCCATGTACGTCATGATCTCCCGGTACCCGTGGCTCTTCATGCCGGGATTGTCCGCGGAGTACCCCTTCTTGAGGAGATCCTCCACTTCCTCCAGCCACCCCTCCTCAAACATCTTCTTCGTCCGCGCATCGATGCGCACGCAGAGCTCCTCCCGGTCCCACTGCATGCCGAAGATGAGCAGATCGTACTCACTCACGTTCGCATCGGACCGCAGTTCCATCTGCGGCACTGCCTCCGACTTCGGTGCTCTGAGGAGCTCGTAGATCTCCACTGCCCGCACGAGGCGCGGCTTGTTGTTGCGGTGGATGGAATCCGCGGTCTCAGGATCTATCTCCTGCAGCCGAGCAAAGAGCATTGCTCCCCCGTCCTGATCGTACTCCTCTATCAGCCGTGCCCGCAGAGCGGGATCCGGCACCGGCGCTAAAGTCAGCGCATCGATCACGCTGCTCACGTAGAGCATGGATCCCCCGACGAGTATTGGAACCGCTCCCCGCTTCTGTATTTTTTGGATCACCCTGCGTGCTTCACCCTGGTACCACCCGGCAGTCGCCTCCTCCTTTGGATCGAGTACATCGATGAGGTGATGTGGAATCCCCTGCATTTCCTTCGGTGTCACCTTCGCCGTCCCGATGTTCAAGTAGCGGTAGAGCTGCCGCGAATCGGCATTGATGATCTCCGCCTCTCTCCCCGTGGACACAATGGACTTCGCAAGTGCAATGGAGAACGCCGTCTTGCCGCTCGCGGTGGGACCGAGCACCACAATCAGCGGATGTTCTGCGGTAGCAAGGAGGCCGGTGACGTCACGCTTCCAGTCTGGAGTCATCAGGAAATACTGTATCGGTTCGCTGACCAATCGGGAATGTTAACAATACATTACACATCCACCCGACCATATTCTCAGAATCGTGCATACTGCCGTGAGGCAGGAAAAACGTGTATTATACTATGAACACTTCCCTTCCCTTCATGCACCCCGCAATCCAGTCCATAGCCAAAGAAATCTCCAACGGCCGTCTCACGCCGCAGAATTTCATAATTCCGACCGTCATAGAGAAGACGCAGTTCGGGGAACGCGTGTACGACATCTACTCCCGCCTGCTTGAGGAGCGCATCGTGTTCCTCGGCACACCGATCAACGATGACATCGCCAACTCTGTCATTGCACAGCTCCTCTTCCTCGAGAAGGAGAACCCGAAGAAAGATATCACCCTCTACGTGAACTCCCCCGGCGGCCAGGTGACTTCCACCCTCGCCATGTACGACACCATGCAGTACGTGCAACCGGACATCTCCACGGTCTGTCTGGGCATGGCGGCAAGCGGCGGAGCAATCATCCTCATGGGAGGCCAGAAAGGGAAACGCTTCGCACTCGAGCACTCGGAGATCATGATCCACCAGCCGCTCGGCGGTACGGAGGGACAGGCAACGGACATCGCCATCCACGCCGACCACATCATCCAGACGAAGGACCTCTTAAACCAGCTCATCGCCAAGCACTCGGGCCAGAAACTCGAGAAGGTGAAGATCGACACCGAGCGCGATAAGTTCATGAAGGCCGAGGACGCACTGAAGTACGGCCTCATCGACAGGATCGTGAAGAAGCACGAGGAAGCGAAGAAGTAACATTCAACAGAAAACCTCTTGAAAACTTATCAGCATGTCATGGTGAGCTCTGACGCCTGCCTGCCTGCAGGCAGGAACCATGACATCGGCGTCATCCTTCGTCAGAGCTCAGGATGACAAGGTTTTCTCCAAGCCAACAAAAAGAGCCCGCCTCCTTCGACTACGCTCAGGATGACAGGCTCTTCTATTTCAATAGTTCTACTCCTTCTTCTCGCAGCTGCCGCAGCAGCTGGTCATCTTAATGACGAGCACGTAGAGGATCAGCCACACGAATGCATTGATGGCTGCGCCCATCACATCCGGCAGAGCAACTCCGCCGAGGATCGGCTTGAAGAGCATGCCGACGGGAATGGAACCGATGGCGACACCGGCAGCCCATGCCGCGACCTCCGGGTACATGCCCACAACAAGCAATGCGCCGCCGACAACCATGAGTGCGGGGAGAATGAACGCCCAGAGGGCACCGAGAGCCGTCAGAGGTCCAAGGCCCTCCATCACCATGCCCTTGAAGGCGGTGAATGTCATGAAGTGCGAGAGACCGATGAGGAGTAAAGAAGCGCCGAAGGACACGCGGACACAGAAGGCCGCCGCACCCTTGGCAGTTTTGGGACAGCAGATCATCATAGGAATCGGGGAAAGGGTACAGGAAATTGCAGGAATACATTGTGGAGAAGCCTACGGCAGGGCACAAGTGATTTGAATTACAAGAACGCCTTCTGTCCAATATAAAACAAATCGCGTATTCTACGGCAAAATGCTGACTCAAATCCGCCAGACACCGCTCGGCCGCCGGGGCATCCTCCGCACCAACCACGGAGAGATCCAGACGCCGTTCTTCATGCCCGTGGGAACAGCCGGCGCCATGCGCGGCATCACGCACAGAGACCTCCTGGAACTCGGGGCGCAGATCCTCCTCTGCAACACCTACCACCTCCACATCCAACCCGGAGAGGACACCATAGAGCAGGCTGGCGGACTGCACAAATTCGTGCATTGGGAGAAGCCCATCCTCACCGACTCCGGCGGGTACCAGGTGTTCTCCATGCGGCACTCGAACAAGATTGTGAAAGACGGCGTGCACTTCCGTTCCCATGTGAACGGCGACGCGCTCTTCCTCGGACCCGAGAGCGCCATGCGCATCCAGCACGCGCTCGGCGCGGACATCATCATGTGCTTCGATCACTGCCCGCCGTCCAAATCCAGCCGCAAAGAAATAGAACAGGCAGTGGAGCGCACGCTGCGCTGGGCAAAAGAGTGCAAGAAGTGGCACGAAGAACTGAGCAGGAAATCGGCGCATCCTCCCCTCCTCTTCGGGATCGTGCAGGGAGGACTGGAGCGGGACCTGCGCGAGAAGTGCACAGAGGAGCTCATAGCCATGGAGTTCGACGGATACGCCGTCGGCGGGCTGGCCGTGGGCGAGGAACCGGAAGAGATGTACGGCATCATCGATGTTGTCTGCCCGCTCCTCCCGGAAGGGAAACCGCGCTACCTCATGGGTGTCGGCTTGATCAACCAGCTCCGGACGTGTGTGTCCAAAGGCATGGACATGTTTGACTGTGTGCTCCCCATGCGGCTCGCGCGGCACGGGCACATCCTGCTCTCAGACGGATCGGATCTCCGCATCATCCGGAGCGAGTACCGGGAAGCGCATGTCCCCATTGATGCAGACTCCCCCTCCCTCTTCAGCCGCACGCACCTGAGGAGCTACCTGCACCACCTCTTTAAAGCAGGAGAACGGCTGGCGGAAACCATCGCATGCATGCAGAATCTCGGCGTGACACTCAAAGCAATGCAGGATCTGCGCAGCGAGATGGATACGAGCAGTAAGGAGTAAGCACTCCAAAAAGATCACTCCTCCATCACTGCATACAGAGCACTCACTACTTCTTCACCACTTCTTTCTTTGCAGCGGGCGCTGAGGCAACTGCCCCGCTCGCCTTGATCTTCGTCACTTCAATCTCCGTGAACCCCTGGCGATGCCCGTGTGTTCGGCGGTAGCGCTTGCGGCGGTGCATTTTGTAGACACGGATCTTGTCTCCTTTTGCGTGGCGAAGCACCTTCACCTCTACGGCGGCGCCGGCAACGTACGGCGTCCCCACCTTCACATCATCCGCGCTCTTCGCAAGGAGCAGCACCTTATCAAAAGACAGGGACTTCCCTTCCTCTGCGGGGAGGGAGGGCACACGGAGCTTGTCCCCTTCGGAGACCTTCTCCTGAAAGCCGGCAATGTCGACGACGGCAAACACGGAACTGTATCTTTGAATGACCGCGGCAGTGTACGGAACAAGGACGAGGAGTGGCAAGGAAATTATTTACTTCTTGTAGATTTTCTCGAGCGTACGCTCATGGCATTCACGCATGCTGAGGCATAACCGATCTCGCCGGCCATAGCCCCGCGTCCCTCTACTACGCTCGGGATGACACGCGGGGCGAAGGCCGGTGGCGGAAATGCACAAAGATCCTCCCGTGGTTTTTGTCATCTTTCTCCAGCCGATGGTAGAGCTCCTTAATATGCGGCTGGTTAAGAAACCGCAGGACACGCCTCTTGAGCTGCCCCGAGCCCTTGCCGGGAATGATCTCCACGAGCGGTATGCGCTTCTCGCACGCATCGTGCATCACTCGCCCCAGTTCTTCGGAAATCGCCTTCCCGTTCTGGAAGATATCGTGGAGATCGAGGACGAGTTTGGCCATGCACCAAGTGTAGATGGAGCGACACAAGAGCGCACCACCTTCGATCGACCAATCATTTGCATTCTTTCCCCCGGCAATGCTAACGTGCCGCAAATTTTTGAAGCGAAAGCAGTGATGAGTAATTGACAAAATATTCGATTTATTGTTGAATAACATCTGATCTTTTGACATCGTCGCCCTTACATTTTCGCAGGCGGACTGGAGGTAGCTCTACCTGTAGTCCCCCTTCGAACGTGGAATGTCTCTTGTGGTCAAGAAAGGAATTTGAAAACCATGAGACGACGAACAATCGCAACAACCGCAACAGGAACAGCGACGATGGCACCACCCCCCGCTCCGCGACGGACGGGGCTCACGCCGGAGCAGGAACTGGCAAACTGGCTAGTCACCTCGGGGAAACTGAGGGAACTGGCCGGACATCGTGCAGCACACCACCAGCACACGAGGCAACACCCCGGGCAGAACGGATGCATGCTCATCCAGCGATTCGGCCTGCCGAACGGCGTCGTGGACGCCTACCGGCTGGACGGCCGCCGCCTCCTCACGAGCCAGGTCTCCTGGCAGGGAGGGCAGCTCGCGCTGGAAGGCGCGTGCCGCGTCCTCCTCGGTGAGCGAGACATGAACGCGCTCTTCGCCGAATACTGCCCAGACCTCACTTGATCGCAAACTGATCACACTCTCAACACTTCAAGAACGGACTCAAGGACATTCCACGAAAAGGGAACACTCTCTGCACTGCTCTTCGGAACGGTGCAGAGAGTTGCTTTGCGCAAAAAAACGGGGGCCCAAGCGAGCCCCCCCGTCGCAAGCCACGGTTTCTGCCCCGTTACACCGGCGACCATGGGCCGCCGGAGAGCGGATCTCCATCCGAAGATGGATCCGCTTCGCGCCGTGTCCGGCGCGCGCGCCTGTGCCGCCAGCAGTACAGCGCGAAGGCCGCAAGAACGACGAACAGTGCAAACAGATCGGACCATTTCATGGCAGTCTCCTCCTATTCTCAAGGATCAGTGGTGACCTTCGACTGTGAGAAATGCTGCTGCGTGCACTCAGGGAAGTCCAGCACTCTCATCAGAAATTTGCGCAGATGAGATCTTCATTCCCCCGCGTACAAAAGCCGTCGTCTGAATATTTGACTTATATTAAAAAATAAAGTTTTATAGTACTATGCCACCAGAAGGTCCGGGGTATCGGTTGGAGGAAGGAAGCGACTTCCCCAGCGATTCCAACGCGCAAACGTACCTGAAGAGACTCGCCCCCCACGGGACGTTCGTGCACGCAGACCCCATGAAGCCGGGGCGCAACGTCATCATCGTCAAGCTCTACCACAGCACCCCCGAGGAAATAGAAATCTTCGCGCGGTACCCCGAACAGCTCGACCACTTCATCGCGCACCAGGACGCCGCGTTCGATAGCTTCAAAGCTATCAACCTCAGCGCCGGAAGATCCGGGCGCTTCGTAATGGAGCGCTATGCAGTGCCTCTGAGAGAACTGCCGGAAGACTGTCAGCATGCCCTGCGGCAGGCAGCGGCCTTACAGAGCAATCGATCCCGTGGAAATTCGACCGTACTGGAGGAAGTGCGCCAGCGCATTTTGGCTCGCCACCCGCGTGCACGCGACGATCTGCAAGCGCTGAATGCCGCACAGAGATTCTCCGCCCTCTGCTTCGAGCGGCTCTCCCACTTCATCCTCCCCGGGCACTCCCCCAAGAGGAAGGGCGCCATCCCCTACCTGAACGCAGAACTGCAGAAGCTCGTGCAAAAGGCACTTGGAGGAACGCTGCAGGATGGAGACCTCGCTTCCCTCGCAGGGCAGGCACACACCGTCGTACTCGAGGATCACACATTGGACCATGAGTTCGTTCAGCAGCAGGTGCAGAGCTGTCCTCCGGAAGTGCAGACGATCGCCATAGGGTACGGAGGCATCCACACCGCGTTCGGGCACCAACCCCGCCCGCAGGAAGTCTCGCAGGTGCCGCTGGAGCAGTACCTCGGGGACTGCCGCCTCTTCGTCTTCGAACCGCACGGGTACCAGGAGTGCAGCGTGATCCCTCCCGAAACAGCGCCCGCCATGCTCCTCCCGCAGTCCGTGACAGTGGAGACCTTGCAGACAGCCATCCAATGGGAAGTGAACCGCCTCCAAAAGCAGACACTCGGAACCGGACAGGTGGTGGTGCAGTAGTTTTCTCCTCCTACT
>DATDVK010000027.1:0-6627 GCA_035290085.1 Candidatus Peribacteraceae bacterium
CCGAAGAGGACGTCGCGGTTACTCCCGCCCCTGAGGGTATCGCTGCCACCGTTCCCGTACATCTCCGTCGTCCCTGCGAAGAGGGCACCGTCCACGGAGTCGCCGTAGGCGCTCCCGTGGAAGACGAAGTGGGAGACGCCCATGAGCGTCCACGTGGATCCGTTCCACTGGATTTCCCAGGACGAGGGGCCGGTGGCATGGATGACGGCACCGGAGGTTTCCTGCCTCCAATCCACGGTGAGGGTGCCGTTCTGGGTTGTCCACGGCGGGGTGACTGCCTCGTACAAGAAGTCGCGGATGCCTGGGACATTGTCCGGGGGGACAAAGTCCACGACGTCCATCGTGGTGACCACAGAGGTCTTCACACCCAGATGATCCGCATCCCCACAGCCGCCGTCGACGTCGTCTCTCTTGCCATCGTCGGTCACGGTGGCGACTCCGTTCACATAGAGGACTCGGTCGTTGGCGATCACGTCGATACCGCCCTCGCCCCATCCGTGGTCCTCCCCGTCTCCGAGTTCGATCCAGTCGGAACCGGGCCCCCCGATGACGTAGCTGTCGGCATCACCGGCGAGTGCTTTGTCATTGCCGGGTCCGAGCCACAGGACATCGATCGTCGTGGTCAGCCCGGAAGTGTCGATGTAGTCGTCACCTCCGAGGCTCTCGATGCTGAAGGCGAACAAGGGGAAGGGGCTCTCCATGTGCACCCAGTTTGCATCGAGACTCACACGACTCCCATCGAAGTTTCTGGCGATGGCCACATCGGGGAAGTCATTCCCCAGGTTCTCCTGGATGGGCAGATGCCCGACGGGAGAATCTTCTGTCGCCATCCAGTGGAGGATCATAGTGAGGAGCTTGCGCTTCTCAAGAACCTCCAGACGCAGACGTCGTGTCCGCGGCTTTGTCCCGAGTCGGAATCCTTCCGATCTCCCGCTGAGAATTTGCGTTCTCATCGTACATTACCTTGTGCATGTTCTTGCGCACCCGTGTACGCTTCTAAGTTCTTTCCCACGAGACTCTGGTTCGGCCTGAAGTTTGCAACCTCCATACAATGCCGCTTGTGCGAATGAGCGAGTCCTGCGGACTCATCAATCAGTTCATACGCACACAAAGTTCGCAGCGTGTTATTATAAAATCTATATGAGAATAGTCAATGATCCTCTGCCCCATTTCCCAATTACCTTATTTTCGCAAGCTAAAGCCCTTTCTTTCAAGTATCATCCCAGTATCCACTAACGTGTATTCTGTTCCCATGTCTCTTCTCCCGCCACAGATTCAGCAGACTATTGAGGAGTTCTCCAAGCTACCGGGCATCGGCCCCAAGTCCGCAGAGCGTCTGACGTTCCATCTCCTCAGGAGCTCAAAGGCTTCCCCTGAGAATTTGGGGAGAGCGCTCACGAAGCTCAAGAATGAGCTCAAGTACTGCAGCAGCTGCCAGATGGTCACACTGCAGGAGCAGTGTTCCATCTGCACCAACTCCACGCGGGACAAGACAACGATTCTCGTGGTGGAGAATCCTCTCGATGTCATTTCCTTTGAGCGCACTTCCTACAAGGGTGTCTATCACGTACTTCACGGAGTGCTGTCCCCTATCGATGGTATGGGCCCTGAGCAGCTCAAGCTCGCAGAACTCATCAAACGTTGTTCAGATGAAAATGTGGAAGAGGTGATTGTTGCAACCAATCCCGATGTGGAGGGTGAGGCGACAGCAACGTACATCAAGCAGAAGCTCGGGGGGGTTGTCCCCAAGGTTTCCCGCCTTGCACACGGGCTTCCCATGGGGGCAGACATTGAGTTTACAGACCAGGTGACACTGAAAGAGGCGATCGCAGGAAGGCGCGCTCTCTGAATTTTGGATGGTGCGTTGCATGGTTCGACCAGTCTTTGTCCCGCGTGTCATCCCGAGCCCTTCGACTGCGCTCAGGACAGGCTCAGTTGAGGGACGCGGGACTACGCCCGGCAGGCAGGCTCACCATGACATGCGCTTTTTGAAATTTTGGACGGCGCGTTGCAGAGCATTGCGCCGTCCCTCTATCATCTTCCCTCCCAAGGGGCTTAGAATCGCTGGCAGCGATCTGTGATGACAGCGATGCCGAAAAGTCCGGCAACGAACGCCACCAGGCCCATGGAAGACACGGGGTGAGCCCCCATGAGCGGCCCGCGAAGCATGCAGCTTATTCCTGCTGTGAACAGGAAAATAAAGAACGCGAGCCACAGTCCTCTTATCAAAGTCATTGCTATTTCCCCCATGATGATAATGATCACAGCGCACAACGCGCTGAGATATTTGTATATTACAATAAATAATAAGTAAGTCAATGTCTGAATCCTCTGATACCCGTCACGACCATCGGGATTGTAAGCTCGTTTGCTTTCGCAATCACCTCTTTGTCCCGGATGGATCCTCCCGGCTGAATAATGGCAGCAATCCCATGTCTCGCTGCTTCTTCCACAGAATCTGCGAAGGGGAAGAATGCATCACTGGCCATTACAGATCCTTTTGCCCTGTCAGCCGCTCGCCTTGCCGCGATGATCGTGGAGTCCACGCGGCTCGTTTGCCCACAACCGATTCCTGTACTCACCTTATCCTTCGCGAATACGATGGCGTTGCTTTTGGCATGCTTGACGACTTTCCAGGCAAAGAGCAGATCCTCTATTTGTTGCTTCGTTGGTTTCACCTCTGTGACACAGGTCAGATTATCTTTTGTCACTTCCTTTATATCGGCGTCCTGCACCAGGATGCCGCCGAGCATGGAGCGGTATGTCACCAGGTCTTCAGCCCGTGGACATTCACAGCGTATAACGCGGATTCTTGGCTTCTGCTTGAGAAGTTCCAATGCTTCACCTGAGAAGCCTGGAGCAATGAGTACTTCTGCGAAAATCTTCTGCTCAATGATTTTTTGAACTACTCCCATCGGGCATTCCCGGTTGAGGGCGACAATCACGCCGAATGCAGAGATACGGTCAGCATCGAAACTCCGCTGGAATGCTTCAGCAATGTCCGAGTGACTCGCTACCCCACTGGGGTTGGCGTGCTTGATGCAAGCGGCAGTCGGTTCCTCAAATTCACAGACAAGATTGATGGCACTATCCGCGTCCAGGATATTGAGATAGCTCATTTGCCTGCCCTGAGTCCCGTCGAAGGGCTTCTCTTCCTGCAGCACTTCCCATCGCCGGCCATGTCCAGCGACATCATAGTATTTCCCCCACTGATGCGGGTTCTCTCCGTAGCGAAGAGTCAATTCATTGGTGAGCATCAGCCCTTTACTCCGCCCCCCCGAGAGTACCCCGGCGATGATCCCGTCATATGCTGCGGTACGCGCGAAAACCTTGGCAGCAAGTTCTGCTCTGCAGGCGGGGGATGTTTCACCGTGGGCTCGCAGTTCATCAATCACCCGGCCGTAGTCAGCCGGATCGCAGAGTACGGTGACATCGGCATGATTTTTTGCCGCGCTGCGGAGGAGCGTGGGACCGCCAATATCAATCTGCTCGATGAGCGCCTCTCTCGCTTTTGTTTTGTCTCTGGATGCTTCTTCGAAGGGGTAGAGGTTCACAGCAACAATGTCGATAGGTGCAATGTTGTGCTCCTTTGCCTCTTTTCTATCTTCAGCGTTGCCACGCCGGAAGAGGATGCCGCCGGTCACTGCCGGATGCATTGTTTTCACCCGTCCCCCGAAACATTCAGGGAACTGCGTGATTTTTTCCACTGGCGTCACAGGGATTTTGGCTTTTTCTAGGGCTTTTTGTGTTCCACCTGTGGAGAGAATTTCAAACCCAAGTTCCGTGAGTGCCCGGGCGAAATCTGCGATGCCGGACTTATCGGAGACAGAAAGAAGAGCGCGTTTACCCATGAGAGGTGTGTCAGACACAGGAAAGAACCAGTGTGGAGTGTACAGGCTGTGAGTGACATTGCCAGTGTTGTTCCTGAGAAAATCGGGCAGAAGGGCCGCATTGCCTAAAAGCAGTTTTTTTGCTAAAATAAGAGGATTTATTACTCGCACTATGCCTGCGAAGCCCCAGTCTGCAGATAAAGAAAAATCAGAGGCAAAGCCCGGGAGAGGGGGTAAAAAAATTCTCATTGTCGAAGATGAGCGTCCGCTGGCGCATGCGCTGGAACTGAAGTTCCAGCATGAAGGGTTCGATACAACCGTGTGTGTGAACGGAAAGGATGCTCTGGAGGAAGCCTTGAAGAACAAATACGACATGATTCTGCTCGATCTCATCATGCCGCAGATGGATGGCTTTACCTTCATGGAAGAACTGAAGAGCAGGAAGAAGAACTATAAGATCATCATCCTCTCCAATCTGGGGCAGGATGAAGACCGAATGCGCTCCAAAGAACTTGGTGCGATTGATTACTTCGTAAAATCCAACACGCCAATAACAGACATTATTAAACGTGTGAAAATTTCCCTCTAGCGAATGCCGCTCGAAGATGTCTCTATCGGCCAGATCCTCGTGAAGCAGAGCTATCTCTCCGAAGAGGAACTGCAGAATGCGTTACTGGAGGCAAAAGAGAATAAGCAATCTCTGATCAATGTGCTCAGTGGACAGGGGCTCATTACCCCCAGTCTCATACAGGGTGCTCTCGCAGAGCACTACAAATTGGAGTTTTATGATTTGCAGACGAATCCGCCGAGCACAGAGGAACTCGCCTCCCTGCCGGAAGCAATTGCACGGAAGTACTTTGTCATTGTTGTGGAGAAAAAAGAAAATTCTGTGAAAATCGCGACAACGGATCCGCAGCAGGAAAATCTGGAAGAGGTCATTCGGATGAATCTGGGAAAGGAGGAAGCAGTGTTTCCGGAGGAGGAAAGCACAGAGAAGAAGAGAGAGAAGAAGGGAGGAGAAGAGGAAAAAAAATCAGAGGAACCAAAGGAAAAAAAAGGCGAAGAAGAAAAGCCCAAGGGCAAGAAGAAAGAAGTAAAAGAGAAAAAGAAAGCGGGGGGAGGTTTCTTTGGTCTGGGGAGGAAGAAGGCAGAGGCAGAGGGGTTTAAGGGGAAGATTACGTATGTCTTTGCTTCCAAAGAGGGCATAGAGGCAATGTTCCTCCGCTACCGCAAACCGCTCGCCACCCGTTTCCAGCAGATCGTTGATGCGGAAAAGGAGGTGGCACCGGAAATTTTGGTTGAAATCATTAACGATGCCATTCAACTGCGCGCTTCCGACATCCATTTCGAGCCGCAGGGAGACAAGTTCGCGATTGTCCGCTTTCGCGTGGATGGTGTGATGCACGAGGCAGGGCGCATACCAAAAATCTACTACGAGGGAGTTGTGAACCTCATCAAGATTGAAGCCAACATGCGTATCGACGAACACTTTGCCCCGCAGGACGGCGCCATTCGCCATGTGTCTCCGGACGGTTCTACCATCGATATCCGCGTTTCCATTGTGCCGGTTGTGGATGGCGAGAAGGCAGTGATGCGTTTGCTTGCATCCTATGTGAGCAGTCTCACGCTCTCCGAACTTGGTTTCTCAAAAGAGAACCAGGAGGTACTCGAAAAGGCGGCACGCAAGCCATTCGGCATGCTTCTGGCTACCGGGCCGACAGGATCGGGCAAGTCTACCACGCTCTATGCGCTCGTTATTCTGCGCAATACACCCGATGTGAATATTTCCACGATAGAAGATCCAGTGGAGTACAAGATCGCTGGCATCAATCACATTCAGACGAACCCCGAAGCGAACCTCACGTTTGCATCCGGCCTGCGTGCGCTCGTACGCCAGGATCCTAATGTGATTCTCGTGGGAGAGATACGTGATGGGGAAACGGCGGAAATCGCCGTAAATGCCGCTCTCACAGGGCACCTTCTCTTCTCAACACTCCACAGCAACGATGCGGCGACAGCAGTGCCGCGTCTCATTGATATGGGTCTGGAGCCTTTTCTCCTCGCTTCCACACTCGAGATAGTCATTGGGCAGCGGCTCCTGCGGCGCATTTGCCCCCATTGCAGGTATAGCTACAGCATCCCGGGGCAGGAAGCACGCAGCCTCTTTCCCGGTGCAGGGAAATTTTTCAAGCAGGGAAAAGTCACTCTCTACAAAGGAAAGGGGTGTGATGCCTGTGGAAACACAGGATACCGCGGGCGCATTGGTATCCACGAATTGCTTATTGTCACACAGGAGATTGAAGAACTCATTATCGCACGGGCTACGAGTGCGGACATCAGTCTCCTTGCTCGCAAGCAGGGTATGAAGCTTATGTTCGAAGACGGGTTCGAAAAGATGGAGGCGGGGATCACCACGATCGAGGAGCTCATGCGTGTGGCGGCACCACCCGAAGTTGTCTTTGAAATCTACGGCAAGCATGGCAAGAAAAAGTAAGTCTGCATCGGCTGGAAAAAAGGGGATCTCTGCGATGCTCAGGCATGTGGTACCCAAGAAGAAACAGGGAAAGACGTCCCCAAAGGGAAAACAGGTGCAGAAGGAAGAGATGATGAAAGAGCAACCAGAAGAGAAAGAGCGGACATCAGATCAGTCGGAGGAAAACAAGAAGAAAGAGAGAGTACAGAGCGGCGCAAATACGTTTGGGAAGCGCTCTAAAGCTACTCCCAAAAGTGCCGGTGAGGTGAAAGAGAAGAAAGCAGAGAAGAAACACAGGTTCTTCTCTTTTGGACATGGAAAGAA
>DATDVK010000028.1:0-3918 GCA_035290085.1 Candidatus Peribacteraceae bacterium
TTGGATGATCTACCACCTGCAGGACGCGGTCTAAGGTGGTATCATATTTCCCTTCTCCTATGGATCCAGTCTTCGAGATCAAAGCGCGGCTCCCCATCGACGAATTGGTCGGGCAGTACTGTGCACTCCAGAAGAAGGGGAAGCACTTCAAGTGTCTCTGCCCGTTCCACAATGACACGCACCCGAGCATGCTCGTCTCGCCGGACAAGGGGATTGCATTCTGCTTTTCCTGCAACAACGGCGGGGACATCTTCAGTTTCTACCAGAAGATTGAGGGCGTGGACTTTCCGCAGGCGCTCAAAGATCTGGGAGAGAAGACAGGTGTGGAAGTGAAAGATGTGCAGGTGGACACTGTGAAGAAAGATGAAAAAGAGCGCTTAAGGGAGTGCCTTGAAACGGTGCAGAAGTTCTACGAGAGGAACCTCAAGCAGAGTCCTGCCGCAGCGAAATATCTCCAGGAGCGTTGCATTCCTCTAGACCAGGTGAAGCAATTCGGTCTGGGGTATGCGCCTGATTCCTTCTCTCTGACATACGAACATCTCCTCAAGGAGGGTTTTTCGAAGAGTGAGATCATGAAGGCGGGGCTCGGTATTCAGAAGGATCTCAAGGAAGGGAAAATTTACGACCGCTTCCGCAACCGCATCATGTTCCCCATCCATGATCACCAGGGGAGACTCATTGCCTTCGGCGGCCGCACGCTCGGCGAAGGTGATGCAAAGTACATCAACTCCGCGGAAGGGCCTCTCTACCGCAAGTCCTCTGTGCTCTATGGATTTCATCATGCGAAAGAGAGCATGCGCACTGCGAAGAAAGTCATCGTTGTCGAAGGCTATTTCGATCTGCTTGCCTGCCATCGTGTTGGTGTTGGCAATGTCGTTGCTGCCTGCGGTACTGCATTCACGCAGGAACATGCCAAACTGCTCAAGCGTCATACGGAAACAGTGGTACTCTGTCTCGACCAGGATACGGCCGGTCGCACGGCTGCGGAGAGGGCGTTTCATCTCTGCTCAGCGGATGGAATCAATGTCCATACCGTTTTTTTGCCAGATAAAGATCCCGATGAGACGGCTGTCAAGGAACCTCGTTTGCTCACGAAGATTCTGCAGGAGCGGGACGTTCCGTATATAGAGCACATCCTGCGACAGCTTGAAGAACAGGATCTCTCCTCTGTGCAGGGGAAGCGGACAATGCTGAAGACTGTGCTTCCACTTATCGATTCCATTCCTTCTGCCGTTGAGAAGTCACACTATCTTCTCAAGATGGCCGGTCTGCTCGGTACGACCGAAGTAGCACTCAGGGAAGATCTCGCCAACCTGCCGAAGCAGATGTGGATGGCAGAACCAGCACCTGAGGAGGCGCCATCGGAAGGAGATGCCTCTCACCGGAAATCATTTTCCAGTATGGAAGTCAGCCTTGCCCTTTTTCTGCTGTACCCCGGCAACCGGCATCTGCTCGATCAGCTCATTGCCCCGGAGGAGGGAATGGAAGAGGTTCTCTATCAGGCAATCAAAAATGTGCCGGGGGAGCAGAGACTCACGCCGGACATGCTCACTATTCCGGAGGAGTACAGGGAACGCCTTTCTATTCTTCTCCTGTACTGCGAGGATCATGACATGGCAAACTGGTCAGAGGGGCTTTCTGTGCTGGAAATACGGAAGAACTGCAAGAATGCGAACCGTGAATTCCTGCAGCGCAAGCAGCGTGATATTGCAAAGCAGCTCCTGCAGGCTCGTGCAGAGGGACGTCCGCACGACGAAGCGCAGCTGACCACGCAGTATCAGCAGGTGCTTAAGCTGGCGAAGATGGCACTCTAAGCACTTGAGCCCCTGGAAGTTTTCTCCTGAGAATCTCTTTTCTTTCCAGAAATGAGGCAGTAACCTGTGTGCCACTTGGCGATTGGCTTTTTTCGCCTATACTTCGTGCTCACATGGCTTCCCATCCGCGAAAATTCATTGCGCAACCCACCGATGACGATCTCAAGGGGTTGCCAGACGCCGTGAAGCATCTCATTAAGAAGGGGCGTGAGCAGCGGTATGTCACACATCAGGAGATTATGCAGGTGGTTCCCAATGCGGAACTGAACGTCGATTTGCTCGATGAAATCTACACGCTGCTCGTGGATCTTGGTATTCAGGTGATTGATGTGAAAGATGCGCTGATCTGGGAGAAGAAGAGCAAGTCGGATCTCGGGGAGCCGGTAGAGGATCTTACGGATGTTGCCACGTTCGATGAAACTGATATTGATACGGATACTGATACGGATGAAGACGCATTGGAGACTGAGGCGGAGGGGAAAGTAGATACGGTGAGTGATGCCGATGATGACTCGCTCGATGTGATCGCCACAGCCGGCATTGCCATCGATGACAAGGAAATTTCAGAAGAGGAGAAAGGGAAACGCCGTCGCGAACGGGAGATAGATCTCCTCGAAATCAGCAATGACTCTGTACGCATGTACCTTTCGGAAATCGGCCGTGTTCCGCTCATCGATGCCAAGAAGGAAGTGGAACTGGCACGACGCATCCGCAAAGGTGATGCATCCGCGAAGCAGCAGCTGGCGGAAGCAAACCTGCGTCTCGTGGTCAGCATCGCGAAGAAGTACATTGGTCGTGGCCTCTCTTTTCTCGATCTCATTCAGGAGGGGAATATCGGCTTGTTCCGTGCGGTGGAGAAATTCGACCCGGAGCGCGGATTCAAGTTTTCCACATACGCCACGTGGTGGATCCGCCAGGCCATCACCCGTGCCATTGCGGATCAGGCGCGAACCATTCGCATCCCCGTCCACATGGTGGAAACCATCAACAAGCTCACGCACACGCAGCGCCGCCTGGTGCAGGAGCTTGGTCGGGAGCCGACTGTGGAAGAGCTTTCCGTTGAAATGGAAATGGATGTGAAGAAAGTTCGTCACATTCAGAAGATCAGCCAGGACATCATCTCGCTCGAGTCTCCGGTGGGGAGCGAGGAAGACAGCAAGCTCGGTGATTTCATTGAAGATGAGGAAGCGATCAATCCGTTCGATGCGACAAACCGGCAACTCCGCAAGGAGAATGTGCACTCCATGCTGGAGTTCCTCACGCCGCGCGAGCGCAAGATCATCGAAATGCGGTTTGGGCTGAATGACGGCATCGGGCACACGTTGGAAGAAGTGGGCAAGGAGTTCGGTGTCACCCGTGAGCGCATTCGTCAGATCGAGGCGAAGGTTCTGCAGAAAATGAGGGATCATCCCCGTTCCATGAGCATCCGTGAGCATGGGGGGGCTCCCAAGCGCGTTGGGTTCACCCCGAGCAGTCCGTTCTTCGATACGGATGGTTCATTGGAGAATTTACTCCGGAAGGATCTAGGAGGGGAAAGGAAAAAAGCGGCATAGAAAAAGAGCCGCAGCTGCGGCTCTTTCCAGAATATCGGTGGATGTTTAGTTCCTCTTTCCCGGAATGAGCAGGTAGAGAGCGCTTAAGCCCACGAGAATGTACACGATGGCTTCGACGGCCGGCCACTGACCCACAATCATCTTGACGATGTTGAGGTCGCCGCCCGAGAAGAAGCTGATGCCGACCAGCCCCCAGTTGATGGATCCGATGAGGACGAGGAGCTTCGCGACATTACGAATCATTGATTTTTCCATAGGGGAGGGGGAAAAAGATAACCAAACTCACAGTGTACCATGGTTCTTTCCTCCACGAGATGGGTCTGTTGCCAGTGGAGGAAAAAGTGTCCTATTTCTTACAGCACTTGCCGGCCATCACTGCTTTCTTGAGTGCTGCGAGACCGACGAGGAGGTACACGACGTACTCTACTGCCGGCACGCCACCAAGGAGCAGATTCACGACGTTCAGGTTCTTGCCGAGGAAGCCGCCAAGGCCGACGAGGCCCCAGTTTATGCCTCCAATGAGGATCAGGATGAGGACGATCTTGTCCATG
>DATDVK010000029.1:0-8915 GCA_035290085.1 Candidatus Peribacteraceae bacterium
CTCGCCCAGGATTTCCCGCGCCCGGGGATCGTGGATGGCCGCCATCAGGAGGTAGGCGTCCATATGCACGGAAACCGAGAGCAGCGGGATGCCGGCAGCCGTGTGGACCGCTTTGACCCACGCGCAGTACGCCGCGTCCACGGCGCACCGGGCCAGGTCGATGTGGTTGGCACTGGGCTGCATGACGTCGAATCCGGCGTTTCCGGCGTCAATGAGGAGCTGTGGCAAGGGTTTGCCTCCGTGTTGGGCGCCCTCGCCGCCGAAGGCATAGGCGGGTCGTCCCCCGTCCGACATCTTGCCGAGTACCTTCTGTGCGGCCTCCACCAGCGCCTTCTGCGCTGTGGCGAGGCCGGCGGCATCGACTTTGATGTTGAAGGGATCGGGAATCTTCCGCTCGCCTTTCGGGTCGCGCGGATCCACCACCTCGGCTCCGCCGAGCGTGATGATGTTTCCCTGCGCACCCGTCCACGGTTGCTGTACCGCAGGCGGCTGTAGCAGTTCCACGTCGACTTTCCCCTTCTTTCCAACTAACGCTTCGAGCTTTCGTGTAGCCATGGGCTAACACTCCTAAAAGTAGTGGGCCGTTTGTATTGGCCCGGTTCCAGGAACAGAAAATGGGATCCACTCCCATCCAACATTGGCATTTCAGGCACGGCAGCATGCCCGCAATGCCAATGTCGGTGGATATTCAATCAACCGAAGCTGCCAAAGACCAAATCCAGCCTGCAAAAAACATTGCGAAAGAAATGCAGACTGGAGTGGGATTATCAACTCTTTCTATAATTGAGTCAAATTGCCGCTGGGTAAACTTTAAAAACGCCCGGGGCCCCGGGCGTTTGAGAAACTTCGAATGTCGAGGGATCAGTTTCCCTGCATGAACAGTTCGAGGGAGAAGCGCTTGAGTTCTTCCGATGAGAGGTTGGAACCCAGGCTCTCCGAGAGTATCTTCTCGAACATCTTCAGCTGCTCCAGGTTCTTCTCTGCGAGCTCCGCTGCGATGTCGCTCTGCACGTCCGGCTGTACGCGTGTGAGGTAATTGTCTGTCTTGGCACTCGTCACTGCTGTTTTCATCTGTTCAGCACGCCGTGCCTGTTGCACCGAGTGCTCGAGTCTCCGTGGGAAGAGGAAGTCTTCCCGCTCGGGCTTGAGGATGGAACCGAGGAACACATTGCGGCGGTCCGTCTTCGCGTAGTTGGTTGTACCCTGCAGGACAGCAATGTCCCTCTTCAGGGAAGATTCCTCCTTCTGGAGTTTCCTGCGTTCCGCGGCATACTTGCGCTGGATCTTTGCAGTTTCAGCTGCCAGGAGCGCTTCACGCTGCTCGAGGTCCTGGTAGAGGAGAACTTTGTCTTCTGAAAGAATTGTCTCTGCATTACGCAGGCTCTTCTGCAGTCTCCAGCGCTTCAGATGATTCGGTGCACCGACGAGGGCAAGGCGGCTTAAAATGTCTCGCTCAATGAGCTCGTTGTTTGCGACCGCCTGATCGAGCGCTCCCCGCTCCCGCTCCAGGGTGGATTTTTCGTACTGCAGTCCTTCAAGCAGAATGCGATATTCCTCTTCGTGCTGATCCATTTTCTGCTGGTGGCTGCGCTGAGCAGTTTCCAGTTCCTCCACTCTGTCTGCCAGGTCAACCGAGTTCTCTACGAAGGTGCGATCCCAGAAATCCGAGTAGTCCCTGCGGGTTTCAAATGCTGCCGCACTCATCGGGAAGAGGAAGAGAGAGCCAATGAGGCTGGCGGTGAGAGTTTTTGCGTTCATAACGGGAGAGGAAATGTCAAAAGGAGGAGAAAGATACACTCCTATACAAGGGAGTCAACAATATTATTCTCTTTGAATTTATGGAACTTTCGATGCCTGAAGGCAAGAAGCTCAAACTACAAGCTACTCCAGTACTGGCATTTCCTCGAGTGCATCGTTGTACTGACAGCCGTATCCCCACATTCCCCGCTCGTGCCGCTGCGCATCTGCCTCAAGGTCCTCGTAGTCGCTCAGGCGCAGGTGCGGGCTCCCTGTATCGGCAAATGCGTATCCGTTCCAGATCATCCAGGCCCCTATGTCCTGGCTTCCGGAGCGCACATAGCGGATTTGTCTGCCGTAGCTGTCACGGTTGTACCGCTTATCGCGTTCCAGAACCACACTGGTACCGGCGAACGTCTCCCGCAGATGGTCCCGTGCTTCCAGCGCGAAACATTCCACTCCGTCCTCCGGTTGCACGATCTCCGGTGCCTCCACTCCGAGGAGACGCACTTCTGTGTTGCCATCTTCGGGAAGGTGCACGACGATGACGCTCCCATCGACGACTCCGGTGACGAGAGCGGGGAGAACGTTCCGGCGCCTGCGAGGCGATGAGGGTTTCGTGATGATGTTCCAGCCTATACGCACCTGGTGCAGTTGCGGCGGTGTATCGAATCTCTCCTTTGCGCGGGCTTCCCTCCGCTCCTCCCGCCGCTTGAGCATGCTGTCGATGAACGTGTCTGTCCCCCAGAATGGTCCTGCTGCCGCAGAGAGCGCTTGGGGGGACAGGAGGGAGAGGAGAAGTATGGCAGTGAGGGGTGTGCGCATCGAAGGAAGTATACAGCGGGCATCGGGGTTTATATATATGTGTCCGATGTTGTGCTGTCTCACCCCTGGCGTACAATGCATTCATGCGAAGGATTCTTTCCGCGGGCATGGTGGTGGGCGTTCTCCTGCCTGTTCCCTGCGGGGCGTTCTCGCGCTTCATACAGGCTGCGTATGCGACATCGGATGTTCCGGCGTTCGGCATGGTATCTTCGCCTTCCTTCTGGCGCACAGAGACGCCTGCTGCATCGGGAGATATCCCTCTGCAGCGAGCTTCCTCCTCTTCTGCTGATTCTTCTTTTTCCTCACCTCCTTCTTTCTGGCAGCAACACTCAGCAGAGAATTCCTCCGGGGAGGAGGAATCCCCGCCCTCTGATCCCGGGGATCTTGTTGCGGAGCCTATCGATATTTCACGACCGGAGGGGAATGCTCTCCTGCTCACGGCAGAGGAACTCACTGCGGCGCTCGCTCGTTCCGTGCACACCCGTGCGCATCTCGAGGAGCTTGCGGAGGCGCTCGTGCAGTCTGACAAAAGTGTTCTGAACATTGAAACAGGTGAGAGCGGTTTCCGTATGGTGTATCGCCACAGGGCGAAGCTTCTGGGGTTCATTCCCCTCTCCTACAAACTGGATACAACCGTCGATGCCCGGGGACAGGTACACACCGGCAAACCCTGGTGGCTCTTCCTCGCATCGGATCATGCGGCGGAGATAGCACAGCAGCTGCAGGATCGCGTGATTGAGGACAAGCTCATCCTGGGGAATCTCCTCAAGATTCAAGATCTCCGTGAGCGTGGACAGGCGATCATGGAGGAGCTCGCAACCATTGCCCGGTATGCGCATGAAGTGCATGCGTCGAATGTGTAGCAGCTTTTTTGGCGGTGTGTAGTTGACATACATATGATTTATGTCATCATATTTTCCTTATGTCCAAGGATGCCCGCTGCATCGGCCTTGCACTGCTCATCGCGCTCCTCATAGTCGGAGCAGCTGCAACAGTGCCGACGCTCGTGTTTGAGCGCGTGTTCTAGCACACTGATTCTTCGCCAGGAAGTTCTGCATGCTCTTTGCTGAACTGTGGTTCGGTGAGGTTTTGCACAAGCAGCCGGAGCGCCGCTGCGGAATCTTCTACCCTGTGGCGTATCAGAGCATCATCCGCTCCCCCAAGGAGGTAGGTACAGTCTCTGCCATGAGGGTCGAGCAGTTTTCCACGCTGCAGGCTCTCGCCATTCGGCTGTCCATCTAAAAATGCCTGCATCTCAGCGAGAAGGTACTGCGCAAGCGCCAGTTTTTCCTCCGCATCCCAGCCGGGGTCTAAAAAGTTGTAGCGTTCTCCCATAGCGCTTTGTCTTACCTGGTCAATGTGTCGATCTTCGCGGCCATGATGAAATCGTTTTCCGAGAGGCCGTGAATGGCATGCGTAGTGAGCGAGATCGTGACATTCCTGTAGTCATGGATAAAAATGTCGGGGTGGTGCCCTTCTGCCTCTGCAAGATCCGCGACGCGGTTCACGAATGCCAGTGCTCTCTTGAAGTTTCTGCAGTCGTAGGTGCGCGCAATCACGGAAACCTCGGTATCTGCACTCCAGTCAGGTACTTCACTCATGCTGTGGAGCACCCGCTCCGGTGAGAGCGGTTCTGCTCCCCCTTTGCAGGGAGTACATCTCTTCCCGGAGAGTGAACTTTTCATAGAGCCAGTCTACTCTCCGCAGAAGAAAACCGCGAACGTTCTTCCCTTCTGGCGGGAGATTTTGCACAATAGCTCACTTTCTCTATGAAGATAGAGCACAGCCTCCATCACTGCGTCCCCCGCTCCATGGATGGGACAAACGGCGAGAACCTCAACGGGGGGAACAGCAGCACTGTCCCCGCGGCGCTTTTTGAGAAATTGAGTACGACAGATGTGAAGAACTGCAATATCACTCTCCTCCCGGACGAGGAACACGCGGACTTCCACAGGATCCTGGGGCGCAAGGTGCCGGATGCGATTCTCCGCATGCTCCTGCTCCGCGGCATCCACGCCAGGGATCAGCAGTATCTCCCACCGGGGGCGGTGAAAGACCTTCTTTTTCTCCTGCTCAACGAGGACTGGCGTGAGCCGTACTATCCCGAGGCGTTTCGCAGTGTGAAGGAAGCAGCGGTTGTCGACGAGAGACAGAGAATCATGGGCCGCTACAGGCTGGCGCAGACCGCGCTACATCTGCGGCGGGATATAGAAGAGGAGCGTAATGCGACGCACAATGCCATTGAGTTTGTGGTGCAGGGGAGATTTCTTCCAAGAGAGGCTGTCCAGTATGCGCAGGATGCCCGGGAATTCCTGAGCGGGAGTGCTCAGAGGGTGATGAGTTTGCGTGACTGCATGCGGCGATATCTTTCAGACTGCACACATCCGCGGGGGGAATTGAAGTGGGTTAAATCCATGCGTCCGAGTTTCCGCAGCGCGCTCCTTGATATTCTGGCGAGTGCGGGGCCTGTGAATGTGAGGGATCATGCGTTGCGCCGGCAGTATGTGAATGTTCTCATTGATCATCAGACAGCTCTCGATTGTCTTCCTCGGGCATGGAAACCAAACATACACGAGTACCGGGAAGAGATTGAGAATTTGGCAATGCATGTTCCATCACAGCTGAACGGAGGAGAATTTTTTGCTGGGGAATCGGCGTAGCGTGCATCAGAAGCTCTTGACATCGTACGCCGTCGACGCGATGCTCCTCCCAACCCTGCCGCAATGAGGAAACTTTCGCTCATGCAATCTTTTGCTCTCGATACGGTGCTGTTTCTTGCAGCGCTGCTCCTGCTTGCGGGTGCGTTCCATGTTGTGGAGCCCACGTTTTCGCAGACGCAGTACCGGTTGAACAGTACAGACGAGTGGCAGGAATATAAACATCCGTTTGGTATGGACACGCCGGAACAGGTGTTTCCTGAACTGAAGTTCCTCATGCGCGTAGGAGCGCTGCTCCCCTCGCGTTTCCTCTTCATCCCAGATGACTGCGTTGAGGAAATATCTATCAATCGCATTGCGTTGCCCGCAGAGTTGTTTCCTCTCTGTGATTACTGGTTCGGTCAAACACTCGATCTCTCGCAGTACCTGCGGCGGGGGGAGAACATTTTTCTGG
This sequence comes from Candidatus Peribacteraceae bacterium, assembly GCA_035290085.1. Taxonomy (GTDB): domain Bacteria; phylum Patescibacteriota; class Gracilibacteria; order Peribacterales; family Peribacteraceae; genus GWB1-54-5. The sequence goes on from DATDVK010000029.1 coordinate 5,674, forward strand.
TGAAACTGAAGAATGACGGTGGATATTCCAAACTAAAGATGTTCATTGGGAGCTTTGATCCCATCATTCTCTTTCTCCGTTCCCTGCTTCTCTTGGCCATCGCAGTGTATCTTTGGCGTGCAGGGCGCGTGCTCTGCAAAAAGAGATCCGACGTCGTTCTCTTCGCTGTGTTTGTATTGAGCGTCTTCCTCCGTATCTACTATTTCTTCATTACACGGTACGAGGTGCGCGGGCACGATTCCGAGGGGCACATCGAGTACATTCAGTACCTGCTGGATCACAGGTTTGCCCTCCCTCACTCCACGAGCGGGTGGGAGTTTTACCATCCGCCGCTCTATTACTACCTCTCTGCTCTCTGGATGCGCGTAGATATGATGTTCACGAACTTGCGTCATGTGCTTCTCCGGGATCTCCAGATTTTCTCCTTCCTGCTCACGGTGGGGATGCTGGTTTTCATTTTCTGGATGTGCTTTCAGCTCTTCCCCAGACGGGAACAGCTCAAGGAGCGCCTCCTTTTCCTCCTATCCATCAGTTTCCTGCCGAGTTTTGTCTACTTCACTGCCCGCATCAATAACGACGTTCTCTTCCAGTTCTTTGCTTTCGGTATTCTGGCTCTCATGCTCGCGTGGTGGGAAGATCCCCGCAAGAAGTACTGGTACCTCTGCATCGGTGCCGTGGGGCTTGGTTTGCTCTCCAAGAGCACAACGCTCATTCTCCTCCCGCTCGTCTATGCCTGTCTTCTCCTCCAGAGGAACATCCGGTGGAAGCAGAAGCTTCTCCTGGGCGCAAGTGGGCTGCTCATCATCGGGTGTCTGACGGGATGGTTCTATGCCCTGCGATTCGTGCAGGAAGATAACACTTCCATCGTGCAGAATCTCACGCACTTGAGTTCAGGGCTGGCCGTGGATGGTTCCGTGACTATGCTGACAGAGTTCAATCCCGTTCGCGTGATTAAAGTGCCGTTCAACAGTTCGTGGGGCGACGAGAATTGGCGCGATCATTTCTGGGAGTACTGGATGAAGAGCGCGTTCTTCGGGGAATACCCCTATGGAGAGCGTGCTGAAGTCGTCGGATCCGTCATCCTTTTCCTCGCCATGGTCCTTTTGCCATTCCTCTTCATGGGGTTTTATTCCTGTTTCCGCAAACGGTGGTACGAGACATTCCCTCTCTGGTTCACCGCAGTCACTGTTCTTCTGGCACACACTGCCTACCGGCAGTATGCACCCTTCAGTTCTTCCCAGGATTTTCGCTACTCCATGATCAGTATTGTCCCGTTTGCCTACTTCCTCCTTGCGGGCATTGAAGGATGCTCGAAGCCTGTGAGAATTGGATGTTATGTTCTTCTCACTCTCTTGCTCGTCGGCAATGTCGTTTTCATTGCGGGGCTTCCCTTTCTCCAGAAGTAGCAATGCGGGCTGAACGCACGTATTGACATCCTCTGCCGCAACCGTACTCTTTTCCCTCAGCATGAAGAAGTTATCCCTGCACCGGTCATTCGTGATGAATACCGCGCTCCTGCTTGTTGCGCTGTTTGTCATGGGGATTGTGTACCGTGCGATGCTGCCGGAGTACTCACATGGGCTTTATAGAATAGCTGGCGAGAAGGAGTGGCAGGCGTTTGACAACATGTTCGAGGCCGAAATGCCAGTCGGGAATTTTGAAGTTTCTTTTGTTGCGGACTTCAAGTTTCTGCCTTTCACCCGTTTCCAGATTATTCCGGACAACTGCATCAATGGTATGACGATCAACGGGCAGAGGCTCCCTGCGGAGTGGTTCCCATTCTGCGATTATTGGTACGGGAGGACTTTCGATCTCTCTCCCTACCTCAACCATGGTGAGAATTCCCTCCTTCTTGAAGTGTGGAACGACGGGGGGCTAGCGAAGGTACACTTGTTCGTTGCGCAGAGTGATCCCATTCTGTTCGTGCTGCATTTACTCGTGTTCCTCGTTCTCTGTCTCTATGTCCTGAGCGTCGCACGCCGTTTCTGCAAGTCTCGATCGGAGGCAGTGCTCTGGGGGGTGTTCCTTGCCGGTCTCTACCTGCGGTTGCGGTACTTCTGGATGACGCTCGCCGGCATGCGTGCGGAGGATCCCTGGTCGAATTTGGAGTATGCGTACTATCTTCTGGACCATGCATTCTCCCTCCCGCTCTCCACGAGCGGGTGGGCGTTTTACCATCCGCCCCTCTACTATTACCTTATTGCGATCATCGTGAAGGCAGAGCAGATACTGAGCAATATTCCTTACCTCATTGTGCGGGATGTTCAGGTCTTCTCGCTTCTGCTCTCTCTGGGAACATTCGCAATTGTGTTCTCTGTGTGCTCCCTCCTCTTCCCGAAGCGGGAGCAGTTTTCGGAGAGGCTGCTTTTTCTCCTCGCCATCACTCTGCAGCCGGGACTTATCCTCTTCGCTGCACGCATCAACAACGACGTGCTCTACCAGTTTTTTGCTTTTGCGGCGTTGGCTCTTCTGCTGCTGTGGTGGTCGAATGCGAAGGACAAGTACTGGTTTCTCTGCATCGCAGCCATTGTGCTGGGTCTCCTGACCAAGAGTAATACTCTGCTCCTTCTCCCTGTGGCGTTCGTCTGTCTTCTCGTAAAGAAGGGCATGGGTTGGAGGAAGAAGTTTTGTTTGGGTGGAATAGGATTACTCATCGTTCTCCTCACGACAGGGTGGTTTTACACATTGCGCTTCGCCATCGAAGACAACACGTTCATTGTGCAGAACCTCCATGAGATGACGGGAGAACTCATCGTTGATACTTCACTCGAGTCGCTCACCGAGTTCAATCCCATTCGCGTGGTGAGGGATCCGTACAACTACCTCTGGGATCCCTTCAGGGGGCGCGACTACTTCTGGGAGTACTGGATGCGCAGTGCGTTCTTCGGCAGGTATGTTTTCGGGGACTCTGTCACCCTCTGGGCTTCGGGGATGCTTCTCTTCTGCTCATTCCTTCTCATCCCACTGTTCATGGGTTTCTACCGCTCTCTGCGGTACAGATGGTACGAGACGCTGCCTCTCTGGTTCGGTACGATCCTCATCATGTTTGCTCACGCGCTCTACAGACAACGCGCGCCTTTCAGCCCTTCGCAGGATTTCCGCTACTCCATCCTCATTCTTGTGCCCTTCGCCTACTTCCTCGCCATAGGGGTGCAGAGCGTACATTCGAAATGGTGGCGGTACTTCTGGTACAGCATCGCGGCACTCTACTTCTTCTGCTGCGCGGCATTTCTCATCCTGAT
>DATDVK010000030.1:0-8717 GCA_035290085.1 Candidatus Peribacteraceae bacterium
GGTGCCGGAAGAGCATGGGCACATCCGCCATGGCGACGATGTGGAAAGTGAATGCGACTGCCTTTGCGCCTATGAATACCGAGAGCACGAAGAAGATCCAGAAAAGGGAGCGCCGGAGCAGGATCGCAGAGCGTGCTTTGGGGCGCAGGTGCGCTTCCTGGATTTTTTTGATGACCGATGCGGAGAGCTTGGAGGGTGTCATGGTTGGGAGGGGGGATGGGAGCGTTCCCAGTGCTGCTGGAATTGCTTCTTCGCACGGTGCAGCAGCGTCGCCACTGTGCCGGGAGGTTTGCGGAGAATGTCGGAGATCGCGTCGTACTCGTGCCCTTCCAGGTACCGGAGGATGAGGACATCACGGTACGGGAGCGGCAGCGCTTGCAGCACCTTCCCCACGTGCCTGGCGCGCCGCTTGCGGTCGAGCGCTTCGCCGAGTCCCAGCTCTTCCGAGGGGAGATCGAAGAGGGCGGCGTCGAGTTCCACCGCCTTGTCCATCCCGCGGGAACTACGCTTCCGGACGGTGGAGATGAGGGTGTTGTGTGCTATGCGGTAGATCCAGCTCCGAAACGGGAGGTCGGGCTGGTAGTCGTTTAAGTTCAGCCAGGTTTTTATGAATACTTCCTGCAGCACGTCCTGCGCATCGGCCCGGCTGATGCTGGAGATGCGGAGAATGTACCGCAGGAGCGGTGCTTCGTACCGCTCGACGAGCTTCTCAAATTCGTTGAGATCCTGCAGTGCAGTTGCAACGAGCGCCGCATCCTCTGCGGCGCCGTCGCTCTGTGAGTGCTGGTCGCGGTCATCCATTTCTCCCTGTGTGCATTGCGGCTGCAGTATAGCAACAACCTCCGCGTTGGCGGAGGTTGTGTCTCCCTGCAGTGAGAGGAAACGGCCAGTCATCTACCGTCCGAAGAGCCAGATTCCCCTCTTCCAAACCTTCCCATACCTTTCCCCATGCCTCTGTGGCCGCCTCCCATGCGGCCGCCAGGCATCCCTTGGCCGTTCTTCCCTGCGGCCATTTGCTGGATGCGTTCCACTTGTTCGGGGTCCGTCGTTGTGATGGTGATGCGCACGCCGCTTTCAATGTTCTCCTGTGTCACAGTGACATCATCTTGGTGTGGTCTCCCTTCGGGCTGCTCACGGGACTGGATCATTGCGACTGCGTCGGCATTGTCCGAGGTGATCTCGATCTGCACGCCGTTCTCAAGGTTCGTGACGGAGTGCTGAATCGACTGCATCAGTACAAACTTGTCTGTCTGTGTATGGAGCTGCTTCAGCATGTCAGAGTCGTCAGTCGTGACGGTGGTCTGGATGCCGTTCTCAAGTTTAGTGACCTGTACGGTGACCTTGTCGCTCTGTCCGCCGGGCCCAAAACCGAAACCGAATCCACCGTGCATGCCTCCCTGCTTTTCCCCTCCCCTGCCGCCGAATGCTTCTGCGGTGGAGGCGCCGATGATCAGGCTGAGTGCGAGGAGCGGCACGACCAGGAGAGATATCTTTGAAAGGTTCATAGTGTGATGAGAGAAAGTGATAGAAAAAGATGAGTATCCGGAATCTCACCCACTACTACGCGGTGCACCCGGATTTTCTTTCATTTTCTGCTACACTTTTCCTATGCTCGCAAAGCGCTCCGGTCTCTACCTCATCGTCTTCCTCCTCGTGTTTGGGTACGTCGGGCTCGTCTTCACCGCGAAGCGTCAGCCGCAGGTGCAGGATGCTCCCCTCTCCTACCCTTCGGAGGAAGAGTGTGAGGAGGTAACGGGGAAAGAATGCAGCTTTGTGATGTGCGATCTCATTCCGGAGGGCAAGACGTTTGAGGAAGTGTGCGGGAGGGGGTTTACAGAGGGGTGGCAGCCGCAGCAGCTCTCTTCGTAAAGGTGTAGGATGTTCCCATGAAGGCACGGTGGAGCATCCTCTTTTTTCTGCTGCCGCTCGCGGCATGCAGCAGCGGAGGGTACACTGATGTCTCTCTCCCCGTTCCTCGCGCTATGGAGCCCGGTGCTACCATTTCTTTGCCGCCGCCTGCGAAGCGCGGGGGGCTTTCGGTGGAAGAAGCAATGCTGCAGCGCCGTTCGGTGCGGGTGTTTACGGAAGCAGAACTGACACTCCAGGAAGTGTCGCAATTGCTGTGGGCGCTGCAGGGCATCACGAGTGAACAGGGCGGACGCATTGCTCCCTCTGCCGGTGCGCTCTACCCGCTTGAAGTCTACGTCGCTCTCCCGCAGGGGTTCTACCACTATAGTCCGCGCGGGCACATCCTCACGCTGCGGGAGAAGGCCGATGTGCGCGATGTCATTGCCCGGAGTTCCCTGGGGCAGGCATCCGTCGATGATGCTGCAGCGGTGTTCCTCATCACGGGAGTGGTGGAGCGCACGGCGCAGAAGTACGGGGAACGTGCGGAACGCTACGTGCATCTGGAAGCCGGTCATGCGGCACAGAACCTGCTCCTGCAGGCAGTAGCACTCGGTCTCGGGAGCGTGCCGGTCGGGGCGTTCAACGATGCGCGCCTGCAGAGTGATCTCTTCCTTCCGGGAGATCACAAGCCTCTGTACGTGCTGCCGGTGGGGCATGCTGCACAGTGATGGATATGATTGTCCCGTTTTTTCTTTCCATCCTCCGGGGCGAGAGTAGGTTTTGCGCTCATGGCAAAATTCTTCGCACATGGCGGGCCTCCCAGAACGCAGCGCGAGTATGTGAAGGCAGCAACCGATTGCATAGGAGGAGGAGCGTTGGAACACGCAGCTTTGCTCATAAGGAGAATAACGGATGAATCTGTCCGCGGGTGCCTCATTGCTCTTCTGGAGGAGAAGAAGACAAAGCCTCCCCGGTAATTGACAGAACACATGTTCGGAGTATTTTGCATCTTACAATGCGAAGATTTTCCCTCTCCAATGGGAGTCCACTGGATGCGGAGGAAGGTCAGGCAGTGGTGTGCATTGTTCCGTACTCGGAGGCGGCGTACGGGTTTGATGCCGGCGAGGAACTACGGGTTCTCACGAGTACGGGGGAGAGGCGGGCAACTGTTCTGAGGAGCACACATACGCATCCTTTCAACGGTATTCCGGATGAAATAGCCAAGGAAGCTGGTTTTGAGAGCGGACTGCAGGTGGCAGAGCGCTTTCCCCACACTCCTCTCGGGTTGGTCGCTGTTGTGCGGTTTCGCGTCCATGAGGTGATCATGCAGCCGGAAACGCTGTTAGAAAGAGTACGGAGGACGCTCGGATGGTGAGATAAAAAAAGAGACCCCCGTCTGGGAGCCTCTTCTTTTTTTCTCAGTGTTCTACTTTTCCAAATGCCAGAGCGTTGAGTCTGCGGTATGTACCTGTATCTGGCAGAAGTCTGCGGTACATGTGCCATCGGTTTCGATTCCTGCGAGGCTCGTTCCCCCGTCCAGTTCCTCTGCCAGGATGTAATCCCGTGCAGCGGTGCCAAGTGTGAGTTGGATGGTGTCGGACCGCAGCACCGGTGCGACGTCGCCATGGACCTCGAAGGCGGTTTTGGTATTGGACGGGATGACAAACCCTCCTCCAGTCATGTCTCCAAAGCGAATCTGTGAGAGGTTGGATACTGATACATTCCTCTGGAGAATGGTGTCCACGACACTGTCCCCGTTCGTGTCTGCCCAGAGGGCGTAGTTCTGCACGTTTCCCAGATTGCGGGGGTTGGTTTCCTCTCCGAAGAGAAGTCCGGTGAGGAGGATATCCTGCGCTTCATTCGCCTGTATCTCCACGCGTGAGAGCAGGATGTTCTTCTGTCCTGCTCTCGCCGTAGCGGAGGCTATGAGCGGTATTTCCTGTACGGTCATGCTGGTTGCGGGCAGTGGATTGCACTCCACAAGCACTTTGGTGTCTACATTGTTGTTACTTGGGTTTTGATCGTTCGTATCCGAATCAGCTTCAAAGAGGCCCCGTACTGTTCCGTTGCACTGCGCATCTGGGTCTACTTTGAACACGAGTGGTGCCACGGTTCCGATGTGTGGGCCCATGTCGCCGAAGGCGCAGAGAATGGCATGGGAGAACTCCTCAGCCTCTTCGCCGGGCACGTCGTACACTGGCCGGACAATTTCTTTGCAGCGGGAGTCGGATACCGCCGCGTTGTAGTGCAGCCACATAGAAGGATTGGAAAGGATGACAAGGGTGTTCTCTGCTGTCTTGGGGCCGGCGTTCGCGAGATTGATGCCGTACTTCACCTGTCCGCCGGGGGTGGTGCGGTCGTCGTACGACACCGAGAGCGAGAGATCCGCTTCCTGCGGTTGGTCGCATTGGATCAATGCTTTCGTGTAGCCGAAGTTATTCTCCGGCTTGGGGTCCTGCGGTCTCTCATCGGAGACCGAGCCCTTGGTGGCGATGGTTGCCCCGCAGGGTGCTTCCTTCTGTACGTGGAATGTCAGGGGTGTTGCGGTGGCGACGTTCGCAGGGAGAGTACCGAGGTCACAGACGATGAGGGCGTACTCCCCCGTGCCGGGTTTTTCGATCCTGCACTCCCTCCCCTCCTCCGGCTGGATGAGGAGCGGCACAATGAGTGTTGGGTTGTAGACGAGGTTCATCCGAACATTGTAGGCATCCTGTGGGCCGTTATTCGTTGCGGAGAGCACGTACTCAAATTTCTCTCCGGGTGCCAGGCTCCCGGGTCCCTGCACGGAGAAAGAGAGGTCTGCCCCGCGCTCGGGGTTTCCCGTGGACCTGAGTGCCATGCCGTCGGCAAGAACAAAGCTGTTTGCCTGGTTACTGAGCTGCACGCGCACACTGCTTTCCTTTTCTACTCTGATTTCGGCAAGGCGCTGCCAGGTGCGGCCGAGGAAGGAATCACCGACAGGGGGTTTCGCCTGATTCGCAACTGCCTGGATGGTTGGCATTGCTTCTGTGGTGATTTCGTATGTCGCATTCGTCGCGAGTGCGGGAAAGGAGTCCCATGTTGCGAGCACCTCGTAGGTGCCTGGTTGCAGGCGTGTGAAGTTCCATTCTGCCTGCGCAGTTTTCTTCTGATTTCTTTGCGGTTCTGCAAACCGGAAATCGGACTGCCAGCCTGCAAAAGGGACCACTGTCCAATTTCCCTTGGTGCGGAAGTCCCTGTCTCCGTCGTCCACGGTGGAGATGAATGGGATGCTCTCCGGCTGAGGGATGGGAATGGGCTGCGGCCGGTCTGGCAGTGATGGTGCCGGAAGTACGGTGGAGGAAATTGGTTTTCTTGCTGCCCGGAGGGAGGAGGCACTCGCTGTGGGTGCTACTACCTGCGTGAGCAGTAAGCCGAGCGAGAGCACGGCGAGAGATCTGTAGGAGATCATGGAGAAAGTTGGAAAGAGATAATCACTCTGTGAGACGCACATCATCGGGAACTCTTACCAACGATTGACATAAAAAATAAATATGATACATTTTTCTCTCATCTGCTTCCGTCAACCATGAAGCTCTCTTCCTCCAATGCGCAGCTTCAGAAGGAATTTGAGAAAGCGTACGACCTCTACGCGGACGCGATTTTCCGGCATTGCTTCCTCCGGGTGTCCGATCGTGAGCTTGCCAAAGATCTCATGCAGGAGGCGTTCATGAAGACCTGGGAGTACCTCGCTTCCGGGCACGATATTCAGGATATCCGGCCGTTCCTCTACCGCACCGCACACAACTGCGTCATCGACCATGTGCGCAAGCAGAAGAAACGCAGGACAGATTCCCTCGAGAGTCTGCAGGAAGAGGGGTTTGATGTTGCCGGCGAGAACGGGAAGGACTGGGCGACTATTCTGGATGCAAAAGCAGTCGTGGAGATCTTTCAGAAGGTGCGTGAACCGTACCGCACGGTTCTCGTGCTTCGGTACGTGGATGAGATGCAGCCTTCGGAAATAGCAGAGATGCTCCATATTTCTGCCAATGCCGTCTCCGTGCGCATCACGCGGGGACTGGAGAAATTACGCATGCTCCTCCCCGATGGATAGAGAGCTCCGTGCATTCTTCGGCCGCGCAAAGAACATTTCCCTGCTCCCGCAGGAGCGCGAGGCGCTGAAGGGAGTGATTTTTGCTGAAAGGAAGGTAGCTCCTGAGCGTCATACCTCACGTATGCAGCAATTGAACCCCGCACTCATGAGTACGGCAGGTACCATCAGCCTCAGCGCCAGAGAGAAGAGAAAAACTCACAGGGAGCTGAAGTCGTTCATGCGCGCACATCCGGTCAAGAATTCGGAGCGTATGCTTTCTCCGTGGTCCCTCCCGCGGATGATTCCGCTCTATGCTCCTTTGCTGGTTGTGACACTGATCATTCTGGCAAACACCCAGCAGTGGGGAGAGAAAGCCGTTGTACCGCAGCCGGTTGAGGAGTCCGGCCTGGAGATGGAAGATGCGGTTTCTGTTCCCATCACTCCTCTATTCATGGAGTTCCCGCATGAGGGTGATAGAGATGGGCAGGAGGTGTTGCAGGATGAAGCAGGGCAGGAGATCCTGAGGGAAGTCCCCTCTCCTTCGCCGCAGGGAGAAGTGCGCCGGAAGGCAGAACAGCAGGGAGAGCCGGAGGTTCCTTTGCATCAGGAGACTGATGGTTTTGTAGTTCCTGCATCACGGGAGGAACCAGCGGAGGATCAGGCAGCAGGTGGAGTGGGTGCTCCCGAGAGCATGCAGATGCGGACACTGAAGAACGAAGAACCTGCGGAGGCGGGTGCTGTCCCTGCCACCGGGTCTGCTGAGATGCGCTCTCAGCCTGCAGTGCAGCAGTCGCAGACACAGAGCAAGTCGAGTTCTGCCTTCATGGGAATTCTGACCGTTGCGGAAGCGCGGCTGGAGTCCCTCCGGCAGAAATCTCTGGAGAGCGAAGAAGCTGCTTCCCTCTTCAGGCAGGCGGAGCAGAAGCTCAAAAATGCCCGTGCATTCTCAGAGGAGGAGGAAGAACGCGCACTGCAGTCTCTGCAGGAAGCGGAGGAACTGATGGATGCATTGGAGGCACTCGGGTCTACCTGACCTGCGCCAGGAGCACCACGAAGTTCTTCCCGTACACCTTGGCGCACGCGGGACAGGTGGTGTAGAAGAAATAGATCTTCTGTAGTTCCCTCCCCTTCCCCTTCACGTACTCTTCCATCTCCTTCGCCCACCTCGGGGCGTTCTTAAATGGTCCTTCGAATACCTTGGTGAGGAAGGTTCCGGAAATCTGTGTCATTTGCAGACCGGGGACATCTTTCGTCACGGCAATGTAGAGGTCGCTCCCCCACGGGGAGTCTTCATCTGAGAGGCAGACGGGAGGGAGTTCCAAGGCCTTCGCTGCTCCAATGGACTTCATACACCGCACGATCACCTTCCCGAAGTTGAGGGGAATGTGGAAGATTGCACGGACTCGGTCTTTCGTGAAGAGTTTGTTCTTCCAGGAAATTTCCTTCTCGTTCCAGGGAGCAGGGTCAAAGCGCGGGCAGCAGCCGGTTTCGAAGGATGAGGATCCTATAGCTGTAGTGTATCCCCTTTCCTACTTTGCCATGTAATGGAACAACGAAAGAAACAGAGGAAACAGAGGAGTGAGAGGATTTGTTCCCTTCCTCTGTTTCCTCTTACTCTTCTATTTCTTTTGTTTCCTCAGCTACTCCACCCCGAAAATCTTCTTCACCACGATGCTCACGCCAAAGCTCAGGGCAGCGACGCCGAGGCTGATCGTTGCCATCTTGAAGAAGCGCCGCTTGAATGCGATGCCTTTCGCTACGGATGTGTAGAATGTGAAGATGAAGATGATGAGAATGGCGAGAACCAATGTGCAGGCCAATGCTTTGTACACGTTTCCTACAATCAGGAACGGTGTGACGAGGATGAAGACGGTAAGGATGTAGGCGATTCCCGTGATAATGCTTGCCTGTATGGCGTTCCCTCCCTCCTCTTCTGTGGAGAGGTACTCCGATGCCGCCATGGAGAAGGAAGCGGCGATCCCGGTGATGAGCCCGACGATGGCGATGAGCCTCGTATCGTTCAGTGCGAGCGTGAGACCGGCGAGAGCGCCGGTGAGTTCCACGAGGGCGTCATTGAGGCCGAGGACGAACGAGCTCATGTACTGCAGGAGGTGTTCATCGATCATGTTCAAGAGTTCCTTCTCATGTCTCTGCTCGTCTTTGAAAATATCGAGTGCTTCCGGGTACTCGCCGGAGAGTTCCTGGTAGAGCTGCTGCGAGAGCCCCTCCCCTTTCTCCATGAGCTTGAGGCTGAAGCTTAAGCCGAGCAGCGAGCTCAGAGTGGTGTAGAACCAGATCTTGATTCGTGAAGGAGCGATCTCTTTCCCAAGGATCTTCGTCCACTGCTCATAGTGCCCCTTCTCCTGCTCTGCAATTTCCTCGAGCACCTTCCGGTTATGTTCGTTTTTTGTGCGGCTGGCGATGGCGCGGTAGATAAAGTACTCAGAGATCTCGTTTTTCGCGGCTCCTTCTACGGTGTGGCGGGTTTTGGTATCCATGATGCAATGGTAGCAGATACTGTGTTCTGCCGGTACGGTTCTTACGTTGCCATCATCAGGTAGCAGCTTTTTCCCTCAGTACTTCTTTCACTTTCTCCGGAAGCTCGTGCCAGCGAATGCCCATGATTGCTCCTTCCAAGGCATAGAGGGCGCAGATGCAGCAGTCCTTTTGGGGATCGAGTGCGCGGATGCGCCTCCACGCTTCCAGTGCTCCCATCTTCTTCAAGTCGTTCAACGTGGAAACGCCGATTTCGCTGAGATGTTTTTCCATCTTCTTGCCGATGTTGGGAAGCACAGAGAGCTGGCCCATGGGTAATGGG
>DATDVK010000031.1:0-2815 GCA_035290085.1 Candidatus Peribacteraceae bacterium
TAAAAAGGGACTGTTTCCATGTCACCATAGATTTCCCCGCCATGGTCATAGGAAGCAGCGAAGACAAAATCGTACGACAGAGCTTTGAGTACATTCCTCCGCCCATTGAATAATCAAACGGGTGAGCGGCACAGTGCCTCCCACCCGTTGAGGTACCCGGACAGAGCCGGGCGTTGGAATGTCACACTTCGTCGGTACCGGGGCCGCCTTTGGACTCAGCAGGCGGCTGCGTCTGAATCTCCTCGAGCCTGCGCTCCACCGTCGGATCGACTCCTACCTCCTCCAGCACTTGGAGAACGGCAAGAACCAACCCCGCGAGAAGGGGCAGAGCCACGAATCCACTCAGGACCGCAGCGGCGCTGAGCACCTGCGACTCCGGGCCTCTGCTGAGTGCGACGAAGACGAACGGGAACAGTGCAAGCAGGCAGACCGCGTTCAGGACGCGGCTCACCAGCAGCTTTAGCAGCCATTGGCCGTTTGCTGCCTCCCGCACATCCCAGCTCGTCTCGCAGATCTCCTCGCCGGCTTTCTTGAACCAGACGAAGAAGATACAGCAGAGATGGGTCATCACCAGGCCCATGGCAGCTCCGCCATAAGCACTCAGAGCGCTCTTGGCAAGGGCGTACCAGATCAGGGCCACGACGAGCGCTGCAAGAACAGCACTCAGAACCAACACTTTCTTCGACCGTTGCATTGCAAGGTCCTCCAATGGTGAAACGAACAGAAACCGAGAAACGACATTCCTAAGTAATATTTAACCATAAAATATTGCATTTGTAAATATATCCAAGGATGTAAAAATATACTTTCTTTCAAAAAATCTCCGCACAATCAAACGGGTGAGCGGCACGAGGCCTCCCACCCGTTTTGAGGTTCCCGGACAAAGCCGGGCTAAAGGAACGTCACTCCTGGGCTTCCGTGAGGGAGCCCATCTGCTCGATTCCCCGGAGTCTTCGCTGGAGGCGCTGCTGGTAAGCCCACTCACGGTGGGCCCACCTGCCTGCCAGAACTGCAACGAGCAGAGTGACAAGCGCACCAGCCCCAAGCAAAGCACCACGGTACCCCTGCTCACGGAGGGCACCCCAGCCCAGGAACACCGAGCAGATAAGTGGCGGCACCGTCGCCACCACCCGCCATACGACACTTTTCATACACCCACTCCTTTGCTGTGAGAGACCTGCAATAGTGACACGACATTCCTAAAATGATTAAACAACAAATTATGTCACTTGTACATATCGAATTCAGCTCTAATTTCGGTGCAAGATATTGCGCAGAGGCTACAATCTCCCCCCTATGGAGCGCACCAACGCCACAGTAGAAATACTATGCGAAATCCACCGTAGCTCCGTGTACGCAGAGCGAAGGTGGATGAAAAAGGTCTTCATATCTGCCATAGCAGCCCTGCTGCTCATTCCTTCCCTCTTCCTCTCAGGATGTGGGGGAAATGCGGAGTGGAAAGAGGCCAGAGTTTCGGTGCTGCCGCAACTCATGGAAGGGAATATGAAGCGCAAGATTCCCGGAATCGTGTACGAGGAAATCTCCCGTGACCTCGACATCGGCTACGTCATTGACCATGAAAAGAGCTACAACTTTATTACGACATTCAACCTGAAAGAGTGGAATATCGATCAAAAGACACTACACCGCACCGCCATGAAAAACCTGGAAAAACTGGTGGGAAATACAGAAGTGCAGTATGCCGATACCAACGAAGATGAAAATGGGCGCTATGCCATCATAGAAACGGGAGACGGGTACGATGCAGTCCGCATCCTCTCCCCTTCCCTGCAGAAGAACATGCGTGAGTACCTCGGTGCAGAATACATTGCAGGAATGCCCGTGCGGGACTTCCTCATTTTCTGGCACAAAGATTTTTCTTCCACCAGCGATTTCATTGAGCAGGTGGAAAAAGCTTATGCAGAAGGAGACAAGTACAAACTCACTCCAAGACTCTTCCTGGTAACGGAGAACGGCCTGGAGCCTCTGACGAAGAGATCGGTGGAATCAGTAGTAGAATAATAGGGATCAGAGTAATAGGAATGAGTAAACCCTATTACTCTAGTATTCAAATCCCTATTATTCTCTTCTGTATTTGCGCTCAATTGCCTCAAGCACAGAAGCACGTTCCCGCTCATCGGCGATGCGCCGTGTGATGTCACCAAGGAACCCCAGGATGTACATTTCTCTTGCTGCCCGCTGCGGAATGCCGCGTGAGGCGAAGTAGAAGAGATCTTCCTCTGTCACCTTGGAAACTGTGGCACTGTGGCTTGCCTTCACATCATTTGTTTTAATCTCCAGGCCCGGCACTGCATCGACCTTGGCGGTTCTGTCGAGCATGAGAATATTCTCCGTGAGGTAGGTATCTGTACCACCACCCCCAAGCTCTATATCGATCATACCAGTACATACCATGTGAGCCTTGTCCTCTGCGACCCCTTTCATGGTGATTTCCCCGCTGCCGTCCCGGGCATGGAACACATTGCATGCATGAATACTTTGCTGTTCCGCATTCTTGGAGTAGAAGAGCCAATCAACCGAACTCTCCGCCTGCACACCCTGCACATCTGAGAGGAAGCTGTGCTCCAGCTGTGCGCTCCCAAGGCTGACATTCTGCATGGAGAGTTTTGCATTCGCTCCAATCGCAGTCCTCTGCCGGATGGTGAGAGAAGGAGCATCACTCTCCTGCACAAAGAGGAGGGAAAGTTCTGCTCCGTCCTCAAGAAAAATTTCTGTTGTATGCAGCGATTCAGGCTCCTTACACCCCAACCACACGCGCGCCCGCACCGATGCTCCTTCTTCAAGAAGAACGATC
>DATDVK010000032.1:0-5595 GCA_035290085.1 Candidatus Peribacteraceae bacterium
CAAAAGCCGTAAAGGTATGACGGGCAGTGCCGTAGCGGAAGAGGGCGGATTCGCCGGCCTCATAGACATGGGCGGCTTCTACCTTGTGCAGAACGATGACGGAACGGGATCGAAAATGGAACTGGCCTGTGCCATGCGCAAATTTGACACACTGGGGTACGACCTGCTGGCGATGGTGGTGGATGATGCTATCTGCACCGGTGCAGAGGTGATCAGCGTAAGCAACACGATCGATGTCCCGAAGGTGGAGGAGAAGATGATCGATTCCCTGATGGCAGGACTCTCCAAAGCATGTCAGGAACAGAAGATCATCATCCCCGGCGGAGAAATTGCCGAAGTCCCCGGTGCCACCACTTCCCCCGTATGGAATGCCACGAGCGTGGGAATTATCGAAAAAGGAAGAGAACTCAAATCAGAAACGATCGCGGTAGGCGACGCGGTGATCGCCCTGTATTCCTCCGGTGCGCGAAGCAACGGCTTCTCCCTCATACGGAAAATTCTTTCCACCCGCTACGGGGAGGACTGGCACAAACAGACATGGAAAGACAACACTTGGGGGAAAGTGCTCCTGACCCCGAGTATTGTCTACCATGGCGCGCTCCTCACACTGCTCGGACGGTTTGGGGAAGAGCGCCTCGTGGAGATCAAAACACTCACGCACATCACGGGCGGAGGGATTGCCGGAAACTTCCGGCGCACGCTCAAGAAATCCGGGTTGGGTGCCGCGCTCACGGATCTCTGGGAACCCCATGACTTCTACAAAGACCTCATTGAACTGGGAGGTGTGGAGACGGCGGAAGCGTACCGCGTCTGGAACATGAGCACAGGGATGCTCGCTGTGGTGGACCCCGCCGATGCAGATGCCACTGTGAACGGTTTGAAGAAGCAGAACATCCAAGCGAAGCAGGTGGGAGTGGTAACGAAGAAATCAGACATCCTGCTTTCGGCTTACAATGGAAGTGAACTGACATTCTAGGTACTTCACCTCAAAGTAATCTTGCAATGAGACTGGGAGTGCGAGTTAATGTGCCCAATGCGCGCTCGTCGACTCGAATCCGCAAGCACGTCCAGACACACGCTGAACCGTCGGTCCTTCCTCGACAAAAGCATGAGAAATATTCTCGTCGTCCATGCATCCATTATGGGAGGCATAGGAACACTCTTACAGCCGAAGTACCCGGATGAACTGCACCGGGAAATCCCCAAACTCGACCAGTACTCTTTCGAACGACTCGTCCAGTCTTCACTGGAGGGGGTGACGTTCCGGGAAGACTACTCTGCATCCGCCATGGACGAAGACACCGGCATCGCTCCATGGCAGATGGCGCACGCAGCGGCAGAGAGACTGCAGCAGGAAAACTTCATCGATGTCGCCTGCGACGCTTACGACTGGGCAAGTAATTATCAGATCTCCTACGAGAGGGCGGCACAGATGCAAGGTGACAAATTCGACTGTAACGATCCCGCCCGCCACGCATGTGAGAAACTCTCACAGCCGGGCATTCCGACGTACTTCCTCTCCACCTGGCCGACGCAACCTAGGGATCGCCTGTTTCACGATTGGCACCAGATGGCTGTCTGCAAACTGCATGACCGGTACTTCTTCATCATCGACCAGGCGAAGGATGGGATCTTCTGGCATGGGAACCTCCCTGAATTTGTGAAGCAACACAGCATGGGACGGTCCGTCCCCATGAGCATTATTCCCGGTGTGGGGATTGCAAGGTTCGTGGAGCCCCGCTACGACGTTGCACCCGCTAAATTTCTCCTGCAATTTGCCCACATGCGCAGCGAGGGAGAAATGGCATCGCTCGGCATACACCCCCGGATGCAGCCTAACATTCAACTTGCGACTAACCTGCAATAGGGTAAGAGAAAAGAGAATAAGAGGAATGAGGAAAGCATCAAAAACCAAAGAAGCCAAATCCTCTTTTTCTCTTACTCTCATCCCTCTTCTCTCTTCTTCGTCTTGACTCCCAGGAAAACACCAGTAGAATGTCGCCTATCTTTCCCATGCACCAGAGACAACTGAGTCTCGGCCTCTCCCTCCTTGCCCTGAGCCTTATCGAAGGGCTCCTCCTTACGGCGGAAGGACGGCCGCGTGCGTAGAAATCTGAACTGAGCGTACGGACCATCCTTCCAAGCGAGGGCTGGCAGGTTTTCTGCGAGCCAACATATTTGTATTTGCCATTCACCCACAGAACCATGCGACGAAGATCCACCGAACGAACCCCCGGAGCCGAGACTGCAGCCGACAGGCTCATGCGGGAAGCCTACGAAGCACAAATCGGTAAACGAAGAGCAACCACCCGCCTCTTCATAAACGACGTGACCCTGCGCGACGGCGAACAGGCCCCGGGGAACACCATGTCAGAAGAAGAGAAGCTGGAAATTGCACAACAGCTCGTCCGCATGGGCATACCCGGCATCGAAGCAGGATTTCCCATTGCAAGCCCGGGCGACTTCCGAGCCGTGGAACGCATAGCGAATGAAGTCGGACCCCTGGAGCTCCCGCGCCCGTCGCACGAGTCCATATACCCGCGCATTTCCGGCCTTGCACGCCTGAAGAGGAAGGACATCCAGAGTGTTCTGTCCGCCGTCGGTGGGGCGCCGCATCATGGAGTGCATACGTTCATCTCCACTTCCCAGGATCAGATAGATAAGTTTGACGAAGATATCAGAAAAGCAGGAGGCAGACCCGGGAACCTCTCCAGTCTCATCCACAGAGTGGTCATACCGGGTATTGAAACCGAGATACCGTACATCCGCGAACAGGACCCGAACGCTGTCATTCAGTTCTCACTGGAAGACTGGACGCGCACGGAGGAGAGCGTTTCGGATGAAGTGATTCTCGCCGCGGCGCAAACGGGAGCACACATTATCAACCTGCCGGATACGGTCGGTATTGCGGTCCCGATGCAGATCGTGAAACGCGTCGCACATGTACGGAAGCTTCTGGATGAACACGGCTTCCAGCATGTGGTGATTTCCTGGCACGGCCACAATGACACGGGTAACGCTGTTGCCAACGCCCACGCAGCGCTCGAGGCGGGTGCACAGCAATTTGAACCGACCATTCTCGGCATTGGAGAACGGGCAGGCAACTTCTCCTTCGAAGGATTCCTCGCAGGACTGGATGCCAATCTGCACTACTATGAGGAAGCAACTGGGAGAAGAATTACTGATCCCATTGTGCGAAAACAGGTGATGAAAACCGCACTGCTCTTAAGTTCCATCCTTGGGAAGGCCATCTCCCCGGAGCATCCGATTGTCGGAGAGAATGCATTCGCCCACGAGGCAGGCATCCATCAGGATGGTCACCTGAAGGCCAAACGGAGCGGCAGGGGCAGAAGGGCGTATGAAGTACTGGTGCCCGAACGGTACGGTGCCACGAGCAAGCTCATCCTCGGCAAGCATTCAGGGTGGGGTGGGATCAAAGACTACCTTGAGGGGAAACAATTGCCCTTCCGGGAAAAAGACAGACAACTGTTCACCGACGCAGTCTCCGCAACTGCCGACAGACTCCAGCGACGGAAGGGGCTTTCGGACAGCGAGGTGATGGAAGAAGCATACTACCCCTCTGTAATAGAAATCACAGGAGGAGCATACATTGCAGATGTCACGGAAATAGATCGTGTAGATGGAAAATTCGCCGTACGGATCACTACCAGAGATGGTGAGCAAATCATTGGCGTCGCTTCCGCAAAAGATGAAGGAGAGCTCGACGCCATCATGCAAGGTATGAAACAGATTATTCCCGGCGTTGAGATGCCCCGCGATGGATTCCATACCCGCGCAGTGGGAGAGGGATCCAGTACCGCAGCCATATCCAGCTTCACCATCCGGAACGGCTACGAAGTCACACATAGCGCAACACATCGCGACACACATGTCGCGGAGCGGACCGCACTTATCAAAGCGTTCAATGCTATGAAAGCCATGGATGACTACAAAGCAATGATGGATGCATCCGAAGAATAATTTGACTTCCCTCCGGAGTCTTCTATTCTCCCCTCGCTATGCAGTCCCTCGGTCACAAGAAGACCATGAAGACCAAGAAGACCTCCTCATACAGGAAGGGCGGCTGCTAGACCCCATCTACATGAAATAAAGCCTCCCTTCGCAAGGAGGTTTTTTGTATCATACCTCTCCTCACCTCATGGAATCCCATCAACCCGACTTCGTTCCTCCTCCGGCCAGCCTTCACCCTACAGGATACTCCCAGCAAGCAGATCAAGAACGAACTCCGCCGGGTTCCGCAGGAAGAACCACATACGGAACAGAAACACCTCAGATTGCGGACCGGAGTGCTCCACGCACCGGCCTCGACGTCCTGCACGATGCAGATGTGTACATCACCAAGATCGGCGGAGACAACGCCGGAAAGCTCCGGGAAAACTTCGCAACCGTCCTTGACCGTCAGACGCACGGGAAGAAGCAGATACTCGCCATTTCCGCCATCCGCAGCTCAGACAGGAGGTCCACCGCGATGGCGCATGAGGACGCACGGGACAGGGACTCCGACGGCAACCTGAAGGAAGGATTCAATACAACTTCGCACCTCATCGCCATAGCAAAGTGTCTTCGTGAAGGCGATACCGGCAAGGCGCGTGACATGCTGGAGCGCATCCGGAGATTCCTCAAAGAAGTTGTGCATGCCGAAGTGGAAGCTGATCCCCTGCTTGAAGCTGCATCCGCAAACGCAGCACTCGATACAGTGATTGATGAAATGCTCGATGAGCTTGGTGCACGGATTGACGGGGCAGCTACAAGCACACTCCATGAACTGGAGAAGGACTGGGTACTTGAGAGCGCAGACGGCTACTACTCCATTACCGGCGTGGGCGAGCAGCTTGCACAAGCCATTTACCTGCAATACGCCGCCCTGCGGAACCTGGAAGCAGGTGGAATTAAGACAGAAGGCTTCTCGGATGAATTGTATGAAGCAATTGTTGAGCGAGAGAAGACCCTCGCAGAAAAGCTGAGGGCATTCATAGGAAAAACTATTGGGAGGTTGCGAAGCCTGCTCGGTTCTCAGAAGGAAGTTACCGAGGATCATGAACAGAAAACTGCTGCTGCTATCGCTTCACTGAGGAAAGGAATGCGAGTAGAGGTAGGATCACTCCTGCAGGACCACACCATTCTCATCGCGGGCGGATACCTTCCTGTCATCGCAAGCCAGCGCGGCTACAGTGACAAAACAGGCGCTCTCCTCGCGCAGGTGGCAAAGGATCTCGGAGAGCACGTGGCATACCTCATAGAGAAGGAGTACCCCATCATGAGTGACGATCCCAAGAAAAATGACCGTGCCCGTGTCATACAGGAGATGACTTTTGCGCTTGCAATGGAGCTCTTCGGGAATACCCGCGGAGCGGACGGAGGCGCTATTCACCCGGATGCACTCAATATGCTGGCAGAGGATGACATCGATACTGTCGTCTTCAACCCTGCGGGAGAACAACGGGAAGACAACATCACATATATCCACCACTACGAACCGCAACCGGGCGGGATCGAGATTATTGCATCCCGGAAGGTGCCACTGGCCATTCAGGTCAGCTCCACCGAGATGTTCGGGAAACCCGGTTTCTTAAG
>DATDVK010000033.1:0-10099 GCA_035290085.1 Candidatus Peribacteraceae bacterium
GCGACTCTGGGGGCCGTCGACGACGTCTTTGTGCACTTCCTGCCCCGTGTGGGCCGGCATGCAGTGCAGGAACACGGCTTTGGGGTCTGCTCTTCCCATGAGCTCCGGTGTGATCTGGTACCCTGCGAATGCACGGAGAAGTTTTGCTTCTTCCGCTTCGTCCCCCATGGAGACGAAGGTGTCAGTGTACACGGCAAGGGCACCGTCCACTGCTGCTTCTGGCTTTGTTGTGAATTCCAGAGACACATGACTGTCAGCTGCATATCTCCTTGCCAACTCCCATTCATCGGCTGGGATTCTGTACTTTTCCGGTCCTGCGTGTACGAAATTCATTCCTGTCATGGCACATGCCTGGCTCAGGGAGGTGGCGACGTTGTTTCCATCACCAATGTACGCGACTCTCCGGTTCGCCGGTGCAATGTCATGGAATTCTCTGTCTATGGTCGTGACATCCGCAAGAGCCTGCAGAGGATGATGTCTGTTGCAGAGAGCATTCACAACAGATGCGCGTCTCGATGCCTGCACAATTCTCTGGATGGTATCGTGCTCAAACACCCGGGCGATGATGAAATGGTAGTACCTCTCGAGCGCCCCGATGACATGTTCCAATGATTCGCGTTCTTTCCCATCGCTCCGCTTCAGAAGGTTGCCAGCCTCTTCGAATTTCGAAAAACCTCCGTGTCTGGCAATGGCTGTCTGGATGGATGAGGCGGTGCGCAGCGAGGGTTTTTCAAACAGGAGAAGGGCATTCCTGTCCTGCATAAACCTGCTCTCTGGTGGCCTGTCCTGATCCCAGAGAACTTTCGATGCATGGGCTTCCGTCACAATCCTTCTGACTTCATCGGGAGAGAGATCGTGCATGCTTGTGAGATGTCGACGAGCCATCGTGAGAGTTGTGACGGGATGAAAGGGGAAGGGATTATTCCTGGCACCTGAGAGGCTGTCTAGGGGATAGCGGTGCATTTGCTGAGGAAAGGGCCTTCGGGGATTTCCTGAGGAATATTGTAGGAGAGAGGTGTTTTCATGCTATACTTACGTCGTAAGCTTAGTTTTGAAAGAGGTAGGAATACTTCTACAAAGTTATGATTACATTTCTACTTTTTTTCATCCTTTTTTATGGATACAGGTTCTATTAAGAAACTATTGAATGGTTTCGGCTTCATCTCTCGTGACGGAGGCGAAGATCTCTTCTTTCACACAACAGACCTTGTTGATGTGTCTTTCAATTCTCTCCATGAGGGAGATACGGTGCAGTTCGAGGTCGGGCAGGGCAAAAAAGGCCCAAAGGCTGAGAAGGTTTCCAGAGTGTAATTCTCTTTGACCTTTAAGAACACGCGGGCATTTGCACCGCGTGTTTTTTCAAGCAGTATTTTCTATCTGCCGAAGAGCAGGTTGTAGACCAATGATGTGACGGGATCGAATTGGGGGCCGTAGACAAGTATCGCTCCAAGCGCGCCGGTGAGAGAGAGTCCAATGAAACCGAGCGCTGCTAACGCAGGTGCAACGGGTGTTCCAAGAATTTTGGAGGCAAGCGGTTCTCCAAGGCGGGCTTTCCCCAGGATTCTCTGAAGCAGGGGAGGATGTGCGGTCGTCTGTTGCAACCAGAGGATCAGGTAACTGACGGCAAGGATCGCATAGATCCATGTGGTCGCATTCGCAGCGATGGCATGTGCCTCCAGTACGTTATGCAATGTGCGGTCGCCAAAGAGTTTCTCTGCTATTTCGCCGCTTGAAAGGCTCACAAAGGCTCCTATGGTTCCTGCAATCACCAGCACCGCGCGAACCTTCACCCAGTGCTCGTTTTTTGTAAAACGTCTGATTACTTCCAGGAAGCTATACAGCGTGAGGAGCGCGATCGGGAAGTGAACGAAGAGAGGGTGTAAGTCCATGGGGGCATTCTACTCTCTGGCGAAAGCAAGAGAGGCATCTTCAAAATTTTTTTGAGAAGGGAGCGGGTTACTGGCCTGCCGGCCGAAGCCCGAAGGCGAAGGCTGGAAACTATTACAACTATAGTGGGTGCTTCTTGGGGTTTGTGTCCGTAAACCGTTTATGGAAACAGCAGGAATTTCAGGCCAACAAGCGTAAGGAAGATCGCAATGACCTGTCGGAAGGCTTTTTCAGGAACTTGTCCAACGATCTTTTTTGCACACCATGCACCGGCAAAGGAAAGCGGTAGAAACAGGATCATGCCATACCAGAGTTCCCTTGGCAGATTCACATTGCCGATTCCGTAGGTGAGCAGACGAATGGAATCCGTCATCAATGCAATGGCGCCGGCAGTAAAAATGTAGACGTGCTTGGGAAGATCGAATGCGGCAAGAAATGCTCCTCTCACGGCTCCGCCGACTCCAAAGATCCCTGCCATCAATCCTGAAAGCGCCCCGCCTGTTATGGCAGTCATATTCCTCTTCGGTAACTTCCATGAGGAGTGGAAGAGGAGAAAGAATGTGTAGGCAATGAGGGCGGCACCGAGGATACGCAATAATATAGTGGGTTCTGTAGTGAGTGTGAGTCTGGCACCCAGATAGGCAGCAAGAACGCTTGGGATACCAAAAAGAAGTATGAGATTCCATGTTGCCCCTTTGCGAAACAGAATTATTTTCCAAATGTCGCCAACCCAGTGAACGATGCCAACAAGTAGTAGTGTCTGCGGCAGTGGATACCAGAAAAGCAGGACAGGGATCATGATAGTTGATGAGCCGAAACCCGTCATGGTTCCGACTGCGGAAGCGACCAATGTCAAAGCGGCAATTGCGGGAATTTCAACGGGCATATCAAAGTTAGTCTATAGCTTTTATTGTCTCAGAAGAATTGCCAGTTGTATTTCCGCTTACGCGTACAAAATAAAATGGCTTAAATAAGCCACTTTGTGGCTGGAGCGGGTTACTGGCCTGCCGGCCGAAGCCCGAAGGCGAAGGCTGGAAACTATGACAACCGTGATGCGTTCTACTAGGAGTTTGTGTCTGTTGGAAAGTATCTGCGTCTGAGGTACAAGGAAACGTTTACGAGGCCGATGAGAACGGGGACTTCTACGAGTGGGCCGACTACTGCAGCTAGAGCGGCACCTGAGTTGATTCCGAACACCGCAACGGCAACCGCGATGGCAAGCTCGAAGTTATTGCTCGCAGCCGTGAAGGAGAGAGTGGCAGTCTGCGGATAAGGGGCACCGAGACGGCGGCTCATCCAGAAGGAAAGGAAGAACATGATGAGGAAATAAGCAAGGAGAGGGATGGCAATACGAACGACATCAAGGGGAATGGTGATGATATTCTTTCCCTGGAGTGAAAACATCACGATGATCGTGAAGAGAAGGGCGATCAAAGTCAGAGGGGAGATGCGGGGAATGAAACGTTGTTCATACCAGTCACGTCCTCGCGTTCGCACAAGGAGGAATCTGGTGATCATTCCTCCGAGGAATGGAATGCCGAGGTAGATCGTGACACTCTGAGCAATGGAGCCAATGGTGATGCGGGAGAGATCAACTGTGCCGAACCCGATGCCGAAGAATGACGGGAGGATTTTGATGAACAGATAGGCGTAGACCGAGTAGAGCAGGACTTGGAATATCGAATTCAGAGCGACAAGCCCTGCCGCATATTCCCTGTCCCCGTCAGCGAGGTCGTTCCAGACGATCACCATGGCGATGCAGCGGGCAAGTCCGATGAGAATAAGTCCCACGGCATACTCCGGACGATCCGAGAGGAAGAGGAGTGCAAGGAAGAACATGAGTATCGGCCCGATGATCCAGTTCTGCACAAGCGAAAGTCCGAGCACCTTGCCGTTCCTGAACACGCGTCCCAGCTCTTCGTAGTGCACCTTCGCAAGCGGAGGATACATCATGACGATGAGCCCGACGGCGATGGGGATAGAGGTAGTGCCAACGGAGAGATGCGTGATTCCTGCGACGAACGATGGGGCAATGTTCCCGAGCGCAATGCCGAGTGCCATTGCGGAAAATATCCAGAGAGTCAGATACCTGTCGAGAAAAGAAAGGCGGCTGAGGATTGGAGAAGCGGTCATGGTAGGCAAAAGGACTCATAAGCAGTGTATTGTTTCACTGTAAATCTGTCTATGCGCTGCGGTGGCAAGGGCACAAATTCAGCCAATTAATATATTGGTTTCCTTAAGACTATAAGTAGATAGTTGGAGCGGGTAACGGGGGCCCGACTTCGTCCTTCGGCAGGCTCAGGACTTCGCCGGGCGAGAGGGGGAAGTGTTTGCTGGTGATAACGTTTGTGGAAGTGGAGCGGGTAACCCTCCTTCGCTTCTTCGGAGCTTCGGACGGGTTGCCGTCCAAGCCTTTCGCATGCGTCGTCTTCGGCAAGCTCAGACTCCTTGCTCAAGAGCTTGGAGCGGGTAACGGGGATCGAACCCGTATCCTCAGCTTGGAAGGCTGATGCACTACCGTTGTGCTATACCCGCTGGTGAGAAAGGATGATGTGAATGGGAGGGGGGAAGGCTGACTTGCCCGGCCGTAGCCCGAGCTTCGCGAGGGCGAAGGCGGGTGCTCTAGCCGTTGCTTGCCCTGAGCGACCCCGCGAAGCGGGGGAGTCGAAGGGTGCTATACCCGCTTCTGGGAGGTGAAGTTTTGGGATCCGGAGAAAGAACAAGCAGGATAAGAATACAAAGAAAGACTGCTTCCGTGAAGAAGTTCCGGATAAACCGAAGAAGATGTTCTCCAAAGAATGGTTTTGCCGCAAGCGCTCATCTGCGTACAATGCCGTAAAAGGAGCGTTTTTCTTTCCATCTGTGTCATTCTATCCGATGAAGAACACCCACATCACCGTTTCAGTCGTTGTGCCTGTTTTTCAGAATAGGGAAGGGGTGGAGGCGCTGCTCCGGGACCTGCGAACCCAGACGTTTCTCCGGGAACAGACGGAGGTGATCGTTGTCGACAATGGCGGGAATGGTGATCTTGCGGAGTTTGCAGATCCTGCGCACGGGATTTTCGTTCTTCGTGAGAGTGCGGCAGGCCCCTATGCCTGCAGGAACACCGGCATTCGTCATGCGCGCGGGATAGTGATTGCGCTCACCGATTCCGATTGCCGTCTGGCTCCAAACTGGCTTGCGAGTGGTGTGCGCCAAGTTCTCTCTCTACAGGGTGGTCTTGTTGCGGGGAGGATTGTCGTGACCATCTCTGCGAAACCCACTGCTGTGGAACTGTATGAGCAGGCAACCATTTTCAGACAGGAAGAAATTATTACTCGCAGGAAGTATGCGCTCACGGGGAATATGTTCGTTCCGAGGGCGCTTTTTGACAGAGTGGGTTTGTTCAATGCATCCCTGCTTTCCGGTGGCGACTACGAGTGGGGGAACCGGGCGTCCCGCAGGGGGGTTTCTTTTTCTTTTGGGCCGGATGCTGTGGTGTACCACAGAGCAAAGACTTCACTTGCTCCGTTCCTCCGCCGCATGTCGCGTGTTGTGGACGGGCTTGTTGCAGTGGAGAAAAACCGGCAGGGAACTTTTCTAGCTCTGCTACTCTCATTGCTGAAAGACTATTCCTATAATTTCTCAAATCTCCGTGTCATTCTCATGAGTGGGCGCCTGGAAGGCATTTCGCAGAGAGTAAAAGTGCTGTGGATCTGGTGCATTCTGCAGGGAATCTGTGTTATTCAGGTTCTCCGGTCGTGCTGCGCAGAGAAACGGCGCCGATAGGCTGCCTTCATTGATGCCATGCAACCAGACACATGTACTCACCAAGCGGGTTCTTTTCACCCCACACCAATGATTCTTCACCTGTTTCCATTGCTTTGAGCATGCTCTCACCAGCGGAATCATTGTAGAAGATGACGTAGGGTCCCCTCTCTGGTCGCTGGTGTATGATGCGGGATCGGTCAAATGCTCTCCCACGGAAGAACACACTCCGTTGCATTCTGGTTATCTGGATGTACATGGAAGGGGGAATGCCCTCGGGGATCACAATGGTCTTAGGAGACCTGTTTTCGTTCAGTACGATGATGGCTTTCGGCAAACATACGTCCCAGTAGTCTCCGGTGAAATGCTTCTCGTTTGTCATTTTCAACAGGGGATTGATGTAGATGAAGGAGTACTTTCCCCATGCCATGTATGAGAGGATGGATGCAAAGACTATGAGGCCGGAGAGCCAGTATTTCGTTGTTTTTTTGAGTGAATCGAGGCCGAGTGCTGCGGCTGAAAATAGCAGTGGGTACAGGAAAAGTATGTGTCTCTCCTCGTTATAGAGGTTCGGTGCAATCGCGGCCACAGCAAGGAAACTGAGCAGCGTGACGATCCACATCCATTGATGCAGAGAAATGTGCCAGGTGCCAACAGAGGAGGGAATGGTGAGGAGGCTGCCTGCTGTTTTGCGGTGCAGGAGAGGGAGAAGAATGCCAAGCACTGCCAGTGCAATGACGGCTGGGTGTGCAATGACAACGATCCATGCCAGTGCGTACCAGCGGGGGGTTGCGTCAGAAGCGAACTCCATGCCCAGCACTCTCGTTGGGAGTCCTCTCGGATGGTGCGAATAGAAGGACAGAGTATGTCCCATGGAGCCGAGAAACCCCTCGGACCAGACGGAGGGGAGAAGGATGCTGATGGCGATCAAGCCGCTGATGATCGGTATGGTGGCCAGGAGCAATTTTCTCTTCTTCTCCATATCTCTCCGGAGGAGAGAAACATGAACGCACGTGGCAGAAGTTATGGCGAAATGCAGGAGGAGTGGTGTTCTCATCAGGTATGGCACAACCGAAACCGTTCCAAGAAGGACGAGAGCAGGAGGCCACAGTGTCGATGCCATTTTCTGGCGGTCGAAGCAGAATCGGAAGAGTTGCCACTGTATCAGTGTGATGATGAGGTAGGCACTCGCGGCCGGGAAATCCTTTACGTTCACAAGAGCATGTCCACCGAAGCGGATGATTCCAAAGACACAGCAGGTCGCGAGGAGTGCTGTTGCCTGAGCAATACCGCCTTTCCGGAGCAGGACGAAATGCAGGAATAGTGTGGTGGGGAAGAGAGCAAATACGAGTGCGTGTCGCACCCAATGAGGATCCCGAAGGGGGAAGAAGATGTATTCGGTTGCGATCCCAAGGAACAGTTCCGTGAGAGGGCCGTACAATTTCAGTGTCTCTGGCAGCGGTCCCGGATACAAGTGGAAGAGCGACAGGATGTATTTGCTGTAGAAGTACTGCCATGTATCATCCCATCCGAAGGCTGCACTGTATGTCATCAGTATGCCTCCAATGGCGAAGCCGCCGAGAAACACCAGGACGATACTCAGCCAAAGGGGAACTCCCCAGGGCTTCCCCGCTCGTTTTCCAACTGCTGTTGTCTCCGATGTCATCGTGGGTGAGGGTTGTGGCACCACCGGCGCATCCTAACATGTGTCCTCTCTGCTGTGCAGTGTTTGTTTACGGAGCGTCCCGCTTGAGAACCGAAAGAATGCGTTCCTCGCTGGGTTTGGTCCAGGGGTGGCAGGAGAGCAGGCGTTTCATCACGCGGGGCACTCCCCGTATCACCCCTCTGCTGGCGATGGCTTGTTTCCCATACTCTGAGCACGTGGGATGGTGCCGGCAGAAACCGTAGGGGTACATGCTCTTGAGTTGCCCGTGGTCGGGCGAGAACGTGGCTTGGTACAGCCTGATGAGACACACAATGCTCTTGCGTGGGATCAGCCGGATGTGTCGAAGCACGTTGCGCATGATAGGGAGGAACTGTAGGCTCAGTGTACCCTTTCTGTTCTGCCCATGCTCACAGCAAACGACATTCTTATCGGCTTAGAGATTGCCGTCGCAATCATGTTCATTGTCGTTCTCTACCACGCACTTTTCATTGCCGTCGATGTCCGCAAGATTGTCCGGAGTATCGAAAATATCACGGGGCAGTTGGAGGATGTGTTTATGAAGCCCATTTCCATTGTGGAACATCTCATGGAGTACGCGATAGATCTTTTCGAGGAGAAGACTACGGAATCCAAGAAGCAGAAAAAGAAGAAGGCGGTATCCAAGAAGGATGCGAAGAAGACTGCTACACAGTAATCTATGGTTTCAAAAAGCTCCAGTTCCGAAAGGCAGCTCCAACGTTCCGTTGATCATCTGGAGCACACTATCCGGGAATTGCCTGAGCAGTATGCTGCCGTCTTTCATCCCGGGAAGAACCTCCTCTTACACTTTCTGCGGGGTATCGTGTACGGTCTTGGGATGATCACAGCTGTGGCGCTTGTCATTCCGCTTGCGATTCTGCTTGTTCAGCAGGTGCAATGGGTCCCTCTTCTCGGGAATTTCCTGAGCGAAGTCGCGTCTCGCATGGAGGAGGTGCGCTCGATCAAATGACAGTTTGCTTATCCACGAAGATTTTCACGTAGAGGCGCTTGAGCATTTCATGCGATGCCTCCAGGAGTTCAGCAAGTAGCGCGTTGAGCCTGCGAATACGTGCGTAGAGGCGATTGATCTGGAAAGCCGTTCCAGGCTTGGTCGCGCGGCGTGCGGCATACCTCACCTGTTTCTGCAGTTTCTTCACTTCTTTCTCAATATGTGTCCTGAGGTGTTTCTGCATTACGGGTGTGTCGGGCAGGTTTGCAATGGCCAGCTCGCGCAGGGAGATTTCCTGGTCATCGTCCCCCTGTTTTGCTCCCGTTGCCCCTGAACTGCCCATATCGCCGGAACGGTCTTCACCCAGAGTCTCGCTCACCCGGTCGAGCAGCACGAGTGTCTCGAGGAGGCCCTCGAGTTTTTTTGGCTGTGAAACAATCAGTGTTGGCGGTACCTCGACTGATGTTTCGGTCTGTCTGCCTGCTTCTGGGGAAGCATTGGAAGGCATTCTGTGTATATTTTCTCTTTTTTTGGCCAAAAAGTCAATCTGAGTCGACATTCTGAGGCATGCTAGGCTAGGGAAAATTCCCTCTCTTCTATGAGCGAAAGAACCATTTTCCACCCTTCGATTTTCTCAGGGTGTCCTCTGCTATGATCGCATTCCCCATTGTTACTCTATGACTGAAAGAACCATCTTCCACAGAATTCTGGACGGGGAGATCCCGGCAGAGAAAGTATACGAGGATGATGAAGTGCTCGTGTTCAAAGATATTCACCCAAAGGCGCCGACGCATCTTCTCCTCATTCCCAAGAAGGAATTTGTACCCTCCATTGCAGATCTAACCAAAGAAACGCTCCATGTACCGGCAATGCTCATCTACAAAGCCAAGCAGCTTGCAGACAGGCACGGGATAGACGGGTACCAACTCCGGTTCCATGTCGGGCGCGGCGGGGGACAGGAGGTGTTCTACCTGCACTTGCATTTCTTGAGCCAGCAGAGTCTGAAAGAGGAGAGTTAGATCAGAGAATTCAGCTGTTCAATGCTCAGCTCGTTGAAGTCTGTTATCACAAGATCTGCTCGTGAGAGGTTCTGTGGTGTATTTCCCGGGAAATCGACGCCAATGCATTTCATGCCTGCGGTTTTCGCTGCGAGAATGCCGTTTGTTGCATCTTCAATGGCGATGCAAGTTTCCGGCTTCACTCCAAGTTTCTTGGCTGTGAGCAGGTAGATAGCGGGTTTCGGTTTTCCCTCATACTCCCCAATGTCTTCTGCAGTGACGATGGCTCGAAAATACCCAAAGATACCCTGATTCTTCAGGATGTGCCTTACCCATTCCCCCGGTGCTGATGAAGCTACAGCAAGGGGTATGGTTGCCTTCTGCAGTTTTCCTAGAAGAACCGTCATTCCCTCGATCAGAGAGCACTGCTCGTACACGCGACGTGCTATGTCTTTGTATTCTTCCAAGTATTCCTCGAGAGAGATATCCATCTCGTAATCCTTCCTGAAGAGTTCGTAGGAGCCGGCCATCGTCATCCCGACGATCTTGTGATGATCAGTTTCCTTCCAGCCAGGGATCACAGATTTGAAGAACTTTTTTTCTTCCCTGCGCCAGTATTTCTCACTGTCGACGATGACTCCGTCAAAATCAAAGATGATGGCATCCATCGCAGGTGCAGTTAGGCAGAGAAGCCCGCAGCCTTCGCCGCTTTCTCGTCCTTGAAGTACAGGCGGTTCTCTTCCTTGATCTTCTTTCCCTGTGCGCTGTTCAATGGATAGTACTTCTTGCCCGATTTGGAGGCGACGAACTCTGCATCTTTCACTGAGGGCACCT